>NZ_FNCU01000061.1:0-48847 GCF_900099855.1 Bradyrhizobium sp. Rc2d | reverse complement strand
AGAGCTTGCCTGGCTTCATGTTGCCCATCTCAGGCTGCTGACAAGACGCCTCGCTGCACCCTAAAAAGCTCGCCGCCCTTTTTGAGTCAGGCTCTGAGGTCCGTTGCCTTGCAAGGCAGGACGCTGGGCGCCCTGCTCGCCGTCGGCTCGATCGTCGCCTATGTGGCGACGACCCGCGCATATCTCGAATACAAGCCCATAACCTACCCCCTCCTCGTGCTCTTTGTTCTAGGAGTCGTCGTGGCGACGCAGCCAGGACGGATTGTCGCCTCTCCGTGGCCTGCAAAGATCGTCCGGTTTTTCGCCGGGTATTCCTTCACCCTCTATCTCATTCATCACACCCTGATGTATCCGGCCTTCCTGCTCTGGAAAGATGGCGGATGGCTGATCTTTATCCCAGCCGTCTTGGTAGCGAACGTTGTCGCTGCAGTCGTTGCCACGTACACCGAAAGCCGGCACAAGCAGCTTGCGCAATGGCTCCAGCGTAGGATCTCGCGTATTCAGTTCTATGTCCGCGGCGAGCCAGGCATCCGGATCCGCGATGCCCAATGAGCGCGATGCTGTGGAAGCACGTGCGACCATATTACGGTGAGCACCCGTCACCGTAATTTGGAGCGGTTCGCATGTTCAAGTGCGAGTGCGGCGAACAGACTTGGACCGAGGATCTTGGACCGAGGATAAAGAGTGAGGCCGCCAACTGAGGCGGCCTTAATTCATCTTGCGGCGGAGCTTCTTGGCTAGCTTCCTTTGGTCGTCGCCGTACTCTTTGGCAGCTTGCCGCGCTTGCTTGGTGCGATCTCGGAAAGTGTTTGGAGGAGGCATCTTTGCTATCGCTTCTTCCAGTTCGACCGCGATAGCCCTGTAGCGCGCGAGCAGCCTTGCGAACACGTTGCGCTGGAGCTGACTCTTTGCGGCCTTCTGCATGCGCTCGCATTCTGCGATTTGCCCGCGAAGTAGTTCTAAGTGGGCTTGCATGCCTTTCATGACATCATCGGGGGCGAAGGGTCACGGTCCTGGAGCGCCCCTCCCCAATCGTCGTGCGTGAACAGAGCTTGTTGAATGTTGTCAGTACTGAGAATGAATTAGGACACTCCCAAAATCAAGTTAGGACACTGAGGGTTAGATACGGACGGCAGCCGACCGCGCATGAGAACTATACGATGGACCAGAACAAGGCCCGCCCGTAGCTGGCGGGCCGTGTCACACACCTGTGGCATGGCCGTTGCACAGTCGAAACCAACTGGGATTTCAGTGCTCAGTTTGAGAATGAAACGCTGCCGGGACATGTATTTCGAGCCCGGCAGCGTCTTGTTTTAGGACGAGTGGGACAGCCGCCAGCGTGAACCGGCGAACCCGTCCGAAGATGTCCCGTTCGATTTGCCTAGATTTGCTTTCCGCGCATGCAATTGATCACAAACTCTCGCTTTGCGCGACCTTGTCCTTTCATAATCCCACCCGCACTTGAGAAGCCACGTTCGCTAGCGAGCTGCCTGCATCTTTCCAAACTTTGGGGGGAGCCTCCGCGAGGCGTGCTCTGCTGCGCCTGTCCAGCGCCGGTGGTCAGAGCCAGAGTGAGGGAAGCAATTGAAATCAGCCTAATCATTAAACAACTCCCTACATGAAGGATGATCTAATCATTGCAAGGAAAAGATCGGGATGCTTCGCGCCGGAGCCAGTAATGCAAAAGTGGCGGACGCTCGGCACCACGGCGCCAGGGTACTTACGTTTGTCGATAGCCAGCTCAATTGTCGGCGATCGACGCGATGGTGGCGGCTCCCGATCGCTCGTGGATCGTAGCACAGGGGCCCGCCGGCGTGAACCAGCGAGCCTCCACTGCCCTGAGCGCAGCTCTTCCGGCATCAGTAGCCATAGAGCTTGGCCAGCAGGAGGCTTCCCTTAATCGCCCAACAGGCGAGCCAAATTCTTCACGTCGACCCGCTCGTCCGTGATGCTCCAGAGACAGACATGGCCCACTCCGCTTGGCGCAGAATTGCGCGTGTCGAGGCGGCGCGTGGATCGCGGCGGGTCAAAGGCTCAAAGGTGCCAATCCACCGCTTGAGCCGGATATTCGGCATAGGAACGTTTCGACCGGCAGGGAATCCTACAAGCGCAATCCATCCAGTGTTCCCTGTGGATCAAACGATGGAAAAAGCGCTCGCATACGCCATCTCGGTGGCCCTCGTCGGCTTCGGTGTCTTGATCTTTTTCGCCGGCCTGTCCTCCAGTTCGCCTGCCTTATGGACAATCGTTGCGCTGGTCCCGATCACCATCGGGCTCGTGAGCGCCTTTGGCCCCGTGTGACGGGACGTGGAAATCAGGCCTCAGATCAGTCATTGCTCGGGCGGCCGCGCCAAGTGCTTCTTTGGGCGATCGGGTTTTGCCGATGATAATTTGGGTTTAGCAGTCCGGCGAGTTGCTGCGGCCGGTTTGCGGTCGACGCTATGCCCCTGTTGCATGTGCTCGGCTGCGATGACGCGGGATCGCAAATTTTCTAACTCGGAAAGCCCGGAAACAAGCTCGTCGACACGCTGCTTCAGAACAGCGGTGCGATCACAAGCGCCCATTAAACGCCCCCACGACACCCAAAGACCCGACCGGACAACCGGGACAATTATGCAATCAACAAATGCGGTGTCGAGGCGACGGTTCCTATTGAAAGTGCTGCACTGTGGTGACGGCCCCGGCCGTGGGGGCTTTTAGGTGGGTCGAGGCCGGGGCCGCTGGAGGTGCTTGGACCTTTGGGGAAGGCCAAAGCCCAGACTAGGAAAAAACGGCAACCACATCTGTTCGCTTTCGAACATTGCCTGGACCGTTCCATTACGGGGAACGGAGTCATTGCAAATGAAGGACTCTCTGGCCCAGTTCGAGAAACTCCGGAAAGATGCAGTCCCCTTCGCGATACTGGGTCGCGCCGATATGGCCCCAAGTGATTTGCTGGACGCCTCTTCAGCTTTCCGGGGCTGAAGCTGTGGCTGGCATACTCAGCGGAGCTCCGCCAACCGAAACGGGCCCGACAGGCTTCGCTTCCCGCACCATCCGTTTGCGCATCGCTGCGGACAGTCCATAGCGAGCATGCGCCCTTCGAATGGAGGACGTGACGTCCGACATCAATGCACTTTGCAGCGTGTCGACCTTGGCGATCAGCGTCGACAGCTGCGACGATATCTTCCTCACGTCGACCCGTTCCTCCGTAATGCTCTGTCGCAGGGAAAGCAGCACCAATGAATCCTGCTGCAGCAGAGCTGCATTCTGCTGCGCTGAATCATTGTTCTCCTTCAGCAAGGCAGTCTGTCGCTGCTGGGCCGACTGAATGTCCTTCAAGGCAGCGACGACCGGATCCGGTTTTGCCGCGGAAGCCTTTTGGCGCGGAAGAAGTTCAGCCAGGCTGCTGACATTCAACGACGGAAAACCAGACGGCAACGTATAGATCGCCGCCGAGCCATTGATGGCCAAGGCACACACGGACAGGGCCAGGACCGATTTCCGGCTGGACCGCTTGATCGGCACTGGAGCTTCCGCGGCTGCGGGTTCGTGTGCTGCTGCGGCGGCTGCAAGTGCTGCAGGGTCGAGCTCTTCAGCGAAGCCTTCCGTTTCGAAAGTCGTGGTCACGTGCATTGACCCCAATGAGCGAGCAAAAGGAAGCCGCCCCCTGGAGCGTCCTCACGACGACTCCTTTACGCAGCACCCATACACAACTGTCTAAAATTGTGGGCTTTTTGGATTAATTCCACGTTAGCGGCCTGGCCGGCTGACGGGCTCTGCGACCCCGGCCAATTACGGGGTTAAGCCCCTCACCCCATGGCCAGCAGCAGATTTCTTCGCAGCGGATTTTCCGAAGAATGGCAGCATGCCACTGTTTTGCCCGACGCGTCAACCGGATTTCGCGACGGATGCAGAAGGCATTGTAACAGCAGCACTTAGCTACTGTGCATGGGGTTGTTTTTACGTTTTTGGCTAGTCGCTCAATCGATAGATGAGCTCGGGTACCAACTCCTTCACCAATCAATGCGCAGTGGCCGATCGGTTAGGCGGCGGATTCCAGACTCCGCTCAGACAGGTTCAACTCTTATGCGCAGCCAATTTGGTCCCACGGTAAAATGGGAACGGGGCGCGATGATCCATTGCGCCCATCCTGTCTCTTCGCCCCTTCGCTCGCAGACTACAAACCTGGCCCTGTCGGGCTGGGAACGCGTCTGGGCGACACAGTTGTTCGTCGCTTGACCTGCGCGTTGGCGTCCAGCACCTTGTCGCCAGCTCGTGCGGCTCGCGGCCGGCTGATCTGGTCCGAAATGCTCGTGCCCCTCCCTGGCTGACCTTCTGAACCACCTTGAGCCTGTGTTGCCGACCTGTTTCGGGAGGACGCCAGGCCAGTGGTCATTTGATCCTCATTGCTCGTGCCGCTCCCAATCGCGCCGATCGGCAGACCGTTTTGGGCATGACCAACCCCGGCATTTCTCGCGGCCTGGGCTGCCGAGCGCGACTTCGCAGGCGTGGCGGGCTGAATGTTCGGATTCGTCGGTTGGCGGTTGGCGCCCAGATTTCCGCCAGTGGCGGTGTCTTTCGTCCCCAGCCCTGGGGGCGCTGAGGCAGCCGCATTGCCTGCACTCGTCCCCATTCCAGAAGGTGCCGACCCGCCAGCGCTGGCGCTACCCGCCCCCGTCCCCATGCCCGCTCCGGCGGACCCTGCATTTCCGCCGCCTGCTTGTGCCAGGACCAACAGACATGAGCTTACGACAATCGCGACAATGACCGGAGGGATGGCATGGGACATCGGACAATCTCCATCGCCAAGCCAATTAACTATAATTGTGGCACAGGGTTCCCGCTACGAATTCGCAGTTGAAGAAGCGGTCGCTGAGATAGTTCTAGTTCTGCCAACCGAAGCAGGCCAAAGCCGTGCCGTCCGGCCCGACTGGACCACGAAATCAAATACGACAACGACGCGGACACGTGATCCGCGCTGGAGATGACGTCAAGCTGCTGACGAAGGCGCGAGCGCCCTACCCCTCATCCAGCAGCTCGAACAACTCCTCCACCCGCTCGAGCGGCGCGTCCCGCATCGGGCTGTGATAGACGACGCGATCGCCGTCGCGTTGCAGTGACTTGCCCCGCAACTTCCGCAAGCGCCCCGGCAGGAACGTCGCGGCGACCGCTCCGGGACCGACGTCGAGGCGGATGATGCCTCTGCGTTTGCATTCGATCCTGAGCCAGGCTGCGGCGAAGAAGTCGCGCGCCACTTTCGGCAGCGGGCCGAAGCGGCGGGAGGTTTCTTCCTCGAGGTCGTCGAGGTCGTCCTCGTCATTGCATCGCGCGGCACGCGCATAGAGTTCCAGCCGCACGGGCTCGGACTGCACATAGGTGTCGGGCAGCATGTCCCCGACCGGCAGATTGAGGTCTGGCACCCACACTGCGGCCCGGCCCTCATCGACCTTCTCCGAGGCCATTTTCAAGAGGTGGCTGTAGAGCACGGGCCCGAACACCTGGACATGGCCGGATTGCTGCTCCGAGAACAGGTCTCCCGCACCTCTGAGATCGAGGTCGCGCTCGCTGATGGCAAAGCCGGCGCCGGGTCGGCTGAACTCCTCGAGCACTGCCAGCCGCTTCTCGGACTGCCCGGACTCCGTCTCGGTCAGCAGATGGGCGAAGGAGCGGATGCCGCCACGGCCGACGCGGCCACGGAGCTGGTGCAGCTGGGCAAGGCCGAACTTTTCGGGCCAGCACACCACGATGGTGTTGGCGCGGGGAATGTCGAGGCCGCTCTCCACGATGTTGGTCGCGAGCAGGACATCGGCCCTGCCCTCGACGAAGCTCATCATGCGGTCGTCGATCTCGTCGGCCGCCAGTCTGCCGTGCAGACAAACGATGCGCAGGTCGGGAGCCACCGCCTGCACCCGCGCCAGCATGGGATCGAGATCCTGGATGCGCGGACAGATCAGAAAACTCTGGCCGTGACGCCGCTGCTCGCGCAACAGCGCGGAAGCGATTGCAGCATCCGAGAGCGGTGCGATCCGGGTTGCGACCGGAAGCCGGTGCACCGGCGGCGAAGCGATCACGCTAAGGTCGCGGAAGCCGGCAAGGCCGGCGGCGAGCGTCCGCGGGATCGGCGTCGCGCTCATCATGAGCACGTGAACGTTCTTGGCGAGCCCGGCGAGCTTGGCCTTTTCGGCCGCTCCAAAATGCTGCTCCTCGTCGATGATGACGAGGCCGATATCATCGAACTTGACGTCCTTGCCGGTGAGCGCCTGCGTGCCGATCACGACCTTGATCCGGCCGCTGCGCAGTCCCTCCTTGGTCTCGCGCAGCTCCGCGCCTGATGTCGCCCGCGACAGGTTGCCGACCTCGATGCCGAACGGAGCGAAGCGCTTCTGGAACGTTGCGACATGCTGCCGTGCCAAGACCGTCGTCGGCACCGCGACCGCCACCTGCTTGCCGGACAGCACCACGGCGGCGGCCGCCCGCAGCGCCACCTCGGTCTTGCCAAAGCCGACGTCGCCGCAAATCACCCGGTCCATGGGGTGACCGGAGGCAAGATCATCCAGCACGTCGGCGATCGCCTTGGCCTGGTCGCTCGTCGTGAAATAAGGGAAGCGCGCCACGAACTTCTCGTAGGCCGATCCCGGCGGAACCAGCTTTTCGGCGCGCCGCCGCCGGCGCTGGCTGATGTGCTTGGCCAGAAGCTTGCCCGCGATCTGGATTTCGCGTTCGGCTGAGGTGCGGCGTGCCCACCATGTGCTGCCGTCCGCCTTGTCGAGCGCGAGCTTGCCGAGCTCGGCTGAGTAAGGCCACATCAAAGCGAGATCGGGCGGCGGCACCAGCACCGCATTGTCGCCTGCGAACTTCAGGCGGATCATCTCCCGCAGCGCGCCGCCGCCGGTGTTCACCGTTTGCAAGCCGTCGAGCACGCCAAGGCCGCGCTGGAGATGGACGACCACCGTGCCCTGCTCGGGCACATCGGCATGATCGAAAGCCGCACTCCAGGCGCGCGCCATCGGCTGGGGATGATGCGCCCGACTGCCGAGCACGTCGGACGCCGTCACGATGGCAAGAGGCTTTTTCCCCGGCAGGACGAAGCCCGCATCGAGATCGGCCAGCAGCGCCGTCTCGCCGTTCCGCCCGCTCGTCACCTCGTCCCAGTCTTCGCAGCGCTGCGCCTTGACGCCGCTCATCCGCTCCATCACGCGCAGATCATCCTCCTGCGCCGCGACGAGAATCAGGCGCGAACCCGCCCGCCGCATCTCCTCGACGAACGTCCGCAGCGCCTTCCTTGCAGATGTCAGCTTCGAAAATTCCGGCGTGGTCTGGAACGGCGCCGTCCGCGGCAATGCCTTCATGCCCTTGGCGAGCCGTTTCCAGTCAGCCCGCCCGAGATATTCGCGCTCCCGCTCCGCGCGGGGCGCGGCTTCCTCGATCGTGCTGAGCCAGGCGTCGGCGTGCAACGGCACGCCTGCATCGGCGATCCATTTGGCGCGCCCGCAATAATCGAACAGGCTCGCGCGCTTGCCGCGTTTGCCGGCGAAGGCAAGCCGCTCCGACATGGGATCGACCAGAAGCTCACTGGTCTCGAAAATGATGTCGTGCTCTTTCGGATCGAACGCCACGATCCGTCTTATCGCGCGATCCGAATGCTCGATCCGGAACGGCCCCAGCGCGCCTGCGGGAAATATCTCGAAGGTCTGGCCATGAAACAGCGCCCCGCCCGGATAGTCCGGCTCGTCGTCGAGATCATATCCGAGAGCTTCAAGGCGCGCCTCGAGGTCCCGCTCGGAAAACGCGCCGCCCACCTTCAAGCTCACGCTCAGGCGCGACAGGCTCGCAGGCGGCGGCAGGCGCTCCATCACGGCTTCCGCCGTCGAAACCAGAAACAGCGGCTTCTTGGATTTTGCGAGACGTCGCAGGACCGAGGCTCGGCGCCCCGCGAGTTCGTGGGATGGCTCCAACTGATCGAACGGCAAGGTGTTCAAACGCGGAAACACCAGAACCTCGCAGGAAGGGTCGAGCGCGTGAATGACACTGCCCAGCCGCTCGGCCCTGTTCTCGCTCTCGGCAAGAAAAACGAGACCGCTGCGTCCGGACTGCTTCCATTGTGCAAGCAGATGGAGGGCCATCATCCCGAGGGGCGACGAAGACGAGATCGTTGCGCGCTGCGACCCCTTGCTCTTCTTGGGCGACTTCTTGGTCGCCCGCGCGTTTTTGGAAAGCCTCACTTGAATCCGTCTCTGGTCGTAAACCGCCGGCAACTGAACGCGAGCCGCTCTCATCCTGATTCGGCTGCTCGGCGCCATGCATATGGGATTTGCCCGGCGAACGCACGCTCGTGGGCAACGTCCGGGACGTCATCCGCGATCCCGGCAGCTTGGCCGTTGATCCCCCAGCAGATCGGAACTGGCTCCGTTCCGACGCGTGAAATGCGGTCCATGCTCTCGACGCGAAAGTCAATACAATCGAGACGCTCTACTCACTGGCAGGCACGAAAAAGCCCCAGCGCTTGGAGCCACGCTGGGGCGTTCGTTCAAAATGAAGCGGTTAAGCAATGACGTCTTCATAGCAGCGATCTTGCCGAGCGTTTGTGAACTGGTTCACACGATTTGCACCAAAACGACCTCAGTGCGAAGGCGCTGAGGTCGCCAACCTTTGTGGGGAAGGTTTTCTCGCGGCCCGGGGGCTTTTGGGGTTGGGGATGGGCCGTGAGCCTAGAATCTACGCGCGCCGAGCGAAGTCGTTCCAAGAAAGTCGGCCAGATGTCTGCCGGCGCGGTCGGCGCACTGATGATCCGACCTGCCGGAACTGGGTACCGCATCCTTCCGGTTTGAGCATGCACACGCCGCGCGCTAGAATCTCTCTTTTACGGAGGTTCATTTGAAACCATTCATTTTCATCGCGGCCATCGCACTGCTTGCAACGGCTCCCGCACGCTCACAGGCGCTGGTCGACCCAAGCAAGGTTGCCCCCGAATATCGGGAGGCGGCCGAGAAGCGCCGGGCCGAGCAGCTGCGGCAGCGCGAATGCGCGATGAAGGCGGATCTCGAGAAGGTGCTGCCCAGGGATCGCACCGCCTATCTCAACCACTGTCTGGACACCATGGCCGCCAAGCAATAGCGGCTGCGCGCATTCTGCGAACAGCGGCCCACTTACCCGCATTGGCTGTCACCAAGCCTGTCCGACAAGCCGGGAAGACATTCAGGCTTTCTTCCATTTGGGATCACCTGAACACCCCACTTCAACAGTCATTGTCGATCGCGCATGAGTTTCGTCCAGATTCAGTGCACGCGCTGCAAGGGCGTGTTTCGCGATCGCGCCGGCCGGTTGCAGGACGGCTATTCCAGGCAATGTCCGAGCTGCGAAGTGGTGCTGTTCTTCGCAGAGGATTCCCAATACCCCTTCATCAAGCGCGCGATGCGCAATGCGCGCACGGCCCGCAAGGAGCAGCACGAGGTCGAGGTCGTCAGATTCGCGGCGCCGGAACCGCGCATGGCCCGGTCGAGGTCATTTGCCGGGCGGACG
This sequence comes from Bradyrhizobium sp. Rc2d, assembly GCF_900099855.1. Classification (NCBI taxonomy): domain Bacteria; kingdom Pseudomonadati; phylum Pseudomonadota; class Alphaproteobacteria; order Hyphomicrobiales; family Nitrobacteraceae; genus Bradyrhizobium; species Bradyrhizobium sp. Rc2d. The sequence continues at coordinate 39,346 of NZ_FNCU01000061.1, read as the reverse complement.
CGATCGGCGGGGCGAGAGGATTAGCTCACCGCCGCGGCTTTCGCGGAAACAGGCGGTCGCGGATGTAGCGCGAGGTCGGCGTCAGGCGGATGCCGCGGGGCTTCTGCCAGGCGGCGCGGTCGATCTCCTTCTTGTCGCCGATCGCTAGCCTGCCCTTGGCGCCCTTGGCGATGAAGATCGCATCGCTCATCTTGCGGCCGGAGCGCTTGTTTCTCGCCTTCACTTCCTTCCAAAGACTGATCCGGCCGAGCTTCAGCTCGGGCAGCTCTTCCTTGATCTCCCGCCGCAGGCAGTCCTTCGCGGACTCACGCGCACGCTTGCGGCCGCCTGGGAACATCCAGAGGCCGTCCGACCGGCGTCGGACCAACAACACCTTGCCGCGCCTTGCGGCAACCAGCTTGGAAGACTTCGCCATTACTGCCGTAGATCGAGACCAGAATCGTCCAGATCGTAACTTGTCTAGTCGAACAGACAAGTTCGGGGCGCATTTTGATCGCAGGCCACGGAGCCGTGCGCTCCTGGTGCGACATGGCGGACCGAGCGCGCCGTCGCGGCGCGAGATCAGCCCTCGCTCACCTTCGGACGGTCCTCCGTCCTGATCCAGGCCATCATCATCTCCCAGGCCACCGACAGGATGATCGGCCCGATGAACAGGCCGACGATGCCATGGGCGAGGGTGCCGCCGATCACGCCGACGAAGATCACGATGGTCGGCGTGGTCAGGCCGCGCCCCATGACGAGCGGCTTCAGCATGGTGTCGATGAAGCCGACCAGGACGAGAAACACGGTGAGCAACAGCGCCGTGGTGACGTCCTTGGCGGTCCAGATCCAGATGATCACCGGCAGCAGCACGAGGAAGGCGCCGATTTGCACGATCGAGAGCAGCAGCACGATGAAGGCGAGAAGGCCGGCGCTCGGCACGGCCGCGAGCTTGAAGCCGAAGCCGGCGAGCAGCGCCTGCACCACCGCGACGCCGATCACGCCTTGCGCCACGGCGCGGATGGTCGCGCCCGCAAGCTCCAGGAAATGCTCGCTCTGCTCGGGCACGATCCGGAACAGGAAGCTGCGGCCGGCCGCAACCAGCCGCGGCCCGTGCGGAAACAGGAAGCCGGCGACGAACACGGACAGCAGGAACTGGACCGTTCCGAGACCGGCATCGCCCGCGAGCGACAGCAGCGGTCCCGCCAGCGGCTGAAGATACGGCGCCACCTCGCGCAGCACCGCGCGGATATTGGTGTAGGCCTGGTCCCAGAGATCATAGAGCCAGGGGCCGACCACTGGCCACGATTTGAGCTGCTCCGGCGCCGACTGCAGCGCGAGGTCGCCGGTGCTAAGCTGGTGCGCCAGCTCCCGCACACCGTCGACGGCGCTGAGGCCGAGCCAGGTCGCAGGGCCGATGACGATGCCAAGCGTGATCAGGGTCAGGATCGCTGCCGCGGTCTTCGGCCGGCCGCCGAGGATCTTGGCGACCCAGCTGAAGGCCGGATAGAACGCGACCGCGAGCACGCCGCTCCAGGCCAGGATCGGCACGAACGGGCGGATGATCAGGAAGGTCCAGATGATCAGCAGGGCGAGCAGGCCGAGCCGGATCACGAGCTGGATGATATCCTCACCCGTCAGGAGCTGACGGAGACTTTTCACGGCTACTGCTTTCCCTGCGACATGAACGCAACTTCCGGCGCTTGCGAGGCCTAGCCGTTATTGCCAGCAACAAGCCGGGCGTCAAGGCGACCGGTTCCCGCAAGATCCGCCGACTAGGAACGCATCGGACGAATCGGCATTCTGAGGACGATGACGGCCGAACCCAGAGAGCTTGATGCACATGCGGGGATTTACCGCGGCGTCCACTATTCGCTGAAGCGGAATGCCGCGCCGGGCTACTGGCGCTATGCCTATGCGATCGGCGACAGGGTCCGCTCCGGGCGGGTGCAAGGCAAGCTCCCGCTGCTCGCCATCAGGCGCGTGCAGATGCGCATTGACCGGGACTTGCGGCCTGGCTTGGCTAACGCCCGTTAAGTGGATTTCTCCGGGCCAGTTTACGCCGCTGCAAAGGCCCGTGGTTACCGTGGGTTGAGGTCCCCAAAAAACATTCTGTGCAATGGCCAACAGCATCTGGACGATCGAAGAATTCACCTGTGCGGGTTGCAGCATGAGCTACACCGCGACAAGGGAAGAACATGCCGAAGCGCATTCCGGCAGCTTCAAGTGCAGCATCTGTAGCAGTGTGGTGCATAGCTGGTCCGGCAAGCATCACTTCTTCGGCTGGGAAGCGGTGAAGACCAAGCCGCCCGTGTTCGGACGGCGCTGGGCGGGCGTTGGACGGTAGGCCCGAGGCATCGGTTCGCGCTCGCCGTCGTTGCCCAGCGAAAGCCGGGTATCCCCTCGCCCATCGACCGCATTGTGAGCCGCGATCAGCCGCCGCCGAAATTGGAGGGATCGAGATTCCTGTTCTCCGACGGCGGGATCGGCGGATGACCGGGAAACCTGTACCAGCCGGGCGGCACGACCGCGCGCGTGTCGGGGCGGACCACGACATGGTGCCGCGGATGCGCGTAATGCCTCGGCGCTGCGGCAGCCGAGGTGCACGCTGACATCAGAACAATCAAAGCCAAGACAGAGCGCATCGCACGGGCTCCTGACGTCCCGCCCATCATGTGGTCAGCAGAACCTGCTCGCACCATTCATCTGCGCGTCACAACCGGTCACATCGGCGAGATCGCCGGAAAATCTGCCCAATTGCGCCGTAGGCGTTTGGACTCCGTTCACCGATCGCCGCTAGATCAGGGCGGATCCTCCGCGCCGAACATCAGCCATGGCCGACCTCAACGCCGTCCTCACCAGGCTCAACGACCGTCTGCTCCGTCTCGAGGGCGAGCTGTTCGTGCTGCGCTCGCTGGCACGCGCAACGCTGACGGCAGGCGATGATCACGCGGCGCGCATGCGCAAGCTGGTCGAGGCAGCGAAAGTCGCGCTCGACGACGAGGCCAAGCGTCCGCTCGACAAGCCGACGCGCAAATATGTCGATGCGGCAACCGCACTGGTGGAAGAGCTCCTGGTCGAGCCGACCCCGGCGCGGCCGCTGTTCACGGTCATTGACGGTGGCAGGCGCGACTGAACGGTTCAGACAGGAGACGATGGACCGAGACCCGCGCTTTCGGCCTTCAGCCGGCTGAGGCCTGCCTCGATGATTGCGATCTCCTCGTCGATCTGGCCAATTAGCAGGCTGAAATCATAGCCCGACCTGCTCTTCAGATCGACGGCGAGCCGCTGCCGGTGCATCATCAACTCGTCGAGGCCACGCCGGTTCTTCAGTCGGACATAGGTGTCGACGATCTGCTCAATCGCGCTGGGCATGAAATTGGTCCCGGCCAAAAGGCCCGCGCGGCGCACCCACGCCGGCGAGACATTCTCAGGTCGCGGTACGCAATACAAATCCGCGACGGATTCGTCGATACGCCAGGCTGGTTGAGAACGTATTACCATCAGATGATTTCGTGATGCGCTGTGCATTGTTGATAACCCGCGCAAACGCAGCGCGGGTGGTGACAGGACGTCCGGACGTGTTATCGGGGGATGACGCAGCTGCGAGACAGATCGGACACCCATGCGCATTACCCTCGTCGGCTCCCGCCATTTCGGCGTGACCACCCTGAACATGCTCCGGGAGCACAGTGTCTCGATCGTGCGGGTCGTGGTGGCCGATGCAGAGGATCGCCTCGCCGCTGCCGCCAGGGCGGCCGGCATCGAGGTGGCGGTCCAGGCCAATCCGAAGCTGGTGGTGGCCTCCGAGATTGGCTCCGATACGGATCTGATCATCACGGCGCACAGCCACGCCCGGATCGGCAAGGACGCGCTCGCCGCCGCCACGTATGGCGGGATCGGCTATCACCCTTCGCTATTGCCGCGTCACCGCGGCAAGGCGGCCGTGGAATGGACCATCAAGGAAGGCGATCCGGTCGCCGGCGGCACGATCTACCACCTCGCCGACCGCATGGACGCGGGCGCCATCGCCGCCCAGGACTGGTGCTTCGTCAAAAAGGGCGAGACTGCGCGGGAGCTCTGGGAGCGCGCGCTGGCGCCTCTCGGCCTCAAGCTGCTGGCCGACGTGATTGACTACATCAAGGTTCACAAGGCGCTGCCGGCCAAAGTTCAGGACGAGCAGTTCGCGACCTCGGCGCCGAGTCTCTACTGACGTTTACCCTTAACGTGAACCCGCGTTGATTCTGCTTCGAAAATCGGAGCCAAGAACCCAAATAAACCATTGTTCCCACAGGAACAATTTTCGATTTGGCATTGCAACAAATTTCCGTCACATTTCGTCCGAATAAACGTCAGCATATCAGACAAGTTCAAGGACGGAATTCATGCGTTTTGGTCGCATTGCGGTGTTCTGTGCCGCCTCAGTTTTCGCCGGCACCCTCGCCGCTCCCGCCTTCGCCCAAGGTCCCTATGACGGCAATTGGCAGGTCACGATCGTGACCAAGAGCGGCTCCTGCGAACCGACCGCAAGCTCCATGCTGACGGTTGCCGACGGCAAGATCACCGCGCCCGGCGCTAACGTTTCCGGCACCATCGGCCGTGAGGGACTTGTGAAAGTTTCGATCAATGGTGCATATGCCAACGGTCAACTCAACGGCAACGCCGGATCGGGGAAGTGGAATGGAGCATCTGCAGGCATACCATGCAGCGGGCGGTGGGAAGCATCGCGCCAATAAACCAACTGAGGCTCGCGCTCGAGGCCGGCGGCTGCTGATCGCGGCCGCCGTTTTGTTTGTGGCGGGTATCGCCCACACTGAAAGCAAGGCCCAGGCCGGCCCGTTTGCCCCGATGGCAGGCAGCTGGAGCGGCGGCGGTACTGCCGTCCTCGACGACGGCTCGACCGAACGGATCCGCTGCCGGGCCAAATACGCCCCGATCGGCCCGACCATGGAAATGTCGCTGACCTGCGCCAGCGACGCCTACAAATTCCACCTCTCCGCCAGTGTCCGCGCCGAAGGCAGCGCCATCACCGGCAGCTGGGCCGAGGCCAGCCGGAACATCTCCGGCTCACTTCAGGGCCGTGGTGGCGGCGGAAACTTCGAGGTGGTCGCCTCCGCCGCCGGCTTCAACGCCAATATCGCGCTGAGGACGAGCGGCAACAAGCAGACCGTCACGCTGCGCGCCGACAGCCAATTCCGCGGCGCCAACATCTCGATGACGCGCTGAGCCAGATCACATTCAAGGCCATCGACCCGGCGACCTCGCCGGGTCTTTTTTATGCATTCGGCACGAACGCCGTGACCTCGATCTCGACCTTGGCCCGCTCGTCCACGAGACCGCCGATGTAGAGCAGCGTCGAGGGCGGGAAATTGCGTCCCAGCGTTTCCTTCCAGGCCGCGCCGATGCCGGCCCCGGCGGCCTCATACTCGCTGCGGCTGGTCAGGTACCAAGTCAGGCGAACGATGTGCTCCGGGCCCGCGCCGGCCTCGCCCAGAAGCTTGATGATCCGCTTCAGCGCGGTCGCAACTTGCGCCGCCATGTCGGGCGCGTAGTTGCCGCTCTCGTCGCCGCCGGTCTGCCCGGCCAGCACCACCCAACGCCCCGGCCCGTCGACCACCACGCCATGGGAAAAGCCGCGCGGTTTTTTCCAATCGGCCGGCTGCAAGATGCGCATGAGCGAAGACCTCCCGATTTTCTCGTTGTTCGCTGACGCCTTAGCACACCGAGCTGCATCGCTGCATCCGCAGATTTGACCGTTGCAAACCGCAGCGATGTCGCTGATACCGGCTTTCCCCTCAGGCACGATTTCCCGCACTCACACCTATGACCGCGACAGCGTCCAAATCGATGGCTGCACTTTGGATGGCCGGCTGGCTCGCGCTGATGCTGGTCATGGCGGTTGCCGGCCGCGAGACCACGAGCGAGCTCAACGTCTTCCAAATCATGGAAGTGCGATCTGTGATCGGGTTGTTCCTGCTTCTGCCCATCATCTACCGCGCCGGCGGCTTCAAGGCGGTCGCGACCAAACGCCTGCCGCAGCACCTCGCGCGCAACGGGGTCCACTATTTCGCGCAGCTCGGCTGGTTCTACGCACTGGCGCTGATCGGGATCGGCCAGGTCGTCGCGATCGAATTCACCATGCCGATCTGGACGGCACTGCTGGCCGCAACTTTCCTGTCCGAGCGCATGACCGTCTGGAAGATCGCCGCCGTCGTACTCGGCATCGTCGGCGTCGTCATGATCGTGCGGCCCGCCACCGGCGAGATCAATCCGGGCCAGCTGATCGCGCTTGGGGCCGCGATTGGCTTCAGCATCTCCATGATATTGGCGAAGTCGCTGACCCGGACCGAAAGCGCATTGTCGATCCTGTTCTGGATGATCGTCGTACAGATGGTCGTCGGCCTGCTACCCACGCTCTACGTCTGGACTTGGCCGTCGGCCTCCATGTGGGGTTGGCTCTTCGTCATCGGGGTCTGCGGCACATTTTCGCACTACTGCCTCGCCAGCGCGCTCCGGTACGCGGATGCGACCATCGTGGTGCCGATGGACTTCCTGCGGGTACCGCTCACGGCAACCGTCGGCTGGCTGTTGTATTCGGAGCGCCTCGACACCTTGACCGTACTGGGCGCGGCGCTGATCCTGTGCGGTAATCTCCTCAATTTAAGGCCGCCATCAGTGGTTCCAGCTCGCGCGCGGTGAACCTCGCGCCGCCTCGCGCGACAAAACGAAGTGGCCGTGTGATTTGGATCACGTTGGGGAAGCATTCCATCGTGCACATTCGGCCACACAGCAACGGGTTGAACGCAGCGGACCGCCGTTTTGGTGGCGCGAAGTCGGGGACTTCGTGTAGGTTCGTTGCCAATTTGTTGCTGCCTGCAATTCGATTCTGGGGGATTTCAGAATGCGCTATCTCACCCTCCTCGCTTCGCTGATGTGCATGGCACTGTCGATCAGTGCTGCGAAGGCTGACCGCCGCGTCGCCTTCGTCGTCGGCAACGGCTCCTACAAGAACGTCGCGCAATTGCCGAACCCGCCGATCGACGCCAAGGCGATGGCGGCGACGCTGCGCAATGTCGGCTTCGAGGTGATCGAAGGGTCCAATCTCAGCCGCGACCAGATGACGGAGAAGCTGCTCGATTTCGGCCGCAAGGCGCAGGGCTCTGACATCGCGCTGTTCTATTATGCCGGCCACGGCATTGCCGTCAGCGGCACCAACTATCTCCTGCCTGTCGACGCCGACATCAAGTCGGAGATGGACGTCAAGCTAGGGGCCGCCATCAACATCGACCTGACGCTCGAGCAGACCATGGGTGACGCCAAGGTCAAGCTCGTCTTCCTCGATGCCTGCCGCGACAATCCGTTCGCCGCCAAGATCAAGTCGAACTCGGCGACGCGCAGCGTCAACGTCCAAAGCGGTCTCGCCGAGATGAAGTCCGGCGAAGGCACGCTGATCGCATTCGCCACCGGCCCTGGCCAGACCGCGCTCGACGGCCAGGAGGGCAACAACAGCCCGTTCACCCGTGCGCTGATCGACAACATCACCAAGCCCGGCGTCGAGATTCAGCAGGCGATGACGTCGGTGCGCGCCCAGGTCAATGAAGAGACCCGCAAGGGCCAACTGCCCTGGGGCCACACCAACCTGACCGGCTCCGTCTATCTCAACCAGGCCCCGGCAACGCAAGTCGCCAACGCGGCGCCGACCGCGGCCGGCACCGTGCCGGCGGCAACCGGCGGCGGCTCGGACGGTGTCGAGCTCGAATATTGGCGCTCGGTGAAGGAGTCCAACAAGCCGGAAGAGCTCAACGCCTATCTCGCCGCCTATCCGAACGGTCAGTTCAAGTCGCTGGCGCTGGCACGCCTTGCCGCGATCAAGAGCGGCCCCTCGACCGCGACCCGCACGCTCAACGCTGGTATCGATCCCGCGACCTTTACCGACGAGGCCACCCAGCTCACCGAAGACCAGATCGGCCTCGACAAGAACCAGCGCCGCGACGTGCAGCGTCGCCTCACCGGCCTCGGCTTCGACACCAAGCAGACCGGCGTGTTCAGCGACGAGACCCGCGCCGTGCTCAAGCGCTGGCAAGCAGCGCGCGGCTATCCTTCGTCCGGCTACCTCAATAAGCACCAGCACAAGGCCCTGCTCTCGGAGATCGTGGCCGCACCGCCGACCGCCAGCGATAACAGCCAGAAGGCGGCTCGGCGCGCCAGTGCCCCGCCCCCCAGCAGCGCGCCGGCACCGGCTCCCCAGCGTAGCAACCCCGGCGATGCTGCCGGCGCGGCCTTCGTGGGTGGCGTCGTCGGCGGTATGATGGGCGGCATGTTCCGCCGCTGAGGCAGGACTGCAGCATCAAAACAAAGCCCGGCTCGCGCCGGGCTTTTTCTTTGGTACAACGGTGTCGCAGCATGCTCCGTCATTGCGAGGAGCTCGCGACAAAATTGCAGAGCAATTTTGCGCTGATGCGACGAAGCAATCCAGGCTGTCACCGTGGAAAGATTCTGGATTGCTTCGCGGAGCCTGCCATCGGGCCGCGCTTCGCGCGGACCCGTTGGCTCGCAATGACGACGTTGGCTACGACTTCCCCGCAGCCTTCCGCAGCGCTTCGTTGATGCGGTCCTGCCAACCCGGCCCGCCCTCCTGGAAGAACTCCAGCACGTCCTGGTCGATACGCAGCGTGACCTGCTCCTTGATGCCGGGAACGGCGGTTTGCTTGGGCGGCGCCACGGCGACCTTGGCCGTCACCTTCTTGAATGCCGCCTCGGCTTCCGTTCTGGCATCGCCCAGCGTACGCGGCCGCCTCGGTTGATCCGCCATGTCCTAGATTCCCTCAAATAGAGCCGTGGAAAGATACCGCTCGGAGAAGGACGGCACCACCGCCAGGATGGTTTTACCCGCAGCTTCGGGGCGCTTGCCGATCTGAAGCGCGGCCGCGATCGCGGCGCCCGAAGAGATGCCGCCCGGAATGCCCTCATGCCGCGCCAGCGCGCGCGAGGCCTCGATTGCCGTCGTCGAATTAATCTTCACGATCTCGTCGATCACGGAGCGATCGAGGATGTCGGGAACGAAGCCGGCGCCGATGCCCTGGATCTTGTGCGGGGTGTGCTGGCCGCCTGAGAGCACCGGGCTCTCCTCCGGCTCGACCGCCACCACCCGCAAGGAAGGTTTGCGCGGCTTCAGTACCTGGCCGACGCCTGTGATGGTGCCTCCGGTGCCGACACCGGCGACGAAGACATCGATGTTGCCGGCCGTGTCGTTCCAGATCTCTTCCGCCGTGGTGCGGCGGTGCACCTCGGGGTTGGCGAGATTCTTGAACTGCTGCGGCATCACCGAGTTCGGCGTCGTCTTCAACAGTTCTTCCGCGGCGGCAATGGCGCCGTTCATGCCTTGGGCTGCCGGCGTCAGCACCAGTTCCGCACCGAGAAAGGCCAGCATCTTGCGCCGCTCGATCGACATCGACTCCGGCATCACCAGTTTGAGCCGGTAGCCGCGCGAGGCCGCGACGAAGGCAAGCGCGATTCCGGTATTGCCGGAGGTCGGCTCGATCAGCACAGTGTCGGGCTTGATGATGCCCGCCTTCTCCATGGCGATGATCATGGCCGCACCGATGCGGTCCTTCACGCTCGCGGCCGGATTGAAATATTCAAGTTTCGCCAAAATGGTCGCGTTCACGCCGTGCATGCCGGGCAGTCGTTGCAACCGCACGATCGGCGTGTCGCCAAAAGCCTCGACGATCGAGTCATAGATCCGGCCGCGGCCGGGTTGGTGCGCTGCACCCGTCTTGGACGACGCGTCCATGATGAACTCCCTGTGGCAACAATCTGCGCTTTCACGGCTCTCGCGCAGTTACGGACAGCTTGCAGCGACACGCAAGCGACAATGCGGCACATGTTAAATACGCTGCATCGCAAAATCGCGTGAGCTGCAAATATCAGAAAACCTACGCATTTGTGTTGCGACCTCGTCAACTGATTCTGCTTATGTTAGACTTAGGTCTTAAAGCAGGGAGGTCACCACGATGTCAGCAATTGCTGAAGTGTTGTCGACCGTCGCGCTGAACCGCTATCCGCGTTGCAGCGAGTTGCCTACCTGTCCGGTCTGCGCCGACTCCATGGTCGCCGCCGAAGCATCTGCCTACATCTCCGACCACGTGATCAGCTATCTCTGGACCTGTGACAATTGCGGCTATGGCTTCGTGACCAAGCATGCCGTCAAGCAGCGCTTCGTCTGCAATTAATCTAGCGCGGGGCGATGTCGCCCCTCGTCCAGTCCTCGCGCGTACGCTGATAGAACTCCTCGAACCTTCCCTGTGCGACCGCGTCCCTGATGCCCTGCATCAGGGATTGGTAATAGGCGACATTGATCTCGGACAGCAGCATCGCCCCCAGCGTCTCGCCCGCCTTGACGAGATGATGCAGATAGGCGCGCGCGCAGCTCCGCGTCGACGGCCATGAGCTCTCTTCATCGAGCGGACGCGGATCGTCGGCGTGGCGCGCGTTGCGCAAATTGACCTGGCCGAAGCGCGTGAAGGCGACGCCGTGACGGCCATTGCGGGTTGGCATCACGCAATCGAACATGTCGACGCCGCGCTTGACTGCCTCGAGGATGTCGTCGGGCGTGCCGACACCCATGAGGTAACGCGGCCGCTCTCTCGGCAGCAATGGTGCGGTCTCCTCAATCATCGCCAGCATCACCGCCTGCGGCTCGCCGACGGCAAGGCCGCCGATCGCATAGCCGTGGAAGCCGATCTCGACCAGGCCTTGCGCGCTGGCATGGCGAAGCTGCGGTACGTCGCCACCCTGCACGATGCCGAACAGCATGTAACCGGCGGGCGCGCTCGCGAAGGCCCGCTTGCTGCGCTCGGCCCAACGCAGCGACAGGTGCATCGCCCGCTCGATGTCGTCGCGCTCAGCCGGCAGCCGGACGCATTCGTCCATCTGCATGGCGATATCGGAGCCGAGGAAGCGCTGCACCTCGATCGAGCGCTCCGGCGACAGTTCGACCTTGGCGCCGTCGATATGCGAGCGGAAGGTGACGGCGTGCTCGCTGACCTTGCGCAGATCCGCCAGCGACATCACCTGGAAGCCGCCGGAATCCGTCAGCATCGGCCCGTTCCAACCGGTGAATGTCTGCAAGCCGCCAAGCGCCGCAATCCGCTCGGCGCCGGGCCGCAGCATCAGATGATAGGTGTTGCCGAGCACGATGTCGGCGCCAGCGTCGCGCACCTCACGCCAGTTCATGCCCTTCATGGCGCCCGCGGTGCCGACCGGCATGAAGGCCGGCGTTCTGACCGTGCCGTGTGGCGTGGTCAGACGCCCGGTGCGCGCGGCGCCATCGGTGGCGAGCAATTCAAAGTGATTGGGAAGATCATTGTCGGGATTCATGGCGGTGCTTATTGCCTGTCGGAGAAGGCCGATCAACCCGCGCGAACCACGCCAAGGCTGGCTTGTGCCTCAGACTGGGACACAATTGGAGCGGATATTGGTGCCCGCTGCTCTTGTTAAACAAAACGATACAGTGTAGTTTTATCTTGGGGGCTGGACGAGATTGCCGCGGCGAATTTGCCGGCGGCGGTACAAGCGTGATCGCCAGCCACCGACGATGCCCCTCCCTTTAAGTTCGACCGATATTCCCGGCCTCTCGCAGGGCTGGATTGGGCGGATAGGCGCCCGCCTGGGCGGAGTCCTGGTCCTGACGTGCAGCCTGGCGCTTGGTGCCTGCACGTCCCTGCCCCGCACGCCCTATACGGCCGCTGAAGCCAGCACATCGCGTGTGCTCGATATCGACGGCCTCCGGCGCTACGCCGACGAGCCCGTGACGAAATTCAGCTTCGAGAAGGACAACAGCACCGCGACGAAATCCTATCTGGCCTTGTCAGGCGGTGGTGCCGACGGCGCCTATGGCGTCGGCGTGCTGAACGGCTGGACCGCGGCCAGAACCCGTCCCACCTTCTCGGTCGTCTCGGGTGTCAGCACCGGGGGCCTGATCGCGCCGTTTGCGTTCCTCGGCTCGCAATATGACGACACGCTGAAGGAGGTCTACACCAGCGGCATCGCGGAGAGTCTGCTGAACGATCCCAGCATCATGCGGGTGCTATTCGGATCCGGCCTGTTCGGCAACACGCGGCTGCGCGAGCTCGTCGCCCGCTATGTCGGGCCCGAGATCATGGCGCAAGTCGCGCGCGAGAATGCCAGGGGCCGGAAGCTGCTGATCGTGACGACCGATCTCGACACTCAGCGGACCGCGATCTGGGACATGGGCAAGATCGCCGCGGTCGGAACACCCGAGGCGCTAAACCTGTTTCGCGACGTGATGGCGGCTTCTGCCAGCATTCCCCTGGTGTTTCCGCCGATCATGATCGACGCCGAAGGCCAGGGCCGCAGGTTTCAGGAGATGCACGTCGATGGCGGCGTGACGGCGCCGGTGCTGACGCTGCCGGAAGCGCTGCTCTTCCAGGGCAGCCGCCTGCCGGGCAACGCGAAGATGGACATCTACATCCTCGTCAACAAGAAGATCGAACGCAATTTCGAGCTCGTCTCCAACAGCACCATCGACGTCGCCTCGCGCAGCCTGTCGTCGATCACCCAGTCGCAGACGCGCTCGATCATCTTCTCGACCTATGATTTCGCCAAGCGCAATCGCCTGGGCTTCCATCTCTCCTATATCGCGCGCGACTATCCGGCGGCGCCCTCGGAAGGGTTCGACACTGCCTATATGCGGGCGCTGTATCAGTACGGATATGACAAGGCGGCTTCCGGCCAGGCCTGGACATCGACGCTTCCGTGATCCCGCGTGACGGAACGAGGCCATACGGAAACCGTTGAGGATACGGCCAATTCGGCCAGATTCGCGATGACGCCCCCGCTCCTGCGCGATATAGAGCGAATGACTGATATCACGACTGCGCAGGAATCATTGGGCATGGGATTGACTGCGACCAAGACAAGAACCGCCGCGCCACGGCGCGAGGTGCCGAAATCGCGCGGCGGCCGGCCGACGAAGACCGCCGCCATCGAGCGCGATCAGCGGCTGATCGAGGTCGCCACGCGCCTGTTCCTGGATCGCGGCTTCGACGCAACCTCGCTCGACGCGGTCGCGGAAGCGGCCCGGGTCAGCAAGCCCACCGTTTATTCCCGCTATGGCGACAAGCGCGGCCTGTTTGCGGCCGTGCTGAGGCGCGAGATCGCGCGCTGGCTTGCACCGCTGTCGGCGGCCGCGGAGACGCAGCTCTCCAGCGCCGCGAACATCTCGGTGGAGCAGCGGCTGGTCGAGATCGGGCGCGAAATGCTGACGTTCACTTGCGGCCCCGACGCCGTCGCCTTCAGCCGCATGATGACGTCACAGGCCATCAACTTCCCTGACGTCGCCAAGCTCGGCAAGGAGGAAGGCTGGCTCAAGGCCGTCGCCACCACGGCACGCTTCTTCGACCGTCTGGTGGCGCAAGGCGCACTCGATGTCGAAGACACCACCATTGCCGCCGAGGTGTTTCTCGACGTCGTCGTCGGTCACACCCACCGCATGGCGACGTTCGGAACGGCGCTGGAGATGAAGGCCGCGGAAAAGCGGATGCGGGCGGCGATCAAGCTGTTCCTGGCTGGCGCGCTGGGACCCGCCGACCGCATCCAGAGCGCCGCAAAGAGCCCGCAGCGGCGCCCGTCCCGCTGACAATTCCGTGAGCGCGCGATGTATCCCCCAGGGAACCATGGCCTCGCCATTGATCAAAATAAAACGATACGGTATGGTTTAGTTACAAGGCGAGACGGACCGCTTTTTCACCAGCCCCAAAGAGGTCCGTCCCGCTTCGATCGTCGTGCCGGGTACAGCCCGATGCGGCGTTCCGCGGCCGACCGATGCCCAAGGTCGGCCGCGAATTCTTTACGATCATCCGGCACACTCGCTGGCCGAGGGTTTCGAGCATGACGACAGCCAAACGATGGACCTCGCAACTGCTTGCGATCGCCTTGCCCGCGCTGCTCCTCGCCGCACCGGCACAGGCGATCGTGACCGCGAGCACGCCGACCGCGCTTCACAGCGACACAGATAGTGATGCCGAAGCGGACCGCCAGGCAGTCAGCCGCGAGATCGAGCGCTTTCGCAGCTCGTCGATCTCGATCAGCCAGGCCATGGCGATCGCGGAAGGCCGGCACGCCGGCGCCACGACGGCGGATGTGAGTTTTGACGGAGCGTCCGGTGTGCCGGTCTACCGGGTGAAGACCCTGCACAACGACCGGATCTGGCGCCACACCATCAATGCTTCGACCGGCGAGCTCGTCGGCGGCGAAGCCGCCCTCCCGCTCGCCGAGCTCGACCTTGAAGACCGCAGCAACCTCGCAGCGCTCGGTGCGATCAGGCATCGCCTCGCGGATGCCGTGCGCGTCGCCGAACGCGCGGCTTCGGGCAAGGCGATCAGCGGCGGTCTGGTGCGCGAACGCGGCCGGCTCAATTTCGCGATCGTCGTGATCAGCGGCGACGACCTCAAGGAGGTCATCCTGGAGCCGCCGGGCGCACGGGCCAAATAGCGGCAGCCCCGGCACCAACCGGGGGGAAAAGCCATTGACGGCTGCAAGACTCTCCCGCATAAGTCGCCGCCATGTTCACGACCACCAAACGCACGACCAAAACCACCACGGCCTCAGGGGCCCGGGGAGGCGTGCGCGCGTAGGTCGTCGACTTAAACGCATCAGCTCTACCGAAGCCCCGCCCTCGATGGTCCGGGGCTTTTTTGTTGTCTAAATTCTCAATGCAATGGAGGACAAAGTGAGTAACGATCCCGTCGTCGCGATTGTCGGCGTCACCGGTGCGGTGGGCGCCGAATTCACCGCCACCATGGACAAGCGCGGCTTTCGCGTCGGTAAGCTCAAGGCGCTGGCCAGCGCCCGCTCGGCCGGCAAGACGGTGTCGTTCCGCGGGCAACAGGTCGTCATCGAGGAATTGACCGAGCGTTCCTTCGAGGGCGTCGACATCGCCCTGTTCTCCGCCGGCGGCAGCATCTCGAAGAAGTTCGCGCCGATCGCGGTCAAGGCCGGCGCGGTCGTGGTCGACAACTCCTCCGCCTTCCGCATGGACCCGAACGTGCCGCTGGTGATCCCCGAGATCAACGCGAACCGCATCCGCGATCACAAGGGCATCATCGCCAACCCGAACTGCGCCGCGATCACCGCACTGGTGCCGCTGTGGCCGATCCACCAGAAGAATCGCATCAAGCGCGTCATCATCGCAACCTATCAGGCGGCCAGCGGCGCCGGGGCCGCCGCGATGGAGGAGCTCGTCGAGTCCACCCGCGCCAATCTCAACGGGCAGGTCTATACGCCCAAGGTGATGCCGCACCCCTACGCCTTCAACCTCTTCAACCACAACACGGCGGTCGATCCTGACACCGGCTACAACGACGAAGAGACCAAGGTCATCAAGGAGACCCGCAAGATCTTCGAGGACGAAACCATTGCAGTCGGCGTCACCTGCGTGCGCGTGCCGGTGCTGCGCGCCCATTGCGAGGCCATCACTTTCGAATGCGAGAAGCCGATCACCGAGGATCAGGTCCGCGCCATCATGGCGCAGGCGCCCGGCGTCAAGGTGGTCGACGATCGCGCCAAGAACTACTTCCCGATGCCGATCGACGCCTCGGGCCAGAACGACGTCCTGGTCGGCCGCATCCGCAAGGATCTCAGCGACGCCAGCGGCCATTCGATCTCGATGTTCGTGGCGGCGGATCAGCTGCTCAAGGGCGCCGCGCTCAACGCGGTGCAGATCGCCGAGCTCTTGCCGCAGCGGGTGACGGCATAACCGGTATCGTAGGGCGGGCAAAGGCGCGCAAGCGCCGTGCCCACCACTTCCCTCGCGCAATCAGGAAAGATGGTGGGCACGCTTCGCTTTGCCCACCCTACGGCTCTGCCCGAAACAACAAGCACGCATCCCCGTACGAATAAAACCGATAACCAGCCGAGATGGCGTGCGCATACGCTCGCTTCATCGTCTCCAGGCCAGAGAATGCCGACACCAGCATGAACAGCGTCGACTTCGGCAAATGGAAATTGGTCAGCAGGATATCGACGGCGCGGAAGCGATAGCCGGGGGTGATGAAGATCGACGTCTCCGCGGCGAACGGCTGGATGCTGCCGTCCTCCGCGGCGGCGCTTTCCAGCAGCCGCAGTGACGTGGTGCCGACGGCGATGATGCGGCCGCCGTTCTTGCGCGCGGTGTTGAGCCGCTCTGCGGCCTCGGCCGAGATCGTGCCCCACTCGGGGTGCATCTTGTGGCCTTCGGTGTCGTCCACCTTGACCGGCAGGAAGGTCCCCGCCCCGACATGCAGCGTGAGGCGGTTGATGCCGACGCCGCGGTCGCGCAGCGCCTGCTCCAGCGCCGGGGTGAAATGCAGCCCAGCCGTCGGCGCGGCGACGGCGCCTTCGTTCGCCGCGAACATGGTCTGGTAGTCGGCGAGATCCTGGTCGTCGGGCGTGCGCTTGGAGGCGATGTAGGGCGGCAGCGGCGGGCTGCCGAGATCGGCGATGGCCTGATCGAGCGCGGGCCCGTGGAACGAGAACGATAGCGTCACCTCGCCTTCACTGCCCTTGGCTTCAACTTCGGCGTCGAGATGGCCGAGCAGGCAGACCTTGCCTTCATTGCCGAAGCGGATGCGGTCGCCGGCTGTGAGCTTCTTCGCCGGCTTCACCAACGCCTGCCAGCGCGAGCCGTCGAGGCGCTTGATCAGCGTCGCCTCGATCCTCGGCTCGGTCTCACGCCCGATGCGACGGCCCCTCAGCTGCGCCGCGATCACCTTGGTGTCGTTGACGACGAGCTGGTCGCCCGGCTTCAACCATTGCGGCAGGTCGACGACGGTCTGGTCGCGCAACGCGCCATTCTCGACGACCAGCATCTTCGCGGAGTCGCGCGGGCTCGCCGGGCGCAACGCGATGCGCTCGGGCGGCAGGTCGAAATCGAAGAGGTCGGTGCGCATGTCTCAGAACTTGTCATCGCCCGCGCAGGCGGGCGATCCAGTACTCCCGATCGTAGCCGTAATCGCCGCTGGTGATTACTGGATGCCCCGCCTGCGCGGCGCATGACACCGACAAATCCGCTTTTATTCCTTATCCGCCGCCATCCGCGCCTTGACGATCTTGTCGGGGTTCTGCACGGGCTCGCCGCGCTTGATCTTGTCGACGTTCTCCATGCCCTCGGTGACCTTGCCCCACACCGTGTACTGGTTGTCGAGGAAGCGGGCGTCGTCGAAGCAGATGAAGAACTGGCTGTCACCGGAGTCGGGGTTGGCGGCGCGCGCCATCGAGGCGGTCCCGCGCACATGCGGCTCCTTGTTGAACTCGGCCTTCAGCTTCTTGCCGGAGCCGCCGGTGCCGGTGCCCTGCGGGCAGCCGGTCTGCGCCATGAAGCCGTCGATCACACGATGGAATACGATGCCGTCGTAAAAGCCCTCGCGGACCAGCTCCTTGATGCGCGCGACATGGCCGGGCGCCAGATCAGGCCGCATCTCGATGGTGACGGGGCCCTGCGTGGTCTCGAGGATCAGGGTGTTTTCGGTGACGCTCATGCTCGTCTCTCTTGCGTTGGGGGTGAAGTCTTCCGGGTGCGGAACTGGATCGCGAATGGACGCCCCGCAGCAGCGCCAGCCATTGCATCGGTAAATGGCACCGGCGTGCAGCGTTGCAACGCTTCCATCACCGCGATCCGGTATTGCAGCCGGTCATTGTCGGAGGCCTCCGCGGATTCATAGGTAATCCTCGGATGGCCCAGAATGTTTCCGGCCCGGTTAAAGCTCACGACGACGGTAATGTCGAGTGGGCGCGCCTTGGCCGGCGGCGGCGGCTTCCAGCAGGTGCGCAAATGCCGGAAAATGTCCTGGATGGTGTTGACCTGCGCGTTTTCGGCGGCCGCACTGGAGATGCCGAGCAGCAGCATCGCGGCAACCAGCACGAGCTTGCCACCGCGGCGCACCATCGTCCTCTCCTACTTGACGTCGGATGCGACCTGCACCTTCACCATCTTGTCGGGATCGGTGACGGTGCCGCCGGCCGAGCCGGGCGGTGCCTTCTTCAGCTTGTCGACGACGTCCATGCCCTGCACGACCTCGCCGATCACCGTGTACTGGTTATCGAGGCTGCCGCCGTCGGCGAACATGATGAAGAACTGCGAGTTGGCACTGTCGACGCTGTCACCGCGCCGCGCCATCCCGACGATGCCGCGTGCAAAGTGCACCTTGGAGAATTCCTGCTTCAGGTTCGGATATTTCGAGCCGCCGGTGCCGTTGCCGTTCTGGCCGTCGCCGGTCTGCGCCATGAAGCCGTCCATCACGCGGTGAAACGGCACGTTGTTGTAGAAGCCCTCACGCGCAAGCTGCTTGATGCGCTCGGCGTGCTGGGGCGCGATGTCGGTCCGGAGCTTGATGACGATACGGCCCTTGGTGCTGTCGATGACGATGGCGTTGGCCTTGTCGAGGTTCGCCGGCAATTGCTGCGCCACCGCCGGCACCGCGAACACGAGCGCGGCAAGAACTGCGAGAATTCGGATCATGACAACTCCGGTCAGATGAGAGAGGAAGCGCGCCGGTATCAGGCGAATTTTGCCTTGAGCTGTGCCGCAACCAGCGGCGGGACGAAGGCCGAGACGTCTCCGCCCATGCCGGCGATCTGGCGCACCAAAGTGGCGGTGATCGGGCGAACCATGGGAGAGGCCGGCAGGAAGACCGTATGCACCTCCGGCGCCATGGCCTCGTTCATGCCGGCAAGCTGCATCTCGTAATCGAGGTCGCTGCCGTCGCGCAGGCCCCGGATCATGATGGTCGCGCCGTGCTTGCGCGCCGAGGTGACCGACAGATCGTCAAAGGTCACCGCTTCGAACACGCAGCCGGCCTGGGCCGCCACCGGCCCGCAGACGTCGTGCAGCATCTTCAGCCGCTCCTCGGTCGAGAACAGCGGCTTCTTGCCGGGGTGGACCCCGATCGCGACAACCAGCCTGTCGCACAGCGACACGCTGTGCCGGACCACGTCCAGATGGCCGTTGGTGATGGGGTCGAAGGAACCGGGATAGAAGGCGATGCGCGGCATGACCTCCTCCTACCGCGCCCGGCCCGGGCCGGCAAGCCGGGCGGGTTCCCTGCCGGTTTTTCCGCAAAACCATGTCGGAATCCCCCGAATTGTTTCGTCCTGAGGGCGGCCACGAAACAAACGGCGCAGCAACGAAACCATTTCCCGCTCCGGCGAAGACATCTGGAAACTGGCCATGGTTACTTATCCGGCCAACGAATGACGGGCCGCACACAAGGCGCAGCGGCCGCATCACAGGGGACTGTCAATGATCAAGGCTCTTTCGGCGATCGCCATCTCTGCATGTGTTGCTGCCGCCCTCACCCTCCTGCCCGGCTTCACCCCGACGGTCGAAGCCAGCGTGCCGCAGCCGCTGGCCAAGAGCGACCGGCTCGACATCCGCAGCATCGGCAAGGACTGCTCGCAGCAGGCCTGGCCGAATTTCGAAACCTCGTGCCTGCGCCGCGCCGGCACCAAGGCCAATGTCCGTGAGGCACGCCTCGTGACCGCCGATCGGACCCCGTAGTCGGATCTGTCAGCTTCGCGTCAGCTAGTCCTCTATAGACCCAACACAACCCCATGGATATTTGCGACGTCTCGTCGCAGACTGCATGACGCTCGCGCCCGTCGGAATGGCCCGCCGGGCGCGTTTCCATCGGGGTCGCCATTGTCCAGTACGCCCGCAGTCGCTTCCGGCCACCATCCCGATCCGCTGCCGCTTGCCATGACCATGGGCGCCCTCGGGGTGGTCTATGGCGATATCGGCACCAGCCCTCTCTATGCCCTGAAGGAAGCCGCCAAGGCGGCTGCCCATGGCGGCACATTAAGTCACGATGCTGTCCTGGGGGTTGCCTCGCTGATCCTCTGGGCGCTGCTGCTGATCATCTCGCTGAAATACGCGCTGCTGATCCTGCGCGCGGACAACCGCGGCGAAGGCGGCATCGTCGCGCTGCTGGCGCTGCTGCATGCCCGCAACGCCCAGCCCGGCACCTGGCGGGCGCATCTGCTGGTCGTCGGCCTCGTCGGCGCCGCCCTGCTCTACGGTGACGGCGCGATCACGCCCGCAATCTCCGTGCTCAGCGCCATCGAAGGCCTCAAGGTCGACGCCCCCTCGCTTGCGCCCGTCGTCGTGCCCGTGACCATCGCCATCCTGATCGGCCTGTTCATGATGCAGAAGCAGGGCACCGGCTTCATCGGCCGCATCTTCGGCCCGGTGATGCTGACCTGGTTCGTCGTGCTTGCCGCGCTTGGCATCCACGGCATCGTCAAGGCTCCGGCGGTGCTGGCGGCGCTGAGCCCGTTCTATGCCTTCGACTTCCTGATCCACCAGGATTTCCATGTCTCCTTCGGAATTCTCGGCGCGGCCTTCCTGGCGGTGACCGGGGGCGAAGCCATGTATGCCGACATGGGGCATTTCGGCCGTTTCCCGATCCGGCTCGCCTGGTTCGCGGTGTGCCTGCCCGCGCTGGTGCTGAACTATTTCGGCCAGGCCGCGCTCCTGATCACCGATCCCGCCATGATCGAGAATCCGTTCTTCCAGCTCTGTCCCGACGCGATGCACTATCCGCTGGTCGCCTTCTCGGCGGTCGCGACCGTGATCGCTTCGCAGGCGATCATCTCCGGCGTGTTCTCGCTGACCCAGCAATCGATCCAGCTCGGCTTCCTGCCGCGCATGCTGATCCGTCACACCACGAGCGCTGCGATCGGACAGATCTATGTGCCGCTGGTGAATTGGCTGCTCGCCGCCGCGACGCTGGGAGCGGTCCTGAGCTTCGGCACGTCCGACGCGCTCGCCGGCGCCTACGGCATCGCGGTGTCGCTGCTGATGGCGATCACCACGCTGCTCGCAGCTCTTGTGGCGATCCAATGGGGCTATTCGCCCTGGCTCGTGGTTGCCGTGAACGGCGCCTTCTTCGTGATCGATGTGATCTTCTTCTCGGCCAATTCGATCAAGTTGTTCGAGGGTGGCTGGTTTCCGCTGCTGCTCGCCGGTCTCGTCGCGTTCCTGATGCTGACTTGGCGCGCCGGCGTGAAGCTGGTCGAGGCGGCCCGCGCGCGGCTGCGCCAGCCCGAGGAGGACCTGATCGAGACGGCCATCAACAAATGCCGCGCCAGGCTGCCCGGGACCGCCGTGTTCCTGGCCTCCGCGCAGCGCGGCGTGCCGCTGGCGTTGACCCAGTTCGTCAAGCACAACCGCGTGTTGCACGAACGCGTGCTGCTGGTCACCGTGCTGATCGAGGAATCTCCGCACATTCCCGACGACGAACGCGCCGAGATCATCGACATCATCCCCGGCATCACCCGCGTGATCCTGCATTATGGCTTCATGCAGAACCCCACGATCTATGAGGGACTGAAGCTTACTTGCCGCCAGGGCAAGCTGCCCGGCATCGACCTCTCCGACATCACCTATTACGTCGGCCGCGAGACCATCATCCCGAGCGAGGACATTCCGGGCATGTGGGTCTGGCGCGAAGGCGTGTTCGCCTTCCTCCAGCGCAACGCTGAACGCTCCGCCGCGTTCTTCGGCGTGCCGACCAAGCAGGTCGTCGAGTTCGGCACGGAGCTCGAGATTTAGCCGACGCGCTGCGCGCATCGCGTGGCGAGAATGCGCGCAGCGATGCCCCACCGGCACTGGCTGCGACAAGACCCGCGCTGACGAGCATGCCGGCGCGCCGGGCGCTGGAGGCGTTGGCTTCAGCAAAACAGCGTCCGCTGCCCGGCGAATTGGAACCAGGTGGATCGCCTTCGGTTGGTTCCGGCGAGATCAATCCTGGGCCGGTGCTCCCCATGAACTCTGGCGCCAACGTCACATTCAGCAACTTGCGCGCTGTCGTCATCCTGATCGTGGTCGCCTTCCATTCGGCCCTTCCCTACCTCGCCTCTCAGCCGCCGCATCCGTTCGCCTTCGACGCGCCGCCCTATCGGTGGATCGCGTTTCCGATCATCGACCGCGAGCGCTGGTTCGGGCTGGACCTGTTCTGCGCATGGCAGGACGTCAGCTTGATGTCCCTGATGTTCCTTTTGGCGGGCCTGTTCACCCCGCACGGCCTCATCCGCAAGGGTGGCCCCGCCTATCTCGCCGAGCGCTGGTGGCGAATTGGATTGCCCTTCGTCCTGGCGGTCGCCCTTCTCAGTCCGGTGGCGTACTACGCCTCATATCTGACGACCGCGACCGACCCATCGCCTGCGGCGTTTTGGCAGCACTGGCGCGCTTTGCCGATGTGGCCCGCGGGCCCGCAATGGTTCTTGTGGCAGCTTCTGTTGCTCAGCGGCCTGGCTGCTGCACTGCATGAACTGATGCCATCATGGCTACGGGCTGCGAGCCTGATCGTCGCCCGGTGCGACGATCGTCCGCTGCTGTTCTTTGCAGGCCTCACAATTCTGTCGGCACTGGCCTATGTCCCGCTTGCGATGATCTTTACGCCCTGGGAATGGACCTTTTTCGGCCCATTGTCTTTCCAGCTAAGCCGCCCGCTGCACTATCTCCTCTATTTCTCCGCGGGATTTGCCATCGGCAGCTACGGCTGTGATCGCAGTATCTTCCGCATCGACGGCCCACTCGCGCGCCACTGGCCCACCTGGGTTGCCGCAGCATGTGCCTGCTTTGCACTATGGGGCGGGCTGACCTCGCTGACGATGCCGGATTGGAATGCCAGCCCGCCCGCATACCGTCTCGCCGCGGCTTTCGCCTTTCCCCCTGCATGCGCAACAGGCGTGATCGCTTTCGTGGCCAGTTCGCTGGCATTGTTGCGTCGCCGCTCGGCGCTCGCCGATAGTCTTTCGACCAATGCCTACGGCATCTACCTCACGCATTACCCGTTCGTGCTGTGGCTGCAATATGCGCTGCTCGGCACGAGACTGAATGCCGTCGCCAAAGCCGCGTTCGTCCTCATCGTGGCACTGGCTCTGAGCTGGGCCGCGAGCGGATTCCTCGCCGCAGGCGTCAGACTGCTGGTGCACCGGCATTCCGGACTCCCGGGCAAGGGCGCTATCTCAGATCAACCTCGATGACGGAACGTCCATGTCACTGGTCCCGACGCTCGCGTCCCGCAACCTCTTCCACGATCGCCTGCGTTTTGTCGCGACACTCGTAGGCATCGTATTTTCGGTCGTCCTGGTGATGATCCAGATGGGCCTGTTCCTGGGCTTCGGTCGCATGGTGACAACGATGATCGACCATGCGTCAGCCGATCTCTGGGTGCTGCCGAAGGGAGCGAAATGCTTTGAGGATCCTTCGCTGCTGGATGCGAAGCTGCGCGACAAGGTCGCATCCGTCGATGGCGTCGCCTCCGTGGTCCCGCTGGTCATCGGCTTCTCGGACTGGCGCCTCGAGAGCGGCGAGATGACACCCATCTTTGTTGTCGGCGCCGATTTGCGTGATGGAAGCCTGAGGCCATGGAACGTGGTCGAGGGTGACGTTCGCGCGCTGTCGCAAAATGGAGCCGTGGTCGTCGACCGCACCTACTACGATCGCCTCGGCGTCTCAAAAATCGGATCAACGGCCGAGATCCGCGGCCGCCGCGTGAAGGTCGTGGCCTTGACCGACGGCATCCGCTCATTCACCACGACGCCCTATGTCTTCGTCGACCTGAAAAACGCTCGCACCTACACCGGAGCCTTTCCCGATCGCGCCAGCAACCTCCTGGTTCGCCTCAAGCCCGACGCCGACCGCGACACGGTTCTTAAGGCCGTTCGAGTTCAGGTTGGTGAACACGAGGTGCTTACGACGGATGAATTCCGCAGCCGTAGCCGCTCGTTCTGGCTGTTCGGGACCGGCGCCGGCGCTGCGCTGTTTGCCGGCGCATTGCTGGGAGTAATCGTCGGCACCGTCATCGTCGCGCAAACACTCTATTCGAGCACCAAGGATCACCTCAGTGAATTCGCCACCCTGCGGGCAATGGGTTCGTCGAATGCATATATTTACAGGGTCATCATCTATCAGGCGCTCATCAACGCGATCATCGGCTTCATCATTGCGACTGCGATCGGCGCTGTCGTTGTGGAGATGACTGCCAAGAGCGCGTTGCCCATCGTCATCACGCCGTGGCTAATTGCAGCCCTGTTCGTGCTGACGGTCGTGATGTGCGTAGCGTCGGCGATCGGCGCAATCGTGCGTGTAGTGCGGATCGATCCAGCAACGGTATTCATGCGATGAACGAAATCATCATTGAGGCCACCGCGATCAAGAAAACGCTTGGGCGTGGCGCTGGCGAGGTGAAGGCGCTGCGCGGGATCGACCTCACGCTGCGACGCGGCGAGTTCACACTGCTGATGGGACCGTCGGGCAGCGGCAAGACGACGCTGCTGCTCGTGCTCGGATGCATGCTGGCACCAAGTTCGGGCGCGCTCACCGTGTGCGGCACGCCCACGTCGGGCGTCGACAAGGAGGGACTGGCCAGAATCAGGCGCGACCATATCGGCTTTGTGTTCCAGTCCTATCATCTGTTTCCGACGCTCACCGCTGCACAGAACGTGCAACTCGCCCTCGACATCCGTCATGAGAGTGGACGCAAGGCCAGGAAACTGGCGCGGGAAGCACTGAACCTGGTTGGTCTGGAGCAGAAGGCCGATACCTTGCCGGGCGAGCTCAGCGGCGGTGAGCAGCAGAGGGTCGCGATCGCGCGAGCCTTTGTCGCCAATCCCTCGGTCATTCTCGCCGACGAGCCAACTGCCGCGCTCGACGGCAATAACGGGCGAAGCATCATGCGGATTCTCGCCGATGCAGCCCATCAGCGCGAGCGCGCCGTGCTCGTCGTGACGCATGATCCGCGGGTCATTCCCTTTGCGGATCGCATCGTCGAGATCGAGGATGGCCTGCTGGTCGACACCGGATCCGGCGAACCCGAGCGGCTGCACCTGCCAAAGGCGGCCGCATTCAGGCCGTAAGACCCAAGCGAATGAAGCAAGAGGACGCACCATGAGCTTGCGCGCGGAAATGCTGCGTCTCGGCATCCGCATGTTCCTGAAACGGCACCGTCATCCATTCGATGTCGGGACGTGGCGGGCCAACATGCATCGCATGGAGCGATGGGTGCCTCGTCCGCCACGCAGCACAAAGACAAGCGTCGTGCAGGCCAGTCACCTCAGACTACACCGGATCGCCACCCCGGCGTCGCACCCGGGACGCAACGTGCTATATCTTCATGGCGGCGCCTATGTCTCGGGCGCGCCGATCTACTACCGGCATTTCACCTGGCGCATCGCCAATGTGACCAAATCGACGGTCTGGGCCCTTGAATATCGCCTCGCACCCGAACATCCGTTTCCGGCCGCACTGGACGACGCCGTGGCGGGTTTTCTCTGGCTCGCCGGCGAGACGGGCGATCCAGGCGAACTCTTCGTGATGGGTGATTCAGTCGGTGGAGGATTGGCCCTGTGCCTTCTCATGAGGCTGCGTGACGAACGCAAGCCGCTTCCTGCCGCCGCCGTTGCCATGTCGCCCTGGACCGATCTCGCGCTCACCGCGCCCTCGTTGATCGAGAATGCCGCATCAGATCCGATGTTGAACGTGCACGATGTTCCGGAATTCGTGCGTTGCTATCTGGCAGGCGCCGACCCGTATAACCCCCATGCCTCGCCGCTCTATGGCGATGCGTTCGGCCTTCCCCCGGTGTTGATCCATGTCGGCAGCGACGAGATCCTGCGGGATGACGCGGTCCGCATGGCCGACAAGCTGAAACAAGGTAATCCGCGGAGCCGCCTGGAGGTCTGGCCGCGCATGCCGCACGTCTTCCAGCTCTTCGTTCCGGTGCTGCCGGAAGCCCATGCGGCCATCGCTCAGATCGGAGAATTCATCTCCAACCTGCGTTGCGATACAGCTTCGTCGGCGCCCGGGCCAGCCGAAGCGCGATGAGATCAGGATGAATCGTCATCGCGCTTACTGTTTGAGCATGATCTTTTCGGAAAACCGCTGCGCGCTTTTCCGGATCATGCGCTAGGCTCCACCGCCGTTGCCGTTCTCTCCATTCCCGCTCTCGGCCTCTTCCGTGATGTGCTCGACCGAGACGACGTGCTCGTCCTCGGCCGTGTCGAACACGATCACGCCCTGCGTCGAGCGGCCGGCGATGCGGATGCCTTCGACCGGGCAGCGGATCAGCTGGCCCTTGTCGGTGACCAGCATGATCTGGTCGGCATCTTCCACCGGGAATGAGGCCACGAGGTTGCCGTTGCGGTTGTTGACGCTCATGGCGACGATCCCTTTGCCGCCGCGGCCCGTGGTGCGGTACTCGTAGGACGAGGTGCGCTTGCCGTAGCCGTTGACCGACACGGTGAGCACGACCTGCTCCTGCGCCGACATCTCGGCGTAACGCTCCTGGGCCAGCTGGAAGCTGCCGGAGGCCTCCTCGGCCTCGCCGTCCACGGCGGTCTCCTCAGTCGCAGCTTCGCCGGCGACCGCACGGCGCATCTTCAGATAGGCCGAGCGCTCGTCCGAGGTGGTCTCGACATGGCGCAGGATCGCCAGCGAAATCACCTTGTCGCCCTCGCCAAGCGCGATGCCGCGCACGCCCATCGAGGTGCGCCCGGTGAACACGCGCACGTCGGTGACGGGGAAGCGAATGCACTGGCCGCCGGCCGCGGTCAGCAACACGTCGTCGCGCTCGGTGCAGATCTGCACGTCGACGATCGCCTCGTTGTCGTCGAGCTTCATCGCGATGATGCCGGAACGGCGGACGTCGACGAAGTCGGACAGCTTGTTGCGCCGCACGTTACCGCCTGTGGTGGCGAACATCACGTCGAGGTTGGCCCAGGTCGATTCATCCTCGGGCAGCGGCATGATGGTGGTGATGCGCTCGCCCTGCTCCAGCGGCAGGATGTTGATCAGCGCCTTGCCGCGCGCGTTCGGCGCGGCCATCGGCAGGCGCCAGACCTTTTCCTTATAGACCTGACCGCGCGAGGAGAAGAACAGCACCGGCGTGTGCGTGGAGGCCACGAACAGGCGGCTGACGAAATCCTCGTCACGGGTCTGCATGCCGGCGCGGCCCTTGCCGCCGCGGCGCTGCGCCCGGTAGGCCGACAGCGGCACGCGCTTGACGTAGCCGGCGTGCGAGACGGTGACGACCATGTCCTCGCGCTGGATCAGGTCCTCGTCCTCGACCTCGCCTTCCTGCTCCATGATCACGGTGCGGCGCGGCGTGGCGAACTCGGCCTTCACCTCGGCAAGCTCGGTCTTGATGATCTCGAGAATGCGGGCGCGCGAGCGCAGGATCTCGAGATAGTCGCCGATCTCGCCGGCGAGTTTTGACAGCTCGTCGCCGATCTCGTCGCGGCCGAGCGCAGTGAGACGTGCCAGGCGCAGTTCCAGGATGGCCTTGGCCTGATCCAGTGACAGGCGGATGGTGCCGTCCGCGTTGATGCGGTGGCGCGGATCGTCGATCAACGTGATGATGTCCTCGACGTCGCGCGCCGGCCAGTCGCGCGTCATCAGGGTGTCGCGCGCAGCCGCCGGCGTCGGCGAGGTGCGGATCACCTTGATGATCTCGTCGATGTTGGCGACCGCGATGGCGAGGCCGACCTGCTCATGCGCGCGCTCGCGCGCCTTGCGCAGCTTGTACTTGGTCCGGCGCGTGACGACCTGCTCGCGGAAGCCGACGAAGATCGTCAGCATATCCTTCAGGTTCATCGTCTGCGGACGGCCGGAATCGAGCGCGACGGCGTTGACGCCGAAACTCGTCTGCAGCGGCGTGAACTTGTAGAGCTGATTCAGCACCACGTCGGGCACGGCATCGCGCTTGAGCTCGACGACGACGCGATAGCCCTCGCGGTCGGACTCGTCGCGCAGATCGGAGATGCCCTCGATCTTCTTTTCCTTGTAGAGCTCGGCGATGCGCTCGACCATCGTCGCCTTGTTCACCTGATACGGTATCTCGGTGATGACGATCGCCTCGCGCTCCTTGCGGATCGTCTCGAACGTGACCTTGCCGCGCATCACGATGGAGCCGCGGCCGAGATGGTAGGCGCTGCGGATGCCCTGGCGGCCCAAGATGATGCCGCCGGTCGGGAAATCCGGGCCCGGGATGATGTTGTTGAGCTCGTCGATGGTCAGCGACGGATTGTCGATCAACGCCAGGCAGGCATCGATGACCTCGCCCAGATTGTGCGGCGGGATGTTGGTGGCCATGCCGACCGCGATGCCGCCGGCGCCGTTGACCAGCAGGTTCGGGAACCGCGCCGGCAGGACCACCGGCTCCTTGGTCGAGCCGTCGTAATTGTCCTGGAAGTCGACGGTCTCGTTGTCGATGTCGTCGAGCAGCTTCAGTGCGATCTTGGTCAGGCGCGACTCGGTGTAGCGCATCGCCGCCGGCGGATCGCCGTCGACCGAGCCGAAATTGCCCTGCCCGTCCACCAGCAGTTCGCGCATCGAGAACGGCTGCGCCATGCGCACCAGCGCGTCGTAGATCGCCTGGTCGCCATGCGGATGGTATTGGCCCATGACGTCGCCGACGATACCGGCCGACTTCTTGTGCTTCTTGTCCGGCGTATAGCCTTCCTCGTTCATCGAGAACAGGATGCGGCGATGCACCGGCTTCAGGCCGTCGCGCGCATCGGGCAGCGCGCGCGACACGATCACGCTCATGGCGTAATCGAGATAGGACTTCTTCATCTCGTCGAGGATGGAGACGGGGCGAATGTCCGAGGGTTGCGCCGGCTGGTCGCCGGGCTTGTTGTCGTCGTCAGCCAAGGGGAAATCCGGTGAGGTTTATCTGGGAATCATATAGCGCATCAGGGGCCGGATAACCACCCTCGCGAAGGCCCTGGCAAGCGATTTTTCCGCCTATTTTTCCAATAACTTAAGCCCTTCCGAGCACTGCTTCCGAGAGGCCCGGAATCCCCCTCCAAGATGACTTCACGCGCCTGGAAAACCGCGCAGCGAGCGGGCCCTGTCAGACGGTTTGCCCATGGGCAGCCCGAGCTCACGTCGAACATGAAGCGGGCCCGGAAAATCCGAGCCTGCCCCGCCGATTAGTAGAAATTGCTGACACGACACGCCCGGCGCAACCCGATCGGTAATGCGCCTTGGCCGCGCGATCCGTGCTCTCAGAACGGGATATCGTCATCCATGTCGCTGTTGCGACCGCCGCCGGCGGCAACAGGACGGCGCGGTGCGCTGCTGACGGGACCGGAGGAGCCGAAATCGCCGCCCGGCTCATCGCCGAAGCTGCCGCCTCCTCCGCCGCCGCCGCGGCCGTCGAGCATCGTCAGCGTCGAGTTGAAGCCCTGGAGCACGACCTCGGTCGAGTACTTCTCGACGCCGCTCTGATCGGTCCATTTGCGAGTCTGGAGCGCGCCCTCGATGTAAACCTTGGCGCCCTTCTTCAGGTACTGCTCGGCGACCTTGCATAGCCCTTCATTGAAGATCACGACGCGATGCCACTCGGTCTTTTCCTTGCGTTCACCGGTATTCTTGTCGCGCCAGGTATCCGAGGTGGCGATGCTCAAATTCGCGATCGGCCGCCCGTCCTGGGTGCGGCGGATCTCGGGATCCTTGCCGAGATTTCCAACCAGAATGACCTTGTTGACGCTTCCCGCCATCGCCGCTCTCCACTCCAATGCCACTGAATTTCAAAGGCGAAAGTCCGCTCTTCGCGTTCCTCCGCCGCCCCGTTGAGGCGACCCTATACGCTTGCGGACGCCGCTCAGCCCATCACCCCCAAGGTTATCCCCATATATAGCATTGCCATCCGCTCCGTTCCAGATTTGTTCCTTGTGGCGATCGGGCGAACGTCGGCTCAGTCCGGCTACGATTGGCGATGAAAAAGGCAGGCTTCCGGATGGAACTTTTTGGGTTCCCGAGAAACGGTAAAAACTACTTAACATTCATCAAGTTGCACTTGGTTCAATCGGTTTGCGAGTGTGGCATTTCGGAGACGGACTTTGCCCACCCCTTAGGCTACGGTTGAGTCGGACTTAGTTCATATGGGCGTCGCGCCTGATCAACCGCTTCGGGGACTTCGAGAGGCGGACGAAACTGGGGAGACTGCAATGAATAAGCTTCTGTTTGGTGCAATCGGTGTAATCGCGTTGGGCCTGTCGGCTCCTGCAAGTGCGGCGGATCTCGCTGCGCGCCCCTACACCAAAGCTCCGCCGCCGATGGTCGCCGCCATCTACGACTGGAGCGGCTTCTACATCGGTATCAACGGCGGCGGCGGCACCAGCCACAAGTGCTGGGACTTCGTGACGCCTGTGACCGGCACTCTGGTCGGCGAAGGCTGCCACAACGCGACCGGCGGTACGGTCGGTGGCCAGGTTGGCTATCGCTGGCAGTCGGCCAATTGGGTGTTCGGCATCGAAGGTCAGGGCAACTGGGCTGACTTTTCCGGCGACAACATCAGCGGCCTGACCGGCCTACGCGATCGCTCGAAGATCGACTCATTCGGTTTGATCACCGGCCAGGTCGGCTACGCCTGGAACAACGTGCTGCTCTACGTGAAGGGTGGCGGCGCCGTCGTCGGTGATCGCTATCGGACCTTCGATGTGGCGACAGGCCTCGAGTTCGACCGCGCCAACGAGACCCGTTGGGGCGGCACGGTGGGTGCGGGCATCGAGTTCGGATTCGCGCCGAACTGGTCGGTCGGCTTCGAATACGATCATATCTTCCTCGGCAACCGCACGATCAACTTCACCGGGTCTGGCAATTTTGTCACTGCCCCGCTCGGTGTCGTCACACGCTCCGAGCGCATCAGCCAGGATGTCGATATCGGCTTGATCCGCGTGAACTACCGTTGGGGCGGTCCGCTCATCGCAAAATACTGATATCTACCTGATATCACTGAGAGATTGAAGGCCGGCCTCGCGCCGGCCTTTTGCTTGCTTGCTCTTCGGAACAATAGGTTGGCACTTGCCACGTTTTGGGGGCTGTTGTGGCTTTTCGGAGACACAACTTGCGGCTTTAGTGGTGTAAGCACGGCATTAGTTGGGCCGTTGAGTCCGCTGCCCTTCCGGCATGGAAGGCAACAACAGAAACTGGGACTGGGATTAGATTGAAGATGAAGAAGGTTTTGTTGGCTTCGGCCTGTTTGTTCGCTCTCGCTGCTCCGGCTTCGGCCGCTGATCTCGCAGCCCGCCCCTACACCAAGGCGCCGATCGCTCCGGTTGCTGTCTACAACTGGACCGGCTTCTATCTCGGTGTCGTCGGCGGCGGCGCTTGGGAAGCTACTTCGACCGACCCGAAGATGCAGGGTGGCTTCGTCGGCGGCACCGCCGGCTACAACTGGCAGACCGGCAACGTCGTGTTCGGCATCGAGGCGGATGGCGCCTGGGCTGATGTCAACGCTTCGGCGACCGCGCTTGGCATCACCGTGGCTTCCAAGACCGATGCGCTCGGCACCGTGCGTGGCCGTATCGGCTGGGCCGTCAATAACTTCCTGTTCTACGGGACCGGTGGTTACGCCTGGATCGACAACAAGATCACCCTCAGCGCGCTGGGCGTGAGCGTCTCCGACAGCAAGTGGCACTCCGGCTGGACCGTCGGTGCGGGCGTCGAAGCGTTCTTCGCTCCGCAGTGGTCGGTCAAGGGCGAGTACCTCTATCGCAGCCTCGGCAGCGAGAACTACTTCTCCAACCTCGGCACTCCGCTGGCGTCCGGCACGATCAACTTCCACACCGTGCAGGTTGGCGTGAACTATCACTTCGGCGGCCCGGTCGTTGCCAAGTACTGATCTGAAGTACTGATCTTCGCGACCGACGTCACATCGTCACGAAAGGCCGGCCTCGCGCCGGCCTTTTTGTTTTGAGGGCCCTTTCCGCAGTTCCGCCGCTCCTGCTGCCAGATGCCGCCAGCGCGCCAACAATCCGTTGACGATTCGCAAAGGCCACTGGAAATCCGCGCCCGTTCTTCCTACGTTCGCTGCCATACCCATCGGCGCCGATCCCGGTTCCGGGCGAAGCGCGCCTTTTGCATTGGCGCGATCGCGCGTCTTTGGGATTCCTTGAGGACCACCGGGATGGACGAAGTGATCAAGGCCAAGCGCCAACAACAGAACGCGGGCTCAAGCCTGCGCGCAATTACGATCCGTGGCGCGCGCGAGCACAACCTCAAGAACATCGACGTCGAGATTCCCCGCGACAAGCTGGTGGTGTTCACGGGCCTGTCAGGCTCGGGCAAATCCTCACTCGCCTTCGACACCATCTACGCCGAGGGCCAGCGCCGCTACGTCGAATCGCTGTCGGCCTATGCGCGCCAATTCCTGGAGATGATGCAGAAGCCCGACGTCGATCAGATCGACGGGCTATCGCCGGCCATCTCGATCGAGCAGAAGACGACCTCGAAGAACCCGCGCTCCACCGTCGGCACCGTCACCGAGATCTACGACTATATGCGCCTGCTCTGGGCGCGCGTCGGCGTACCCTATTCACCGGCCACGGGCCTGCCGATCGAGAGCCAGACGGTCTCGCAGATGGTCGACCGCGTGCTGGCGCTGCCGGAAGGCACCCGCCTCTATCTGCTCGCCCCGGTCGTGCGCGGCCGCAAGGGCGAGTACCGCAAAGAGCTCGCCGAATGGCTCAAGAAGGGCTTTCAGCGCGTCAAGATCGACGGCACCTTCTACGAGCTGGCGGAGACGCCGACGCTCGACAAGAAATTCCCGCACGATATCGACGTCGTGGTCGACCGCATCGTGGTGCGCCCCGACATTGGCCAGCGCCTTGCGGAGAGCTTTGAGACCGCGCTGAAGCTCGCCGAAGGCCTTGCTGTCGTCGAGTTCGCCGATGCGCCGGCAGCTGCGCCTGCGGAAGAGAAAGAGAAAAAGAAGACCGCGAAAATCCACGACAAGAGCGGGCCCGAGCGCATCCTGTTCTCGGAAAAGTTCGCCTGCCCGGTCTCCGGCTTCACCATCCCCGAGATCGAGCCCAGACTGTTTTCGTTCAACAATCCCTACGGTGCCTGTCCCGCCTGCGGCGGCCTCGGCGTCGAGCAGCATGTCGACGAGGATCTCGTCATCCCCGACAAGGAGCTGTCCTTGCGCAAGGGCGCGATCGCGCCCTGGGCCAAATCGTCGTCGCCCTATTACGAGCAGACGCTGACCGCGCTCGGCAAGCACTACAAGTTCACGCTCGACACCAAGTGGAAGGACCTCGCCAAGAAGACCAAGGACGCGATCCTCTACGGCTCCGGCGAGGACGAGATCAAGTTCTCCTACCAGGACGGCGTGCGCTCCTACGACACCAAGAAGCCGTTCGAGGGCGTCATCACCAACATCAACCGCCGCTACCGCGAGACCGAGAGCGAATGGGCGCGCGAGGAGCTGGCGAAATATTTCCACGACGTACCCTGCGAGGGCTGCCGCGGGTTTCGGCTCAAGCCCGAGGCGCTTTGCGTCAAGATCGGCGGCAAGCATATCGGCGAGATCTCGGAGCTGTCGGTCAAGAAGGCGGGCGAGTGGTTTGAGACCGTGCCTGATGCGCTCAACGCGCAGCAGAACGAGATCGCCGGCCGCATCCTGAAAGAAATCCGCGAGCGCCTCACCTTCCTGCTCGACGTCGGCCTCAACTATCTCACCTTGTCCCGCTCCTCCGGCACGCTGTCCGGCGGCGAGAGCCAGCGCATCCGCTTGGCCTCGCAGATCGGCTCGGGGCTAACAGGCGTGCTCTACGTGCTCGACGAGCCCTCGATCGGCCTGCACCAGCGCGACAATGCGCGCCTGCTCGATACACTGAAGCGCCTGCGCGACCTCGGTAATACCGTGGTCGTGGTCGAGCACGACGAGGACGCCATTCGCCTCGCCGACTACGTGCTCGACATTGGCCCCGGCGCTGGCATGCATGGCGGCTACATCGTCGCCGAAGGCACGCCCGCCGAGATCATGCGCAACCCGAAATCGCTGACCGGCAAGTACCTGACCGGCGAGCTTGAGGTCGAGGTGCCGGAGCGGCGCCCGCCGAACCATCGCCGCACCATCAAGGTGGTCAATGCGCGCGGCAATAATCTCAAGAACGTCACCGCCGAGATTCCGCTCGGCCTGTTCACCTGCGTCACTGGCGTCTCCGGCGGTGGCAAGTCGACGCTCTTGATCGACACGCTCTACCGCGCCATCGCCCGCAAGCTGAACAATGCCAGCGAGGGCGCCGCGCCGCACGACCGCATCGAGGGCCTCGAGCATATCGACAAGATCATCGACATCGACCAGTCGCCGATCGGCCGCACCCCGCGCTCTAATCCGGCGACCTATACCGGCGCCTTCACGCCGATCCGCGAATGGTTCGCCGGCCTGCCCGAGGCCAAGGCGCGCGGCTACGAGCCCGGCCGCTTCTCCTTCAACGTCAAGGGCGGCCGCTGCGAGGCCTGCCAGGGCGACGGCGTCATCAAGATCGAAATGCACTTCCTGCCCGACGTCTACGTCACCTGCGACGTCTGCAAGGGCAAGCGCTACAACCGCGAGACGCTGGAGGTCCTGTTCAAGGGCAAGAGCATCGCCGACGTGCTCGACATGACCGTCGAGGAGGCCGCCGAGTTCTTCAAGGCAGTGCCGCGCGTGCGCGAGACTTTCAATACGCTGCACCGCGTCGGCCTCGACTACATCCATGTCGGCCAGCAGGCGACGACGCTCTCAGGCGGCGAAGCCCAGCGCGTCAAGCTGGCAAAGGAGCTGTCGAAGCGCGCCACCGGCCGCACGCTCTACATCCTGGACGAGCCGACCACCGGCCTGCACTTCCACGACGTCAAGAAGCTGCTGGAGGTGCTGCACGAACTGGTCGCGCAGGGCAACACGGTCGTCGTCATCGAGCACAATCTCGAAGTCATCAAGACCGCCGACTGGGTCATCGATCTCGGCCCCGAAGGCGGCGACGGCGGCGGCGAGATCGTCGCCTGGGGCCCACCGGAAGACATCGCGAAAGCGCCGCGGAGCTACACGGGCAAGTTCCTGGAGCCGGTGCTGAAGAAGGCGCGGAAGCCGAAGCGGAGGAGCGCGAGCGAGGCGGCGGAGTAGCTTTCCTGATGTCCCGTCTGATCCGACGAGTTGCGGGTTACACAAAACTAAAGTGGAGCATCTATCGCTACAATTACGGATGGTCAGACTATGTATTTCTATTTGATGGCTGGGTCGCAAAATGTGCGATGGCTGTTCCGATTGTTGGCTATCTGATCCTCTTCAATGATTCCATCTCACGGCACCTGTCGTTCGACCAACTAGCTGGTGAGAGTCTTCTGCGGTTTGGATTGTCGTCGACGGAACGTCTAAAGCTCATTTACTTCGGATTGATACTGCTCGGAACAGCCAATATCTGTTATCGCGTACGTCGCCCGTTCACCTTTAAGATTGGCACAAACCAGTTTGAGTACGTAGAGAATGCACTGAAACACTTCACACCATCAGCTTACATCGACATTCATGGTGTAATCAGGCATGAAGGGCACCATTCACTGCACGGGAAGTACTACGATTCTGAGTACGACGCATTTCTGGACTTGGCATTTGGCAAGGTAACTGGCCGCCTCCAACGAGACGATGCTTCGGCAGATTGGACTGGCGCGAAGAGAAGATATGAAGGACTATTGAGATCAATGCTGCTGGAGAACTTCCTCCGAAACAACATCAAGCGCCGTATTTCCTTATCGATTTGTTTGGTTCTTTCTCTTGTGGGATATCTCATGCTGTTCATTCCGAGTGCAGATCTGTTTTTCAAGGTTGTCGCAGCCAGCTTTCATTGGTGATGACCTGCGGCTCTTTCAGTGGTAGCCGCTCACTTAGCAAGCCGATGAATGCCTTACTCCCTCGCCATCTTCGACCTCGACGGCACGCTGGCCGACAGCTTTCCGTGGTTCCTGCGCGCCATCAACGACGTCGCCGACCGCTTCGGCTTTCGTCGCGTCGCGGATGAGGAAATCGAAGAGTTGCGCCATGCGTCGAGTCGCGAGATTCTCACCCGGCTCGAGGTGCCCTTGTGGAAGCTGCCGGCAATCGCGCGGTATGCGCGGCGGCTGAAAGCGGAGGCTGCTAGCGAGATTTCGCTGTTTGAGGGCGTCGAGGCGATGCTGCAGATGCTGGCCGGGAACGGCGTGCAGCTCGCACTGGTGACCTCCGACAGCGAGGCCAATGCGCGTGAGAAGCTTGGCGAGGCCGCGGCGCTGTTTTCGCATTTCGACTGTGCGGCCTCGCTGTTCGGCAAGCCCGCGAAATTCCGCCGGGTTGTCAGACGCGCCGGCGTCGAGCCGCGCCAGGTCATCGCGATCGGCGACGAGGTCCGCGACATCGAGGCGGCGCGGGCCGTGGGAATTGCCTGCGGCGCGGTGTGCTGGGGCTATGCGGCACCGGCGGCGCTGCGGGCGCTGGGGCCGGATTACACGTTCGAACGGATGGACGAGATTGCGTCGATGCTATGTCCCGATGCCGAAGCCGGAATGAGCGAAGCGATATCCGGGAGCGCGCCGTAGCCTAGTAGCCCGGATTGAACGAAAGCGTAATCTGGGACTTCCGGCCCCGCATTGCGCTCCGCTCCATGCGGGCTACAGGAGCCCTACTCCGTCCTCCGCAAGAACGCCCCGAACGCCCGCGGGCCATCGCCGGTCTTGACCTCGCCGATCACTTTCAGATCAGTGGCATCGATGATATCGAGCACGTTGCTCTCCCAGCAGGCGACGATGATGCGCTTGCCGTCGGCGGTCGCGGCAATGCCCTCGGGATAATCGCCGACATTGATGCGCTTGATTGGCTTCAGCGTCGCCAGATCGAACACGCTGACGGTGCCGCCATACTGGTCGGTGACGAAGCCGCGCCCCTGCGTCAGCGCCACCGCGTAGGGCCGCATCCCGACCGGCACGCGGCCGATCTCGCGGCCTTCAGCGATGTCGATCACGGAGATATCGTCGGAGCCGACATTGGCAGTGTAGGCACGCTTGCCGTCGGCATCGATGGTGACGCCGAACGGACGGGTGCCCACCTTGATCATTGCTTTGCGCTGACGCGTCGCGGTGTCCACCACCGAAACGCTGTCGTCGTCGCGGTCGGCCGAGAGCAGCAGCTTGCCGTCCGGCGTCACCGCAAGGCCCGATGGCGAAGCGCCGACGGCGATGCTGGCCGTGACGCTGCGCGAGGCTGTATCGATCGCCCGCACCGCGGCGGCATACCAGTCGGCGACATAAACCGTCTTACCATCGGGCGCGACGGCAATGCCGAGCGGCCCGCCACCGACCTCGATCCGCCCCGCAACCTGCCGCGCGGCCGCGTCCACCACCGTCACCGCCTTGGCGTCGGGGCTCGTCACATAGGCAAAGCGTCCGTCCGCACTGACGGCGACGCCCGCCGGCTTGCCACCGATCGGGATGGTCGCAACGCTGCGCGCAGTGGCGAGGTCCACGACCATCAGATCGTCACTGAGCTGGTTGGTGACGAACGCCTCTTCGGCGGACGCGCTGCCAGGCCCCGCTATACCGAGGCTGGCAGCGCAAAGGCTGGCGGCCAAGGCCGCCAGGACCAGCGCTCGCACGATCAGCTACCGCTCTCGATCTTCTTCTTGAGCGCCTCGAGCCCGGCCTTGTACAGCCCGCTCACCGCCTTCACCGCGGCCTCGTCGCTCAGCTCCGGCGGCGGATCGTTGTTGGGGTAACCACGATAGAACGCGCCGGCCCATTCCAGCTTCGCTTTGCCATCAGGCGCGGGCGACACCGTCAAGGTCGAGGAATAATTAGTCACCGGCAACACCTTCACGTCGACCTTGGTGATCCGGTACGAATAGCTCAGCATCTCGGGCTCGTATTTGTAGAGCTCCTCCTCGACCGTCGGTCCGCCCGTCAGGGTCAGCGTCCGCGTCGCGCCTATCTCGTTGCCCTTCTGGCCCTCGGTCTTGGTGACGGGCGGGAGCCAGCTCATGTCCTGGAAATTGCCGATCGCAGCCCAGACCTTGGCCGGCGGCGCGCTGATCTCGATCGATTCCCGCACCTTCTGCCGGGTCGGCCCATGGGCCCAGACCGGCTCAAAAGCCGCCGTCAGAGCCGTCCCCACCACCGCCAGCGCCGCCACCCCGGCGATCGCCGTTCCCATCGTCATCCTCATACCGTTTCCTCATTCATCAATCTGCGCGACTTGAGGCGCGCTGAGATCATCGTAGCGCATATTTGGACCATGGGGAGACCTGTTCGTGGCGCGGCTGTGGCAAGGGTCGGTGCCCGTATCCACACCATCCCTTGCGTTGCCCGACGGGCGAAACACACGAGGCCAGGGTCAATGCGTCCAGATCAAAACAATTCGCTTTACTCGAATTCGGAATTGTCGCATGTTTCGCCTACCCTAACCCGGGCCGAGGGGCGGATCGCGATCGTCACGAACGCGGGATGGGAGGTGGTGGACGCGGGCAGCACCGCGCGCAGGTGGTTTGCAGGGCGGGGCACTCCGTGAGCGAACGCCGCGCGCACACGACGGGTGCAGCCTGCGTACGGCAAAATCGTGTGGTCCTGGCGCCCGGGGTCTGTGCGCCAAGTGTTGCGGTGATGCATGCGGCCCGACCGGGCCCGCAACATCAGCCATCCGCAAGGCGACGGGGGCAATAGTGCATCGCTCCCCGGGGAGATCACGACATAAGCCGTAAAACCACTGCGCAGGGAAGGCCGGGATGTCCAGGCTGCCCTGTATGCCGCTGTGCATTTGTTTCCAGCGCATTTGCGCACAGCGGACCGCGGGTGCCAGCCGGCGCCCGGCCTTCCCTGCGCCCTCGGCATCTTCGAGGGCGATGATTGAAGCAAAGCTCGGGCACGAGGTGCCGCGAGAACGGGAAACCGTGTGTGCGATCTGGATAGCAATGCGAGATGGACTCTCGTGCCCCGTACGCAGCGCAGCGCCTCTTCGGCGATGCGCTGCAGAGCCGGGGCCCATGCAGCAGCGCACCGCGCGGCCTCCTGGGTCCCGGCTCTGCGCTGCAACGCTCACGCGTTGCAGCTTGTCCGGGACACGAGAGTAGGTGCGCTGTTGCCTTCCACTCCGTCATTGCGAGCCAACGGGTCCGCGCGAAGCGCGGCCCGATGACAGGCTCCGCGAAGCAATCCAGTCTGCCACCGTGGAAAGACTCTGGATTGCTTCGTCGCAAGAGCTCCTCGCAATGATGGGATGGACGGCCCCCGAACGGCATCGGTGTGCCAGACTGGTGATGTTGAGTCGAACCAGACAAAGGGAGCCGTCCATGACGAAGATTAGCACGATTGGGGTTGATCTGGCGAAGAACGTTTTTCAAGTCCACGGGATTGACGCGTCGGGAGCTGTGGTGGTGAGGCGCCAGCTCAAGCGAGCCTCGGTCGAGAAGTTTTTCGCACAGTTGCCGCCGTGCCTGGTGGGCATGGAGGCTTGCGGCAGCGCTCATCATTGGGCGCGCGTGATCGGCCGGTATGGCCACGAGGTGCGGTTGATGCCGC
>NZ_FNCU01000005.1:0-241027 GCF_900099855.1 Bradyrhizobium sp. Rc2d | reverse complement strand
GAAGCCGGCCTCGGCGACGCCGAGCAGGAAGCGCAAAACGTAGAAGCTGGTGACACCGCTGACCAGCGCCATCAGCGCCGAGATGATGCCCCAGGTCACCATGATGCGGGCGATCCAGCGGCTGGCGCCGAATTTTTCCAGCGCGAGGTTGCTCGGCACCTCGAAGATGAAGTAGCCGATGAAGAAGATGCCGGCGCCCCAGGAGAAGATCAGCGGCGTGAACTTCAGCTCCGCATTCATGGTCAGCGCGGCGAAGCCGAGATTGACGCGGTCGAGATAGGAGAAGAAGTAGGCCAGCACCAGGAACGGAATCAGGCGCCAGGAGATGGCGCGGATGGTCGAGGTCTCGATGGTGCTTCTCGCGCCGCTTGCAGCGTCGGCAAAGGTCGTGGTCTGGCTCATGGTTCCCCCCTTATGTTTTAGACATGAATTGCATGGCCTAGTGATTTCAGCGCGGCCTCATGAAAGCCCTCGCTCAGAGTCGGATGGGCATGGATGGTCAGGGCGATGTCCTCGAGGCGCGCGCCCATCTCCAGCGCCAGGCTGAACGCCGCTGACAGCTCGGCGAGGCCAGGGCCCACGCCCTGAATCCCGAGCAGGACATGATTGTCGGCACGCGCCACGGTGCGGATGAAGCCGTCGTCCCGATCCAGCGTGAGCGCACGGCCGCTGGCCTTGAACG
This sequence comes from Bradyrhizobium sp. Rc2d, assembly GCF_900099855.1. Classification (NCBI taxonomy): domain Bacteria; kingdom Pseudomonadati; phylum Pseudomonadota; class Alphaproteobacteria; order Hyphomicrobiales; family Nitrobacteraceae; genus Bradyrhizobium; species Bradyrhizobium sp. Rc2d. Next base: position 240,345 of record NZ_FNCU01000005.1, on the reverse strand, counting down.
GAAACAGATCGGTCTTGACCTCAAACCCCTTATTCCGCGCCTCGCTTGGTAAGAGGCCGACGGTGACGATCTCGGGATCGGTGAAGCAGATCGCGGGAATTGCGACGCGGTCCCAGGCGCGACGGTGGCCGGCGACGATTTCGGCGACCATCTCGCCTTGCGCCATGGCGCGGTGCGCCAGCATCGGCTCGCCCGTGACGTCGCCGATCGCGAAGACGCCGCGCATTGAGGTTCGGCATCGATCGTCGATGCGGATGTAGGGGCCGTCCATATCGAGATCGAGCAGCTCGAGGCCGAAGCCTGACGTCGCGGGCTTACGGCCGACCGTGACCAGGATCTTGTCGGCTTCGACCGTTGTCTGTCCGCCGTCGGCGGTTTCGATCAGAAGCGCCGTACCTTCCGCGACCAACGCCTTGGCTTTCGCGCTTGTCAGGACTGTAACGCCCAGCGCACGGAGTCGCCTGGCAACGGGGTCGCTCAGCTCGCCGTCATATTGCGGCAGAATGCGCGGTGTGGCCTCGGCCACGGTGGCGTCGGCGCCGAGTTTGGCAAAGGCCGTGCCGAGTTCGAGGCCGATATAGCCGCCACCGACGACGATCAGCCGCTTCGGCACCTCGGCAAGCGCCAGGGCATCTGTCGATGAGATGACGCGGCCGCCGAAAGGAAGGGACGGTAGTTCGATCGGCGCCGAGCCCGTGGCGATCACGATGGTTTCGGCATGGATCAGCTGAACGCCGTTGGTCGTGTGAACCTCGACGGTCTTGCCGTCGTGAAAGCTCGCGTGTCCGGCCACGTATCTGACGCCGGCGCGCTTCAACAATCCGCTCACGCCGCCATTGAGACGCCGCACGATATCGTCCTTCCAGGCGATGGTTTTGGTGAAGTCGAGTGACGGCTTTTGGCCGGAGATGCCGAGCTGAGCCTTGCCGTCGGCGGCACGTGCGACCGTCTCGTAAGTGTCGGCCGCGTGGATCAGGGCCTTCGAGGGGATGCAGCCGATGTTGAGGCAGGTTCCTCCCGGCTTTTCGGACTCGACGACCACGGTGTCGATGCCGAGTTGGCCCGCCCGGATCGCACAGGTATAGCCGCCGGGACCCGCGCCTATGACGAGAAGCTTACAGGTGGTGTCGGTCATAGTCTTATGCGTCAATGAAGATCATGGCGGGCGTTTCGAGCTGCGTCTTGATCCGCTGCACGAACAGCGCGGCGTTGAAACCGTCGATCACGCGGTGATCGAAGCTCGACGACAGGTTCATCATCTTGCGCGGCACGAAGCCTGCGCCGTCCCAGTGCGGGCGTATTGTGAGTCGATTGACACCGACGATCGCGACCTCGGGGTGATTGATGATCGGCGTCGTCACAAGCCCACCTAACGCGCCGAGTGAAGTGATCGTGATGGTCGAACCGATGAGCTCGTCGCGACTCGCCGTGCCGTTCCGCGCCGCCTCGGTGACACGGATCACCTCGGCCGCGCAGTCGAAGAGATCGCGCGCCTCCGTGTGGCGGACGACCGGCACCATGAGCCCAGCCCCGGTTTGCGTCGCAATCCCCATGTGGACGGCGGCGTGCTGGTGCACGATGCCGGCCTCGTCATCGAAATGGGCATTGAGCTCGGGCTGTGCGGCGACGGCACGCACGATAGCCTGCATCAGGAACGGCAGCAGCGTCAGCTTGGGCCTGTCGGTGCGCTTCTGCTCGTTGAGCTTTGCGCGAAGATCTTCGAGCGCGGTGACGTCGACCTCCTCGACATAGGTAATGTGCGGGATCCGCGCATTTGCGATCGACATTTTCTCGGCGATCTTGCGGCGCAGGCCGACGACCTTGGTATCCGTGACGGCGGTCTTGGGTCGGCTCCGCAGCGCGGGCGCTTCGTCGGAGCCACGTGCGATGTAGCTGTCGAGATCGTCGTGGGTGATTCGACCGGCCGGGCCGGAGCCGTGCAACTGACGCAGGTCGATTCCCGCCTCGCGCGCGCGGAGCCGAACTGCGGGCGCTGCCAATGGCCGTTCGCCTTCGCGATGGGGCGGTGTCGCCAGAGGCTGCAGGGAGGGTGCGACATGCGCGGGTGCAATCGCTGGTGTGGCGCGCGCCTCATGACCCGCTTTTCGCGCTGGCGCGCTCGTCGTTTGCACTGCCGGCGCCGCAGTCGTGGTGGACGTTTCGCCCTTGCCGTCCACGTCGAGCCGGACGAAGTCGGAGCCGATCGCAAGCATGTCGCCAACCTTGCCGGCGAGCCAGACCACACGTCCTTCGGCTGGAGAGGGAATCTCGACCGTGGCCTTGTCGGTCATGACGGCGCCAAGCACGGCATCCTCGCGCACGAGATCGCCGACCTGTACCTGCCACTCCACCAGCTCGGCTTCGGCGATGCCTTCGCCGACGTCGGGCAGTCTGACGACACGCTCGGTCATCTCAGGCCTCCAGCGTTTCGGCCAGCGCGCGACTGACTCGCGCCGGGCCCGGGAAGTAGTCCCATTCCTGGGCATGCGGGTAGGGCGTGTCCCAGCCCGCGACGCGCGCGATCGGCGCTTCCAGATGATAGAAGCAGCGCGTCTGCACCAGCGCGCAGAGCTCGGCGCCGAAGCCGGACGTCAACGTTGCCTCATGCACGATCACGCAGCGCCCGGTCTTCTTGACCGAGGCCTCAATGGTGTCGAGGTCCAGCGGCAGAAGGGTGCGGAGATCGATGATCTCGGCATCGATGCCGGTCTCGGCTGCCGCGCTTTCGGCGACGTGGACCATCGTGCCATAGGCCAGGATCGTGACGGCTTCGCCCTGTCGGCGGATCGCGGCGCGGCCGAGCGGCACGGTGTAGTGCCCCTCGGCGACTTCACCGAGATCGTGCTTCGACCACGGCGTCACGGGACGATCATGGTGGCCGTCGAACGGGCCGTTGTAGAGCCGCTTCGGCTCAAGGAAGATGACCGGGTCGGGATCCTCGATCGCGGCGATCAGGAGGCCCTTGGCGTCGCTCGGATTCGAGGGCACCACGGTCTTGATGCCACAGACATGGGTGAACAGCGCTTCCGGACTTTGGCTGTGCGTCTGTCCACCGAAAATGCCGCCGCCTGTCGGCATGCGCACCACAACCGGACAGGTGAACTGGCCGTTCGAGCGATAGCGCAGCCGCGCGGCTTCGGAGACGATCTGGTCGTAGGCTGGATACATGTAGTCGGCGAACTGGATCTCGACGCAGGGTTTTAAGCCGTAGGCAGCCATGCCGACCGCGGCGCCGACGATGCCGAGCTCGCTGATCGGCGTATCAAAGCAGCGGCTCTTGCCGTATTTCGCCTGCAGCCCTTGGCTCGCGCGAAATACGCCGCCAAAATAGCCGACGTCCTCGCCGAACACGACGACGTCGTCATCACGCGACATCATCACGTCCATGGCCTCGCGGATCGCCTCGATCATCGTTCGCCGCGGCATGGCTTAAACTCCCGCTTCCTGGCGCTGCCGGCGCAGGTGCGGCGGCATCTGGGAGAATACACCCTCGAACATGTCGCGCGCAGAGGCATGCTTGGGGGAATGCAGCGTGCCGTAGCTCTCGGCCTCCTTCTGCGCCGCGATCACGGTGTCCATGATCTCGGCCTCGGTCTGCTTGTGCCGTTCGTCCGACCAGGCGCCGCGCACGATCAAATGGTTCTTCAGCCGGATCACAGGATCTCCGAGCGGCCATGCTTCGGATTCCGTCTTCGGCCGATAGCCCGCCGGATCATCCGAGGTGGAATGCGCGCCGACCCGATAGGTCACGTGCTCGATCAGCGTCGGGCCGAGATTGCGGCGTGCGCGCTCGCAAGCCCATTTCGCTACGGCATGGACCGCGAGATAGTCGTTGCCGTCGACCCGCAGCGCCGGAATGCCGAAGCCGAGACCGCGCGCCGCGAAGGTGCCGGAGCCGCCGCGCGCGATGCCCTGGAAGGTCGAGATGGCCCATTGATTGTTGACGATGTTGAGCACGACCGGCGCGCGATAGGTCGAGGCGAACACCAGGGCAGCATGGAAGTCGGACTCGGCGGTGGCGCCGTCGCCGATCCAGCCGACGGCGATCTTGGTATCGTTCTTGATCGCGGACGCCATCGCCCAGCCGACCGCCTGGATGTACTGGGTGGCGAGATTGCCGGAGATCGAGAAGAAGCCGTGCTCCCTCGAGGAATACATCACGGGCAGCTGGCGTCCCTTCAGGGGATCATGGGTGTTGGAATAGATCTGGCAGGCCATATCCACCAGCGAATAGCCGCCCGCGATCAGCAGTCCCGCCTGGCGATAGGTCGGGAAGTTCATGTCGCCCGGCGACAGCGCCTTGCGGAAGGCGCAGCTCACGGCTTCCTCGCCCATGTGCTGCATGTAGAAGGACGTCTTGCCCTGGCGCTGGGCCATCTGCATCCGCGCATCGAAGGCGCGCAACGTCATCATGTGGCGCAGGCCTTCCAGCAACTCGTCGTCGGAGAGCGATCCCGCCCAAGGGCCGACGGCTTCGCCGTCGCGATTGAGCACGCGGATGACGGAGAAGGCGAGGTCGCGGATCGCCTCGGCATCGACGTTGACCTCGGGGCGTGCGACCTGGCCTGCGCGAGGGATGCGGATGTTGGAGAAATCGGGTGTGTCGCCCGGGCGCACGGCCGGTTCGGGGACGTGAAGGGAAAGTGGCGCGTTGTCGGTCATGGGCGCGACCTCATTTCGAGCGAGAGATGCGGCGCCGGGCTCGGCAGCGCGACGTCGCATTCGCCGCGCACCTCGACGGCACCAATGCAGACCACAGTACCAACGCGGCGGGCGAGACGGTCAACAGCGTCACGATCCGTGATGTCGATGGACGCTGATATCCGGTACACGTCGGCTTCCGCCTGGGCGCTGACGGCCGCGAGCTTGAGGCCGGCGACGCGCGCCTGATCGAGCAGCCGGCCGAGGGCGGCATGCATATCGCTGCTCCTGAGCTCCAGAAAAAACACCGTCCGCTCCTCCCTAAACGTAGTATGTTTGTACTGGCCAATAACCGGATTTTTGTTCCAATTATCTGGGTAATTCGGTCATTCGAGGCGGAATCATTCTGGCAATTGTGTCGCTAGATAGAATGGAGTTCTGGATATGGCGAAGGTCAGACGTGCGGCGCGGCCAGCTAAGGCTCCGCGCAAGGATTCGCTTCGCCTTGACGAGATCGACCGCAAAATCCTCCGCGCACTGCAGCAGGATGCGCGACTGACGACGGCGCAGCTTGCCGACGAAATCGGGCTCTCCACCACGCCGTGCTGGAACAGGCTGAAGCGGCTCGAAACCCAAGGCTATATCGATGGCTATGTCGCACTGCTCAATCAGGAGAAGCTCGGCCTGCCCGAAACGGTCATCATAGAAGTGACGCTCGACCACCACGACGAGGAGGTGCTCGAACGTTTCGGCCAGCTGCTCACGAACCTGCCGGAGGTGATCGAAGCCTATCTCACGACCGGCGACTACGACTACGTGGTGAAGGTGGCCGTCGAAAGCACCGCCGGATACGAACGCTTCCTGCGCGAAAAGCTCTATCGCATTCCCGGCATTCGCCACAGCCGATCGTCCTTCGCGTTGCGCTGCCTGAAGAAGTTGACCTCGGTCCAGGTGTAGTGTGCTTGCGGCTCATCAGCGCGAGGGCACCGGGCTAGCTTTCGGCTGTGCGTCGAGCACAGTCGGAAAAGCTCGACCAATGCACCGGTGAACACGCAGACGCCACTCGATTGGACGTCTGCTCCTTGCGTTCACTCTGGAAAGTATCGTTCGTCAGAAGGCGGTCTTCTTGCCGATGATGCCGACGTAGCTCGATCGTACCAGAGCTCCCCAGCGGCCATCCCTCTTGACGATCACGTAGAAAGAGTCGGCCGATAGTATCGGCTTGTCATTGGCGTCATAGCGCGTGAATCTGGTGACAAAGTGGAGCTTGTCGTCGGATTTCTGCACCAATTTGCGAGACGTCCACGCTGAGCGTGCCCATGTCGAGGCCTGCGCCAACTGTTTCGCATCGTTCGATTGCGCATATTCTTCCGGCGTGTTCCAGACCTGCACCTGCCCGCCAGCGATTCTTATGTGCGGATAGTGAACTGTCTTGGACCAGGCTTCCGCATCTCGCGAATTGAACGCCTTCATGAACTCGTCGAGATAAGCGCATCCTTGCTTCAGAAGCTCGTCGTTTCCCGGATTTTGGCACTCGTCGTCGGCTTGACCTTGAGCCAGTGCAACCGTGCTCATGCCAAAGAACACGCCCGCAAGCGCCAGCAGCCTGCGAATTTTCATGCGGGTACCTCCCTAATCGACCAAGTCAGCTTGGTTCGTTTTGATTAACAGAGACGTCGATCGAGGTCCGATCTTAGATGGACAGAGCGCCGAGGCAATGCCGGCGCAGCGCAGTATTTCTGAAGGGGGCGTCAGTTTTTCTCAATCGCTGAAGGCTGGAAGGTGACGCGAGGCTTGCGCGGGCCGAAACGCGCGGCCGCTCCAAGTGAGTGGTCTCTTGCTTCCCTTGGCGGTTCGTATCAAAACACCGGTACATCAGAAAAACCAAACAGGGGGTCAGAAAAAGCGCCTTGCACGAAGCGGGGTAGCGTCGCTCATCTTGCCGCACAAACAACAACCAATTGCAGGCAGGAAACGATGGTCGCGAGCGATCAATCTCGCGCAACGGTTCGGCTCGGTCGCGCCTTCGCATTCAGAGCCGCCGGCAGCGCGGTCTTGCGGAAACGTTGGATCGGACGATGAGCGCTCTGGTGCGACGAACGCCCTTGTTCAAGCTGACGCATGTACGCGGCCGTCCACTAAATGATGGGTTTTCCAACACGATCGTGCGGCAGGTAACGCCGCCCAGTCCAGCCAGAGATGCGAATGATCAGCGAGGTATCGCGATGAAGGTGGGAATTATTGGTGTCGGCCTGATGGGGCACGGAATCGCGAAGAACGTTCTGGTGCGGGGCGGCTATCCTCTTGCCTTTCTCGACCATCCCGGCAATCAGCCGGTCGACGACCTCGTCGGTCTCGGCGCTATAGCCTGCAAGACTCAGGGCGACGTGGCAGACGTGTCCGATGTCATCATCCTTTGCGTGACCGGCTCTCCGCAGGTCGAAGCAATTCTTACCGGCGATGCCGGCGTCTTGCCCCGGCTGCGAAAGGGGACAATCATCGTCGATTGCTCGACCGCACTGCCGGAATCGACGTTGCGGATGGCCGCTGCGGTCCGGGCCGCCGGCGGAAGCTTCCTCGATGCGCCGATGACACGCACGGCCAGGCATGCGGAAGAGGGAACGCTGAACCTCCTGGTCGGCGGCGATGAAGCAGACTTTCAAAGCGTCCGTGCCGTCCTTGCCGCTTTCACCGAGAGCCTCGAACGGGTCGGACCCGTGAGCTTCGGCCATCGGCTCAAGCTGCTCCACAACTACGTTTCGATCGGCTTCATGGCGCTTCTCAGCGAAGCAGCCGCGCAGGCGGCCGATGCAGGCGTCGATCCCGCGGTTTTCGTCGATGTTCTCGCCAAAGGCGGTGGCGCCGGCGTGGCGCTACAGCGGTTGGCGCCGGCCATCGTGGCCGGCGACGTCGAGACGGTCCCGTTCTTCATCGCCAATGCGTTGAAGGACATCAACTTCTACAGGACGATGGCGGGTACATCCGGCGCATGCGGGACGATCGCCGACGGTGTTGCCGGCGCGATGGCAGCGGTGGTCGAGAGCGGGCACGGGCAGGCCTATATTCCGGAACTGGCGCGCTTCCTCCGCAAACAGCAGCCGGCTGCGTAGAACCCATTCCCGAGACGATCGCTGCAAGGTAAGCACGACATCAAACGAGGCGGACATCCGACAATCGCCTCTGCGAGACAGGAGTAGACCGATGACAAAAGCTGAGATCCGATTTCCCATCGACGGCCGAACTCGAAAGATGTTTGTGGACGGCGCGTGGGTGGAAGCCCGCTCGGGGAAGGTCTTCGAGACGCGCAACCCCGCGACCGGCGAGGTGATCGGACGCGTGCCGCGGGCAGACGCGGCCGACATCGGTCTTGCCGTCACCGCGGCCCGCCGCGCCTTCGAGGGCCCGTGGAGCCGCTTCAAACCGTTCGAACGGCAGGCGCTGCTGTTGCGGATCGCCGACCTGTTCGAGAAGCATTGGGAGGAGATCAGCCAGTCCGATACGGCCGACATGGGAATGCCGATCGTCAGGACGCGGGCGAACAAGCTCCGCGTGCTCGGCATGCTCAGATACTACGCCGGCATGGCAACCGCGATCCACGGGCAGACGATCGACAATTCGCTGCCGGGCGATATCGTCTCGTTCACGCGCAAGGAGCCGGTCGGCGTCGTTGGCGCCATCATTCCCTGGAACGCGCCGACGGCTGCGTCGGTCTGGAAGATCGGGCCCGCGCTGGCGACCGGCTGCACCATCGTGCTCAAGCCCTCCGAAGAGGCGCCGCTGACGCCATTGCTGATCGCGGATTTGATGAGCGAGGCAGGGGTGCCGCCTGGCGTGGTCAATGTCGTGACCGGGACCGGGCCGGAAGCCGGGGCGCCGCTGGCCGAGCACTCCGGTGTCGACAAGATCGTCTTCACCGGATCCACCGCAACCGGGCAGGCGATCGTTCGCGCCTCGGCCGGCAACCTCAAGCGGGTGTCGCTCGAACTCGGCGGCAAGTCACCGGTGATCGTCTGCGCGGACGCGGACCTCGACAAGGCCGTGCCGATTGCCGCGATGGCGGCGTTTGCCAATTCGGGCCAGATTTGCATCGCCGGCTCCCGCCTGTTCGTCGAGCGCACGATCCACGACGAACTGGTCGAACGGCTCGGGAAATTTGCCGCGGCCCTGAAGATCGGTGATGGTGCCGATCCCACGACGGAGATTGGACCGCTGGTCTCCGAGCGCCAGCTCGACAAGGTCGAAGGCTTCTTGCGGAGCGGGCGCGACGAGGGTGCGAAGGTCGTGACCGGCGGCAACAGGCTGAGGGAAGGTGCCCTCGCAAAGGGCAATTTCGTCGCGCCGACCGTGTTCGCCGGCGTCTCCGACAACATGCAGATTGCCCGTGATGAAATCTTTGGCCCGGTCATTTCCGCGCTGCCGTTCGACACGCTCGATGAGGCCGTGACGCGCGCCAATGCGACGCCATACGGACTTGCAGCGGGTGTCTTCACGCGCGACGTGAGCAAGGCCCACGTCATCTCGAGGAGCCTCCGCGCCGGATCGGTATGGGTGAACACCTATCACGCCATCGATCCTGCGTTGCCGTTCGGCGGCTACAAGATGAGCGGATATGGCCGCGAAGGTGGCACCGAGCAGCTCGACGAATACCTGAACACGAAGGGCGTCTGGATCAAGCTGGATTGATCGATCGTCCGGCGCGGCCGATCGTGGCAGTGGCCGCACCGCCGGACGGGAGCAGCGAGAGGCCATGCCACGTCGTGCATGTCCGGCCACGGGCGAAGTGACGTCACCACCGTTAGGATAATTTGTCGAGCGAGCATCATGAAGGATAGTTACAAGATCGCCGTCGTGCATGGAGACGGTATCGGGCCCGAAGTCGCTGGTGCGGCGGTCGCGGTGCTGCAAGCCGGTGTCCGGGCCGGGACGCTGCATTTTGCGGAATATCCCGCGGGCGCCACGCACTTTCTCGAAACTGGGGATTCGTTTCCGGCCACCTCGTTCGAGGGCTGTCGCACAGCCGATGCCATTCTCCATGGTGCGGCCGGCATTCCCGGTGTGGTTCACCGTGACGGAACCGAAGCCGGACTCGATTTCACGCTCTCGCTTCGCTTCAAGCTCGACCTGTTCGCCAATGTGCGGCCGATCAAGCTGTACAAGGGCGTGCCGTCCCCGCTCGGGCGGCCGGGATCGATCGACTACGTCATCGTCAGGGAGAACAGCGAGGGCCTCTACGCCGCGCGCGGCGCCGGCGCGCTGCTCAGGGAGGAAGTCGCAGTCGACACGCTCGTCCAGACCCGGAAGGGCATCGAACGCATCGTCCGGTTCGCATTCGAGCTTGCGAGAACACGGAATGGTTCACCAAAGGACGGTCGGCGCCGGGTGACCTGCTGCGACAAGGCCAATGTGCTCCGCACCTATGCGTTCTTTCGCGCCGTCTTCGACGAGGTCGCCAAAGACTATCCCGACATCGAAGCCGAGCACGTCCTTGTCGACGCGATGACGGTTCATCTGGTCAACAAGCCCTCGCATTTCGACGTCATCGTCACCGAGAACATGTTCGGCGACATCATTTCCGATCTCGGTGCGGCGACGGTCGGCGGCATGGGCATGTCGCCATCGGAAGAGGTTGGGGACGGGATCGGTTTCTTCCAGGCCTCGCATGGCTCGGCGCCCGACATCGCAGGAAAGGGGCTCGCCAATCCCTATGGGACGATCCTGGCGGCGATCCTGATGCTGCGGCGGCTGGATCAGCGCTATCGGGACAGCCGGCTGCGGCTTGGTGCCGACAGGATCGAGGCCGCGGTCCGTGCCGGGCTGGAGGATGCAGCGCTCAGGACCCGTGACATCGGCGGCAGCGCGACGACCGGTCAGGTCGTCGATGCGCTTCTGAAGTTGCTCTAAGCGCGGCGTCAGCGAAGCTGGGCCAGGCTCGAGCGGATCAATGAAATCAATTGTTCGGTGTTCGGGCGCCTGACAGGGCCGCTCGGGGTGATCAAGCCGATCTGGCGGAGCTTGACGTGGTCGGAGATCGGGACGACACGAAACTGCTGCACGCCGGCCTGCACCAGAGCGACCCGCGGTACGATTGCGATGCCGAGGCCGGACGCTGCCAAGGCCAGCGCCGTCGTGGCGGCCTGGACCTCGAATTGCACATCGAGGCGGACGGCGAGCGTCTCCAGTGTCTCGTCGATCAGCCCTCGGACCGCTGTCGTCTTCGACAGCAGGATAACCGGCTTTTCGACGAGATCAGCGAATCCGATGCTTGATTGGCCCTCGTCGAATACCGGCGGTACACAGGCAAAGAGGGGATCTTCAAGGATCGGCTCGAACTCATAGTCCCCCATGTCGGGGACTTCCGGACCAATGCCGAACTCGACATCTTGCCGCTTCAGCAGTTCAAGCATGGGCGTCGTGGAGAGCTCCATGAGCTGGACCTGGCTCCGCGGATAGCGGACCTTGAATGTCGCCAGGATGTTGGGCAGCCATCCGGACGCAAGTGTCGGAACGCAAGCCATTCGAATGTGACGGCTGCGGGACTGCGCTGATTCGGTCAGCAGATCCAACCCGGACTGCACTTCCTGGAGGGCTCGCTTTGCCTGTTCGAACAGGATCCGACCCTCAGGCGTAAGCAATACCTTCTGCGGTGTCCTGCGAAAGAGCAGGACGCCGATCTGTTCCTCCAGGTCGCGAACCTGCATGCTGACGGCAGACGGCGACCGGTTCGATTCCTCCGCAGCCTTTCGGAAGCTTTCGTGCTCGGCCGCGAGCAGGAAAGTATGGAGAAGCTTCAGGTTGATGTTCGGCAAGTCCGAATACCTCGTTCAGCGCTCATGCGCTCCATGCGGAATGACCCCAACGCGGATGGGCATGTATAGCTGGCCAGGAAGGCGGCAGTCTTGATCAAACCAGATCATCGCGCCCTGGCTCGACGAACCCACGATCTTCCGTATCGCTGCGGCCTTCGAGGCTGCGCAACCCTGGGCGGAGTTCTGGCCGTCGCTGGCGTTACGTGGGTTGGCCGGGGGGCGTGCCAAGGGGTGAAGCGGGCATGATGGAATAATGCCGGTGTTTTGCCCGACGTGTCAAATCTCCAGACCACGATCCGGAAGAGTGCGCAGCAGTTCTCCGAAGAATGGCGGGCGAAAACCCTTTTGCTGACAATGCCATGTCTACTGTGCATGGGGTTGTTTTCGATATTCTGTTGGCCTAGCCAAGCTCGATCGGCGCGGCGCGGCCGCTGAGCTCTTCGTCGAGGCGCAAATAGTGCGCGAGATAGTCGTGCAGCGCGGTTACGGCCTTCGAGGTCGCGCCGCTCGACTTGTAGAGTAGCAACTCGCGATAAATATTTCCGGGTGGTAGCCGGACCAGCTACGACGTCGGCTTCTGCAGTCGGCAGTACGGTGCCCTGATCATTCCAGTTGTCGGCTTGCTCGGCGGACTTCGTCGAGGAACGCTCTAGCAAGACGCGAGAGCGGCTCCGCTTCGGACCACAGCATGTATGCTAGCGCAGGGGTTACGGGAAGGAAGGGGCGCATGACCAGCTCTTGACTGCCAGCCTGGTGCGGTGAGAACGGATCCACCACCGCCGCGCCGACGCCTGCTGCGGCGAGCACGCAGGCGGTGTTGCAGTATCGCACCTCGACAGTTGGCTGGAATGGAGCGCCGGCCGAAGCAAAACTCGCACGCACGGCTTCACCCAACTGCGTTCCGCGCTCGAGCCCGATGAAGGGAAGATCGGCGAGATCGGACGCGGTGATCACCGCGCGGTCCACCAGCGGATGCCGCGGCGGCATGACGCAGACCATCTCGCCGGTGTGTACCACTTCATGCGCGATGCCCGGATGATGCGAGAAGCCGAGCGCGAAGCCGAGCTCGGCGACCCGGCTCAGGAGTCCGTCGATGATGCCCTCATAGCGGCGAACGTCGAAGAACATCCGCGTCTGCGGCCGCCGGCGCAGGAAGTCCGACAATGCGGGCGGGATGATGCTGTAGGCCAGCGGCGGCGTTGCGACGATCGACAGATGCCCCGTGCGACATTCCCTGAGATCACGGACGCGGTTTTCCAGCTTGGCATGCAGCGCAAAAATCGTCTCGCTTTCCTTGTAGAGCGCCATCGCCTCGGCGGTCGGAAACAGTCGGTTGTTGACGCGCTCGAACAAGGCGAAGCCCGCCTGCATCTCCATCGCCTTCAACGCGTTGCTGATCGCCGGCTGTGACAGCGACAGCTCCTCGGCTGCTGCGACCGTCGTCCGGTGTCGAACGACCGCACGCAAAATTTCGAGTTGGCGCAGGTTCATCTATTCGTGCCCGTTATAGTCTGGCCGAAAATATCATAGCACGAGTGATTGCCAACGCCGCTCTCATTTCTTGTAATGCGGTGCGGAATGAGCGCTGCCGAGGGAATATCGGTCCGCCTATCGAGGCAGCAGTCCGCATCATTTGGAGGCAATGTTGACTCGCGTTCTTCGTGCTGCCGCAGCCCAGATGGGGCCGACGCAAAGAGCTGATGCCCGCGCGCACACACTTGATCGCATGCTCCGGTTGCTCGAAGAGGCGGCCGCGCGGGGGGCGCGGCTGGTGGTGTTTCCCGAACTCGCCTTCACGACATTCTTTCCGCGCTGGCTGCTCGAAGGCGATGGGCTCGATCAGTATTTCGAGCGCGGCATGCCGAATCCGGCTGTCCAGGCGCTATTCGACCGAGCCTGCGAACTGCGCGTCGGCTTCTATGTCGGCTATGCCGAGCTGACCCCGGATGGCCGTCGCTACAATTGTGCGATCCTGGTTGGCGACAGCGGCGAGATCATGGGCCGATATCGCAAGGTACATCTGCCCGGGTCGGTCGAACCGCGGCCGGGTGCGCGCTACCAGCAATTGGAAAAACGCTACTTCGAATATGGCGATCTCGGCTTTCCCGCCTTCCGCGCAGGATCGGCGTGGAGCCACGCCATCATGGGCATGATGATTTGCAACGATCGCCGCTGGCCGGAAGCCTGGCGCGTGCTGGGTCTGCAGGGAGTCGAACTGGTCTGCATCGGCTACAATTCGGCGGCCTACGATCCGAACGGCGGCGCCACCGAGGACGCGGCACTGCGCACCTTCCATTCGACGCTGGTCGCGCAGGCCAATGCCTACATGAACGCGACCTGGGCGATTGCAGTAGCGAAGGCCGGCGAGGAAGATGGCTCTGGCCTGATCGGAGGCTCATGCATTGTCGATCCGAACGGCAGGATCGTCGCGCAGGCGAAGACACTGGCGGACGAGGTCGTCGTTGCCGACATCGATCTCGATCTCTGCCGCCAAGGCAAGGACAAGATGTTCAATTTCGCCGCCCACCGGCGGCCCGAGCAATACAGGATGATCACTGAACGCGCCGGCGTGGTCGAGCCGGCCGTTCTCGACATGGACTGACATGCGGCCAGTCGCGCGTTGGCAAAGGAGCTGACATGACACGCCTCTCGCTTTTCCTCGGCCTTGCCGCATTCGCTGCTGCCGCCTCCGTGCGGGCGGGCGAACTACCGGCGGAGATCAAGCAGACCGGTACATTGAAGCTGACGGTCAATTCGACCTATGCTCCGATGGAGTACCGTGATCCCACGACGAACGAACTCGTTGGCCTCGACATCGATCTGGCCAATGAACTTGCCAAGCGGCTCGGCGTCAAAATCGTCTGGAGCGAAACGCCGTTCGCCGAACTCATCCCGTCGCTGCAGACCAAGCGCGCCGATTTCATCATCAGCGGCATTTCCGACCGTAGCTCACGGCGCGAGACCGCCGACTTCATCGACTACCTGACCACCGGACCGCAGTTCTTCGTTCTGGACGGGCATGAGGCAAAGGTCGCCGCCGATCTCTGCGGCAAGAAGGTCGGCACCACGCGCAGCACGAGCTTCCCGGTCGAGATCGAGAAGTGGAGCAAGCAGAACTGCGAGGCTGCGGGCAAGGCGGCCATTCAGTATGTTCCGGGCGAGAACTCGATCGACGTCCGCAACCAGCTCAAGCAGGGCCGCATCGACGCCGCGGTGCAGGGCAGCGAGACGCTGCCCTATGCCCAGCAGCAGGAGGCAGGCAAGTACCGTGTTGTCGGCGAGCCCTTCGCAATCGGCTATCAGGGCATCATGTTCCGCAAGGACGATACTGCCCTACGCGAGGTGGTGACGGAGCATCTCGCGGCGATGATCGCTGACGGCTCCTACAAGAAGATCCTCGACAAATTTGGTTTGGGGGCGAACGCCGTCGCCAAGCCGATGATGAATGCGGCGCCGCAATGAGGGCGGCCCCGACGCTTGCGGAAGGCTTTCCCGACCTCTCGCAGATGCAGATCGCGCGGGAGATCCACTGGCGGCGGTGGCTGGCTGCGGCCACGATCATCGTGGTGCTGGCGGCCATCGCCCGTGCCTTTGCCGCCGGCCAGATCGAATGGTCTTATGTCAGCCGTTTCCTGACCGCGAAGGTGATCCTTGAGGGTATCGTCAACACCATGGTGATGGCGGTGCTCGCCATGGCGCTCGGCATCATCCTCGGCGTGGTCATGGCGATCATGCGGCTGTCCCCCAATCCGGTGCTGAAGTCGGTCGCTGCAGGCTACACCTGGCTGTTCCGTGGCACGCCGCTGATCCTGCAACTGCTGCTCTGGTTCAATCTCGCACTGGTGTTTCCGACCATCGGCATTCCCGGCCTGTGGACGGCACGTGCCGTCGACGTCATGACGCCCTTCCTCGCAGCGCTGCTCGGACTCGGCATCAACCAGGGCGCCTATACGTCGGAGGTGATGCGCGCCGGCATGCTGTCGGTCGATGCCGGCCAGTATGAGGCGGCGCAGGCGATCGGGATGGGGCGGCTCCGCGCGCTGCGGCGGATCATCCTGCCGCAGGCGATGCGCGTGGTGATACCGCCGCTCGGCAATGAATTCATCGGCATGGTGAAGGCGACCTCGCTCGCCAGCGTGATCCAGTATCCCGAGGTGCTGCATAACGCCGAGAATATCTACTACGCCAATTCGCGCGTCATCGAACTCCTGATCGTCGCCGGCTGCTGGTATCTGCTGGTGGTATCGGTCCTGACCCCGCTGCAGATGCTGCTCGAGCGCCGCTTTGCGCGTGGAACGGCACGGATCAACCGATGACGAAGCCCCTCGTCGCGATCCGCTCCGTCAGCAAGGCCTTTGGAGAGTTCCAGGCTCTCAAGGATGTCTCGATCGACGTGTGGCCCGGCGAGGTGCTTTGCCTGATCGGTGCGTCGGGCTCGGGCAAGACGACGCTGCTTCGTTGTATCAACCAGCTCACCATGATCGACAGCGGCGGCATCTGGCTGGATGGTGAACTGCTCGGCGTACGCGAAGAGGGTGGCAAGCTGCGCCGCCTGACCGAACGGCAGATCGCGCGCCAGCGGCTGAAAACCGGGATGGTGTTCCAGCGATTCAACCTATTCCCGCACAAGACGGCGCTGGAGAACATCACGGAAGGACCGGTGCAGGTGCAGGGCCGCTCGCTGGATGAGGTCCGCGCCGAGGCGATCGAGCTGCTGCGCCGGGTCGAGCTTGCGACGAAAGCAGACTCCTATCCGTCGCAGCTCTCAGGCGGTCAGCAACAGCGCGTGGCGATCGCGCGCGCACTGGCGATGAAGCCGATGCTGATGCTGTTCGACGAGCCGACCAGCGCGCTGGATCCCGAGCTCGTGGGCGAGGTGCTGTCGGTTATGAAGGAGCTCGCGCAGAGCGGCATGACCATGATGGTGGTGACACATGAGCTTGGTTTTGCTCGCGAGGTCGCTGATCGCGTCGTCTACATGGACCATGGCGCAATCCTGGAGTCCGGGCGCGCCGCTGATGTTCTTGGGGCGCCGCGCGAGGCGCGCACGCGAGCATTTCTGGCGGCGGTGATTTGATGGGGGGAGTTTGATGATCAGGCTGATTGTCGCAGGCGTACTTGGATTGGTCCTGGCCGGGGAGGCCTTTGCGATCGAGCTGCCAGCGGAGATTGCGAAGCGCGGCAGCATCAAGGTCGCAATCGTGCCGAACTATCCGCCGATGGAGTTCCGTGATCCCGCCACCAATGCGCTGGCCGGATTCGACATCGATCTCGGCGAGGCGCTCGGCCGCAAGCTCGGCGTCAAGCTGGAGTGGGAAGAGACCAGCTTTGCGCAGTTCATGCCGTCGATCTCGTCCGGGCGGGTGGATGCGGTCCTGTCGGGCTTTACCGACTATGCGACGCGGCATGAGGCGGCAACCTTCGTCGATTATCTGCGCAGCGGTCCACAGTTCTTTGTGCAGAAATCTCGTACGGCCGAGTTCAAGGACATGGCGGCGCTGTGCGGCAAGAAGGTCGGCGCCAGCCGCCGCACCATGTTTCCGGATCAGATCGCGGCGTGGAGCACGGCGCATTGCGGCAGCAACGCGATCGTCTTCGTCGGCACGGAGGGCTCCGCCGACGCGCGCACGCAACTGAAGCAGGGACGGATCGACGCGGCGGTCCAGGGCAATGAGACGCTGCCCTACATCATGGACCAGGAACCCGGCGCCTATGCGCCGGTTGGCCAGGCGATCGCGGCGCAGTTCACCGGGATCGCGTTGCCGGTCAAGGAGAAGGCACTGCAGCAGGCCTTTGTAGAGGCACTCGATGCGTTGATCGCCGACGGCACCTACCGCAGCCTGCTTGCAAAGTGGAAATTGACCGACAACGGCGTAGAGAAGGCGACCATCAATGCTGGACAGTAAGGCACTCCAGAGCATACCGCTCGTCCCGGCGAACACCGCGGACCCGGCACCGAACTATCCCTGGCCGAAGCCGTGGACGTCGGCACTGTTCCTGTCGTTCGACGTCGACGCGGAAAGCGCCTGGACCAGTAAGGACGCCGTCCACGCGCAGCGTCTGATCACCATGAGCTATGGCGGCTATGAGGCGCGGGTCGGCACGCCGAGACTTTTGGAGCTGCTCGACCAGCTCGATCTGAAGGCGACGTTCTTCGTTACGGGATGGTCGGTCGACGCGCATCCCGCGATGGCGGAATCCATCCTCAAGGCGGGCCATGAGATCGGCCATCATGGCTACCACCATCTGCTGCCCGACCCCGGCGATCCCTGGATCGAGGAGGAGCTGGAGTGGGGGTTTGAGGCGCTGAAGCGCCGGCTCGGCGTCAAGCCGATCGGCTATCGCGCACCCTATGGCGAGTTCACTGAGGAGCTGCGCCGAGCGCTGGTCCGGCACGGCATCGTCTACACCTCCTCGTTCCGCGACGACGTCCGGCCCTATCGCCATCGCCTTGCCGACGGCAAGCCCGGAACGATCGAGCTGCCGGTCACCGCGAGCTATGACGACTGGATGCACGGCCTCTCGGCGCGGTTCAGCCCGCGCTCGATCTTTCCCAAGGAGCATGTGCTCTCGATCTGGAAGGACGAGCTTGACGAGGTCCGCGACTGGGGCGCGATGGTGACCACCGTGCTGCATCCGCAATGCAGCGGCCGTCCGATGCGACTCCGTCTGCTCCGCGAGTTCCTGACCTACGCCAGATCCTGCCCGGACGTGTGGATCACGACCGGGGAGGCGATCGCAGCAAACTTCCAGCACCACGAAACGGCGGGTCAATCGCGCTGATGAGCAGGGGCAAGTCGTCGATGCAGTTCTCCCGCCGGTCCCTGTTGCGCGCTGCGGCGCTGGCGCCCGCGCTGTCATTTCCGGGTATCGTGCGCGCGCAATCGCAGACCACGCTGCGCTTCATCCCGGTGATCGATCTGGCGTTCGTCGACCCGATTTATTCCACCGCACAGGTGTCGCGCAACCATGGCTTCATGGTCTACGACACGCTCTATGGCATCAATTCGGCGCTGGAAGTCTCGCCGCAGATGGTCTCGGGCCACGTCGTCTCGAATGACGGCAAGCAATGGGACCTGACGCTGCGCGATGGGCTGTTCTGGCATGACGGCGAGCGGGTGCTGGCGCGGGACTGCGTTGCCAGTATCCGCCGCTGGGCCTCGCGCGACGGGTTCGGCGGCGAATTGATGGCGGCAACCGAAGAGCTGTCCGCGCCGGATGACCGTATCATCCGGTTTCGCTTGCGGCGGCCGTTCCCGCTGCTGCCGCAGGCGCTCGGCAAGGCCGCGGTGCATGCCGCTTTCATGATGCCCGAGCGGTTTGCGAGCCAGGATCCACTCAAGCCGATCACCGAAGTGATCGGCAGCGGGCCGTTCCGCTTCATGGCCGATGAGCGCGTGCCGGGCGTATGCAACGCCTATGCCCGGTTCGAGCGCTATCAACCTCGCCAGGACGGCAAGCCGGATTGGACCGCCGGTCCCAAGGTCGTGCACTATGACCGCGTTGTGTGGACCACGACGCCGGACCCGGGGACCGCCGTGGCGGCCCTCCAGACTGGCGAGCAGGATTGGCAGGAAACCACGCCACACGATTTGCTACCCGTGCTGAAGCAGTCCGATGAGGTCGAAACGCGTGTGCTCGATCCCCGCGGCTATGCGTGCATGCTCCGCGTCAATCACCTGCAGCCGCCGTTCGACGATCCGGCGATCCGCCGTGCGCTGCTCGGCGCGATCGATCAGGCCGACTTCATGACCGCGGTCGCGGGCGGAGATCCGGCGTACCAGCTCTCGCCGATCGGCTACTTCGCACCGGGAACGTCGATGGCCAATGACGTCGGGCTCAACGTCTTCCGCGGCCCGCGCGATATGGCTAAGGTGAAGGCCGATCTGGCGGCGGCCGGCTACAATGGCGAGAAGGTCGTGCTGCTGTCGCCGAGCAATTCGGCCGCGCAAAAGCCGCTTGGCCAGATCGCCGCCGACATGCTGCGGAGGGCCGGGATGAACGTCGACCATCAGGCGCTCGACTTCGCGGTCGTGCTGCAGCGCCAGCTCAAGAAGGATCCAATCGACAAGGGCGGCTGGAGCGCTGCCGTCGGTAATTGGCAAGGCATCGACTGGCTGAACCCGGCCGGTAACACCAATCTGCGCGGCGAAGGCAAAGTCGCCGGATGGTACAGCAGCGAGAAGATGGGCGGCCTGCGCGGCCAGTGGCTCGCGGCTTCCTCGCTCGAAGAGCAACAGCGGATATGCCGCGAGATCCAGGCGCTGGCGTTTGAAGAGATCCCGTATTTTCCGATCGGCCTGTACAAGCAACCGACCGCCTACCGCAAGAGTATCACCGGCATTCTCGACGGCACCGCAGTCTTCTGGAATGTGCGTCCATCATGAGCAGCATCGCGATCTTCGGCAGCTACGTGTTATCCCGCCGCGACGATACGCAGGATGTGCTTCGCGATCATTGGGTGCTGATCGAAGGCATGAAGGTCGCGGCTATCACCAAGGACAGGCCGTCCGCCGCCGAGGTACATGATCGTCCCGGCCGTTTCATCCTGCCGGGCCTGATGAACTTGCACAATCATTGTTTCAGCGAGGCGGTGGCGCGCAGCCACACCGAGGATGGCAACGGCCGGCGCAACAATCAGAGCATCGTCTATACGGTGCTGTTGCCGCTGACCAAACGCGGCGCCGATCTGCTCTCGGCCGAGGAGCGCCTTGCGGTCGCGCGGCTCGGCATCTTGCAGTTACTCAAGGGCGGGGCGACCACGGTGATGGAGCCGTTCCGCAACACGATTCCAGAGATGTTCGACGCCGCCGAGGAGATGGGAATCCGATTCTATGGCGCGCCATATCTGTTCTCGACCTCGGACGCCAAGGCCGGCCCGGACGGTGTGGTCAGATACGCCGGTGACGACGGCGCGGTCGACCTCGCCACCTGGAACGTGCTCTATCAGCGCTGGAACGGGTGTGGCGAGGGACGGATTGGCCTCACGATGAGCCCGCATGCGACCGACACCTGCGGACCCGATCTGCTGCGTGCTTGCGCGGCACGGGCCCGCGAGCTCGGCGTTCCCATCACCACCCATCTGGCGCAAAGCCGTGCCGAGGTGGAAACGATTGGCAAGCGTTATGACGGCCGCACGCCGGCCGAATATCTCGATTGGCTGGGCCTGCTGGCTCCTGATCTCCTCGCAGCGCATTGCATCGCAAGCTCCGACAGCGATCTGAGGCTGATGGCGGCGCGGGGCGCTGCGGTGTTGAATTGCCCGCGGGTGTTTGCGCGATCCGGCGTCACGGCGGCGTTCGGCCGGTTTGCCGAACATGGCGTGCGGACCGTGGTCGGCACCGACGGCTACAACATGGACCTGCTTGGCGAGCTCAATGCGGCCTCGATGATCTCCAAGCTTGCGCTGCAGCGGGCCGAGGTCGCGAGCGCGCCCGACCTGATCGAAGCGGTGACTGCGACCGCGGCTGCGCTGGTGAAGCGTCCGGATCTCGGGACAATTGCGCCCGGCGCGACGGCCGATCTGACCGTCATTGACATGACCCATCCGCACCTGCAGCCGCTGTTCGATCCGCGCCGCGCGCTGATCGCGCTCGGCAACCGCGCCAATGTCGATCAGGTCATCGTCAACGGCCGCTTGCTGATCGATGCGGGACGCTATGTTCACGGCGACGAGGCTGCGATCACCACCGCGGGGGCTGCCGCGATCGGCAAGATCTGGGACCTGCCGGAAGCGCAGGCGGCGTTCAATGGCTGAGGTCCCGCCGCACGATTTGCAAGGAGAACAACAACCATGCGCATGATCAACGTCGCCGCGGCCCAGATGGGCCCGATCCAGCGCGCGGAGGGGCGCGATGTCGTGGTCAGGCGCATGCTCGCGCTGATGGATGAGGCCAAGGCGGAAGGCGCGGACCTGATCGTCTATCCCGAACTCGCGCTGACCACTTTCTTCCCGCGCTGGTACATGGAGAACCGCGCCGACGCCGATGGCTGGTTCGAGCGCGAGATGCCCAATGACGCCGTGCGGCCGCTATTCGATCGCGCGGCCCGCCACGAGATGGCGATGAGCTTTGGCTATGCCGAACTGACGTCGGACGGCCATCATTTCAACACCGCGATCCTCACCGACCGCAGCGGCGATATCGTTGGCAAATACCGCAAGATCCATTTGCCCGGCCATGCCGAGTTTGATCCGGAACGTACGCACCAACATTTGGAGAAACGCTATTTCGAGCCGGGCGATCTCGGCTTTCCGGTCTGGCGCAATCTCGGCGGCATCATGGGCATGGCCGTCTGCAACGACCGCCGTTGGCCGGAAACCTATCGCGTGATGGGCCTGCAGGGCGTCGAGATGGTGCTGATCGGCTACAACACGCCGTCGGTCAACGCGCAGAAGGGTGACGAAGGGCCGGAGAAGCGGCTGTTCCACAACCGCCTTTCGGCGCAGGCCGGTGCTTACCAGAATTCCTGCTGGGTGATTGCGGTCGCCAAGGCCGGTGACGAGGACGGCCATCGCTTGATCGGCGGCAGCGTCATCGTCAATCCGGACGGCGAGATTGTCGCCGAGGCCAAGACGGAGGATGACGAGCTGCTGGTGCATCCCTGCGATCTCGACGCCACCGCGTTCGGCAAAGAGACGATCTTCAATTTCGCCGCCCATCGTCGCACCGAGCATTATGGCCTGATCACCAGCCGTACCGGCGCGATCCCGCCGCCGTGAGCTGAAGGACGGTTTGCGATGAGCCTTTCCTTTCGCGACCTTGCGCCTCGAGACCGCTACAAGCTGCTGTGCGGCGTGGTGGTGCCGCGACCGATCGCCTTCGTCACGACGATGGACGAGAACAGCTCGCTGAACGCGGCGCCGTTCAGCTTCTTCAACGTGTTCTCCGAGGACCCGCCGTTGATCGTGCTCGGCCTGCAGCATCATCCCGACGGCCGGTTCAAGGACACCACGCGCAACATTCACCGCACCGGCGAATTCGTCCTGCATATGGTGGACGAGGCGCTGGCGAAAGCAATGAACGACTGCGCGGTGGACTTTCCCTCCGGCGAGAGCGAGGTGGCGGCCGTGGGTCTGACGACGGAGGCCAGTGCCGAGGTCAAGGTGCCGCGGCTGGCTGCGGCACCCTTTGCGCTGGAGTGCCGGCGGCAGGTCTCGCTCGCATTTGGTCCAGGCCGCGAGTTGCTGGTCGGCGAGGTCTTGCATCTGCATGCCCGCGAAGGTCTGCTCGATCCGGCGCGGATGTATGTCGACATGGCGACCTATCAGCCCATCGGACGGCTGTTCGGCAATCTCTATTCGACCCAGCGCGACATGTTCGCGATGGACCGCGAGAGCTACGACGATTGGCAGGCGAGGCGGGCGCGTGAAGCACGCTAGCCCGCCAATCACCGCGTCACGACGCGCCGAATTGCACGGCGCCCAGCGCCATGGTGACGGCGGCCTGGGTCGGATCGATCACGGAAATGCCGAGTGCGTCCTCGAGCGGCTTGCGATGGCGCGCCATGCCCGCGCAACCCATCACGATGGCGCCGGCACCATCTTCTTCTTTCAGGGCGCGACCGACCGCGATCATCTTCGCGAGCGTGCCTTCGCCCGATGCGGTTTCCGCAACGGTCATGTCGAGCGGACGCTCGCCGGCCAGCCGATCCATCAGGCCCATCTGGCGCAGATAGCGCATGTGCCGGCGGATCGAGCGCTGCGCGATCGCAATCACGCCAAAAGTCTCGGCGCGGGTCAGTGCAGTCAGCACGCCGCATTCGGCAATGCCCAGCACCGGCCGCGTGGTCGCCTCGCGGCAAACATACAGGCCGGGATCGCTGTAGCAGGCGATCACGAAGGCCGCCGATTCGTTGTCGCCGGCGACGGTGCGCCGCAGCGGCATCACCACGCTTTCGGCGTCGGCCTGACTTTCGATGCCGTAGGGTCCTTCGGCCAAGGTCTCGCACACGATCTCTGGACCATCGGCAAAGGACAGCGGCTTCAACGCCTCGGCAAGGCCGGCAGTGACCACGCGGTTGGAGTTCGGGTTGATGACCATGATGCGCGGTCGGGGCATGGGAGGTTCCTGTTTGGGCAGTGTTGACGGTGCGAAACAGAGGCAATCACTATGCCATGGACAGCATGAAGCGGTCATGCGCAGGGCGCAAGGGCGCGCCGCGAGGAAAACAGGCGCCGATGGATTTCGAAAGTTACGCAAGGAGACACCGTCATGACCGAACCCGCCTATGACCTGATCATCCGCGGTGGGCGCGTCGCCACGACCACCGACGTGTTCGAGGCGGACATGGCGATCGCAGGCGAGGCCATCGTCGCGGTCGGGCGCGGGCTCGGTCCGGCCAAACGCGAGATCGACGCGCGCGGTAAGCTCGTGCTGCCCGGCGGCGTCGACAGCCATTGTCATATCGAGCAATTGTCTGCTGCCGGCATCATGAATGCCGACACCTTCGAGAGTGCCACGACGTCGGCGGCCTTTGGCGGCACGACCTCGGTCATCTCCTTTGCCGCGCAGCATGTCGGCATGCAATTGGGACAGGTGCTGGAGGACTATCACGCGCTGGCACGCAGGGGCGCGGTGATCGACTACGCCTTTCACATGATCATCGCCGATCCGACCAAGGAAACGCTGGAGCGAGACCTTCCGCTGCTGATCCGTCAGGGCCATGGTTCGATCAAGATCTTCATGACCTATGACCGACTGAAGATCGACGACGAGCCGCTGCTCGACATTCTCGTTGCCGCGCGCGAGGGCGGCGCGTTGCTCTGCGCCCACGCCGAGAACCACGGCATCATCTCCTGGATGGTGAAGCGGCTGTTGGCGCGCGGCTACACTCATCCGAAATATCACGCGATCAGCCATGCGCGCTTTTCGGAAGCCGAGGCGTTCAACCGCCTGATCGGCATGGCGGCGCTGGTCGACCAGCCGATCATGATCTTCCATGTCTCGACAGCCGAGGGCGCGCAGACGATCCGCGATGCCCGCGGCCAGGGGTTGAAAGTGTTTGCCGAGACTTGCCCGCAATATCTGTTCCTCACTGCCGACGACCTCGACAAGCCGGGCGCGGAGGGGGCCAAATGGATGTGCAGCCCGCCACCACGCCGCAAGGACGACCAGGAGGCGCTGTGGAAGGCGTTGGCGCTCGGCGACTTGCAAACCATCTCCTCCGACCATGCGCCGTATCGCTTCGACGAGACCGGCAAGCTGCGCGCCGGGCCGAACCCTAACTTCAAGCAGGTGGCCAACGGCCTGCCGGGCCTCGAGATGCGGCTGCCGCTGCTGTTCGACGCGATGGTTTCCAAGGGGCGGCTCGGCCTGGAGAAATTCGTCGAGCTGACCGCGACCGCGCCGGCCAAGATCTACAATCTGCATCCGCGCAAGGGCTCGATCGCCGTTGGCGCTGACGCCGATATCGCGATCTGGGATCCCGATCGCCGCGTTACCGTCACCGACGCGATGATGCATGATCTGGCCGGCTACACGCCGTTCGCCGGCCGTTCGCTGCAAGGCTGGCCGGTGACGGTGCTCTCCCGCGGCCGCGTCATCGTCGAGAGTGGCAAACTGAACGCGTCGCCGGGCTCCGGCCGCTTCCTTGCCCGCAGCGGCGGCGAGGCGGCGAAGCCGACCGGTCGATTGGTCCCGGACATGAGCCCGGAACAGAATTTTGGCGCCAAGTTATTATGAGCGGTCAGCGCGATGAACGTCGTGATCTTCGGCGGCGCAGGTTTTGTCGGGCTCAATATCGCGGAGCTGCTGCTTGTCCGCGGCCATGAGGTCACGCTGTTCGATCTGGCCGAATTGCCGGCGGAGGCGCGCTGCGCCTTTGCACCTTACGGGGAACGCTTGCATGTGCTGCGCGGGGACGTGACTGACCGCAGCGCGGTTGAGGCCGCAGTCGGGGCGGCATGCGATGCCGTGGTGCTGGGCGCCGCGATCACGGCAGGCGCAGCGCGCGATGCCGCCGAGCCGGAGCGTATCCTGGCCGTCAATCTGCTGGCGCAGGTGCCGATCCTGACCGCTGCGAGCAACGCAAACGTGCGGCGTGTGATCAACCTGTCGTCCGCTGCAAGCTATGGCGCGAGCGGCCGGCATTATCCGCTGCTCGAAGAGACGACGCCCTGCGATCCGCAATCGCTGTATGCGATCACGAAATTCGCCTCCGAGCGTGTGGTGGCGCGGCTCTCCGACCTCTGGCAGGCCGATGTGATCAGCGTCCGGCTCTCGGGCGTGTTCGGCCCGCACGAACGTGCCGGCGGTGTCCGCGACACGCCGTCGCCGCAGGCGCTGATCGTGGATTGCGCGCGGCGGGGCGCGCCGGCGTTGCTCAGCGAGCCCGGCGCGCGGGACTGGGTCTATGCAGCCGACGTCGCCGACGCCGTCGGCGTGCTGCTCGATGCCGCCCAGCCTCGCCACATGCTTTACAATATCTCGAGCGGCGTAACCTTCACCGCCGAGGCCTGGGGCAAGGCTTTTGCTGACCCGGACGGCGGTTTCGTTTGCCGCGTGGCTGTCTCCGGCGAGACACCAACCGTGACGGTGCACGGCCTGACCCGAGCGCCGCTATCGGTACAGCGCATGGCCGACGAATTCGGATGGCGCGCCAAATATGGCTGCGAGGAGTCCGCGGAGCATATGCGGCGCTGGTTGCATGAGCACGATCGGGGAGGCGCCTGAGATGAAACTGGCGGGCAGGGTGGCCATCATCACAGGCGGCGGCTCCGGGATCGGCCGGGCCAGCGCCGTTCTGTTCGCCCGCGAAGGCGCCTTCGTTGCGCTGGTCGATCGCGATGCCGACGGTGCGGCCGAAACGCTGGCCATGCTTCGCCAACAGGGTGGCGGCGGCAGCGTCCATGTCGGTGATGTCGGTGACGCCGATTTTGCAAGCGCCACCGTCGAAAGTGTCGCAACAAGCCGCGGCAGGCTCGACGTGTTGATGACCTCTGCCGGCTTCTCCTGCGGTGGCACCGTGATCACGACCTCACCAACGGATTGGGACGCGGTATTCCGCGCCAATGTCGGCGGCACCTGGTTGTGGGCGCGAGCGGCCGTGCCGGTCATGCAGCGGCAGGGCAAGGGCGCCATCGTCACGCTGGCGTCGCAGCTGGCGATCGCCGGCGGCAAGGGCAACAGCGCCTATATTGCTGCCAAGGGGGCCATCGTCAGCCTGACCCGCACCATGGCGGTCGATTTCGCCACCGATGGCATCCGCGTCAACGCGTTGGCGCCCGGCGCGATCGACACGCCGCTGCTACGCCGCAGTTTTGCACGCCATGCCGATCCCGAGCCGGTGCGCGAAGCCTCGCGGCAACGTCACGCCATGAAGCGATTCGGCAGCGCCGACGAAGTGGCCGCGGCCGCGCTCTATCTCGCCGGTGACGATTCCTCCTTCGTCACCGGTACGGTGCTTCCAGTCGATGGCGGGTGGCTCGCGGCATGAGTGATGGTCTTGCAGCACTCGCGGTTCAGGTCCGCGCCGATCTGGCCAAGACGGCGCATCCGAGCATGCCCTGGCTGACGCCGATGACTGCTCCCGATGGCAGCCGCGCTCTGGATGTGCTCATTGTTGGGGCCGGTCAATCGGGTCTTGCGACGGCTTTCGGCCTGCAGCGCTCACAGGTCACCAACATCCTCGTGCTCGACAAGGCGGATGAGGACTTCGAAGGTCCCTGGCTGACCTATGCGCGGATGCCGACCCTGCGCAGTCCGAAGGATTACACCGGACCTGATCTCGACCTGCCAAGCCTGACCTATCAGGCCTGGCATGAGGCCAAGTTCGGAATGGAGAGCTGGCGCGATCTTGGTCTGATCCCGCGCGAATATTGGGCGGCCTATTTGTTGTGGTACCGCAAGGTGCTTGATTTGCCGGTGCGCAATGGCTGCGAGGTGACCGATATCGCACCCGGAGTAAACGGCCTGCTGCAGGCAACAGTGAGGACCGCTCGTGGCGAGGAGATGCTTTACGCCCGCAAGATCGTGCTCGCGACAGGACAGGAAGGCATGGGCGGTTGGGGCATTCCCGAGCCGTTGCAGCATCTGCCGTCGTCGCGATGCGTCACCTGCGCGGCGCCGACAGATTTCACCGCGCTACGCGGCAAGCGAGTCGCGGTGATTGGCGCAGGCGCCTCGGCCTTCGATAACGCTGCAATGGCACTCGAGGCAGGTGCGGGCGCCGTGCATTTGCTATGCTGGCGCGCTGCGATCCAGCTGGTGCAGCCCTATCGGTGGCTGACTTTCCGCGGCTTCCTCAGGCA
This sequence comes from Bradyrhizobium sp. Rc2d, assembly GCF_900099855.1. Taxonomy (NCBI): domain Bacteria; kingdom Pseudomonadati; phylum Pseudomonadota; class Alphaproteobacteria; order Hyphomicrobiales; family Nitrobacteraceae; genus Bradyrhizobium; species Bradyrhizobium sp. Rc2d. The sequence continues at coordinate 212,649 of NZ_FNCU01000005.1, read as the reverse complement.
TTTCTCCGAACTCGACGATTCCTGGCGCTGGCGCTTCATGCGTGCGATCCTCGAGCTGCGCGAAGGATTTCCGCAAGCCACCTATGATCGCTGCGCCCAACATGCGACATTCCATCTGCACGAGGGTGCACCTGTCGAGGGAGCGAGGGAGACCGTTGACGGCGTGCTGCTGCGCACGCCACGTGGCGAGATCGCGGTCGATTTCGTTATCTGCGCCACCGGCGTCATGATGGATTTCGCCGGTCGCCCCGAACTGAAGCGGTGCGCCGATAACATCGCGCGCTGGGCCGACTGCTACACGCCGCCGCCGCAGGAACAGAGCCCGCGCCTTGGCGCCTTTCCTTATCTGTCGGACGATTATGCCTTCCGCGAGCGCGCGGCTGGGCGAACGCCGTGGATCTCCGACATTCACCTGTTCGCCATCGCCTCGACCATGAGCTTTGGTCCGTCCGGCTCCTCGATCAATGCGATGACGACGGCGGTGCCGAAGCTGGTCCACGGCCTCACGCGCGGCCTGTTCCGCGCCGATATCGACAAGCACTGGGCGGCATTCCATGCCTATGATGTACCTCAGGCTGTGATCCGGCGCACGCCGGCGACTGCGGCGGGGGACGCGTGACGACGGCAACGAGCATCCTGCCGATGCATTCCACTGCGACGAAGAAGCATGCCAAACTGCCCGTTTCTGGCACATGATTTGCTGCCATTTCGGGCGTGCGCGGCCTAACAAAGGACAGAGGCGATGTACCCCGTGATTTCCAGGCATCTGATTTCGGCGTCCGCCGTTCTTCTTTCGGTGACATTGATTGCGCCCGCGGCCTACGCGCAGAGCCGCGCTGAGACCTTGCGCTACGTGACGGCGGCAACGGTCAACACGCTCGATCCCAACATTCCCGGCTCGACCCGCGAAGCCTTCGCGCTCAGCATGAGCAGCTATGACCGGCTGGTGTCGTTCGGCCGCAAGCAGCTCAACGGCAAATGGGTGTTCGATCTCGATACCATCAATGGCGAGCTCGCGGAGTCCTTCAGCGTCAGCCCCGATGGCTTGAAGCTCACCTTCAAGCTCCGTCCCGACGCCAAGTTCCATGACGGCTCGCCGGTCACTGCAGAAGACGTGAAATGGTCGCTCGACCGCTGCGTCACCGCGCCGGTGCTCGGCAAGGCGCAATTGCTGACGGGCTCGATGACCAGCGCCGACCAGTTCAAGGTGATCGATCCCCTGACCTTTGAAGTGACGTTGCCGCGGCCCGACAAGCTGGCGCTGCCGAACCTTGCGACCGTCTATCCCATCATCATCAATTCCAAGCTCGCCAAGTCGCACGCGACGCCTGAGGATCCCTGGGCGCTGAGCTGGCTGAAGGAGAACGAGGCGGGCAGCGGCGCCTATATCGTCGAAACCTTCAAGCCGGGCGAGCAGGCGATCGCAAAGCGCAACGAGGCCTGGAATCGCGGCTCGCCGGACAAGCCGGCGTCTTTCAAGCGGCTGATCATCCAGTCGGTACCGGAGCCGGCGACGCGCGCCAATCTGGTCGAGCGCGGCGACGCCGACCTCGTGATCGACCTGCAGGCCAGCGACGTGCAGGCGCTGGAAGCCAAAGGCAAGCTGAAGGTGATTTCGACGCCGCAATACAATGCGGTGACCTTCATCTCGATGAACAACAAGATCCCACCGTTCGACAACGTCAACGTCCGCCGGGCAGTCGCCGCGGCGCTACCCTACGATGACATGTTCAAGGCGGCGCTGTTCGGCCGTGGTGCGCCGCTGTTCGGTGCCAGCTGGGCCGACGGCAAGCCACCGAGCGGCGGCTATCCGATTTCGCAACCGGTCAAGCTCGATCTGGAGAAGGCGCGGGCTTATCTGAAGGAAGCTGGCGTGCCCGAAGGTTTTGCCACGACCTTCAGCTTCAACGTCGGCCAGGCCTCGACTGCCGAGCCGATGGCCGCCCTGGTTAAGGAATCGCTGGAGAAGATCGGTATCAAGGTCGATATCCAGAAGCTGCCGGATGCGCAGATGTCGACCGCGATCAATGAGAAGAAGCTGCCCTTCTTCACCGAAGGCATCGTCGCCTGGCTGCCGTCGACCGATTATTTCTACCGCAACTTCTACACCGGCAATCAGCGCTGGAACTATTCCTCCACGGACAATGCCGAGTTGGAGAAGATTGCGCAGGCGGCGCGCTTCGAGCTGGACAAGGCGAAGTACGAGGCGGAAGGCAAGGAGCTCAACGCCATCCATTTCGAGCAAATGTTCCAGGTCCCGCTCTGGCAGCCGGCGCAGGACGCGGTGATGGCCGCCAATCTCGACGGCTATGTCTACCAATTCACCCGCCAGGTGGATTACCGTAACCTGAGCCGCAAATAGCAGCGGAGCTGGGAGCGCGGCGGAGACCATGGGCACGATCGGTGCAACTTTGATCCGGGCCGGGCGGCGGTTTCTCTCGTCGCTGCCGGCACTGTTCGGCGTGCTGGTCTTCACCTTCCTTCTGATGCGGGTGTTGCCAGGCGATCCCGCCGTGTTCTTTGCCTCCGGTCCCAGTGCCGGCAAGGAGGAGATCGAGATCGTCCGCAAGCAGCTCGGGCTGGACCGGTCGTTGCCGGAGCAGCTCGGCATCTATCTCTACGATATCGGCCGCGGCAATCTCGGTCGATCCATGATGACGGGGCAGCCGGTCGCCAAGGACCTGCGGCAGCGGCTGCCGGCCTCGCTCGAGCTCACGCTGACCGCGCTCGTGATCGCGCTGATCGCGGCGGTGCCGCTCGGCGTGCTGGCCGCGCTGCGGCCGAACTCGCTGATCGATCACGGTGTACGGCTGTTCTGCTCGCTCGGTGTCTGCGTGCCGACCTTCGTCTCCGGACTGCTGCTGATCTATGTGTTCTACTATCTGCTGGGCCTTGCCCCCGATCCGACGGGACGGCTCGACGTCTTCGCATCGGTGCCGCCGGCGCGCACCGGCTTCCTGATGGTGGATTTCCTGCTCGCGGGTGACTTCGAGGGCTGGTGGGCCGCGGCACGTCAGTTGATGCTGCCGGCCTTCACGATGGCGCTGTTCGTGATCGCGCCGCTCGCCCGCATCACTCGCGCCTCGATGCTGGTGTCGCTCGGCAGCGATTTCGTGCGTACCGCGCGCTCGATCGGCCTGTCGCGCTGGCAGATCGTGGTGACCTATGCGCTGCGGAATGCAATCCTGCCCGTGATCACCATCGCCGGCATCGTGTTCTCGACCATGCTCGGTGCCAATGTGCTGGTCGAGAAAGTGTTCTCCTGGCCGGGCGTTGCGTCCTACGCGCTCGATGCGCTGTTGGTCTCCGACTATGCGCCGGTGCAGGGCTTCGTGCTGCTGATGGCCAGCATCTTCGTCGTGGTCAATCTCCTGGTCGATGTGCTCTACGGCATCGCCGATCCCAGGGCGACGGTCGCATGAGCCTGACAGGAACATCGTCGGGGCTGCGTCACGCCGTGTGGGTGCTGCGCGGCAATCTCGTCACCGCGACCGCCGCCGCGGGGGCGATATTGCTGGCGCTGATCGCGATCTTCGGCCCCATGCTGGTGCACTATGATCCCGTCGCTTCGGACGTGCCCCGCGCACTGCAGCCGCCGAGCGCATTACACTGGGCCGGCACCGACCAACTCGGCCGCGATGTCTTCAGCCGATTGATCGTCGCCACCCGGCTCGATCTCGCCATTGCCGTGACAGCCGTCAGCGTGTCCTTCGTGATCGGCGCGGTGATCGGCTCGCTCTGCGGCTATGTCGGCGGCAAGCTCGATCGTGCGATCGGCCGGTTCGTCGACGTGCTGATGGCCTTTCCGCTGTTCGTGCTCGCCATGGCCATGGTCGCCGCGCTCGGCAACCGGGTCGAGAATATCGTCATCGCGACCGCGATCATCAATCTGCCATTCTACATCCGCTTCGCTCGCGCGGAGGTGAACATCCGCCGCAATCTCGGTTGGGTCGAGGCGGCGCGTGCCTGCGGCGACGGGCATGTCTCCGTCGTGCTGCGCTTCTTGCTACCCAACGTGCTGCCGGCGATGGCAGTGCAGATGTCGCTCAATCTCGGCTGGGCGATCCTCAATGCCGCGGGCCTCTCCTTCATCGGCCTGGGCGTCAAGCCGCCGACGCCGGAGTGGGGCATCATGGTCGCCGAGGGCGCGCGCTTCATCTCGACGGGCCGCTGGTGGCTGGTGTCGTTTCCGGGTCTGGCCCTGATGCTGGCCGTGCTCTGCTTCAATCTTCTCGGCGACGGGTTGCGCGATATCCTCGATCCGCGCATGCGCACATGATGTCGCCACTGCTCGAAATCGATAATCTCGGCGTGACGTTCTCGACCCGACGCGGGCTCGTCGAGGCGCTGCGGGGCGTCTCGCTGTCGCTGCAGCCGGGTGAAATGCTCGGCCTCGTCGGCGAGAGCGGGTCCGGCAAATCCGTGACCGGATTCGCGGTCACGGGCCTGCTCGACAAAGCGGGCCGCATCACGGCCGGTCGTGTCAAGTTCAAGGGCCAGGACATCACGCGCGCGTCGGGGGCGGAGCTCCGCAACTTGCACGGCGCCAACATGGCGATGATCTTCCAGAATCCGCGCGCCGCGCTCAATCCGATCCGTGCCGTCGGTGCCCAGATCTCCGATGCCATCCTTTCGCATCGGCGGCTCTCGAAACAGGAGGCGCGGGCCGAGGCGCTGAAGCTGTTGCACGCGGTGCAGATCCGCGATCCGGAGCGACGGCTGGACGCCTATCCGCACGAGCTCTCCGGCGGCATGTGCCAGCGCGTGATGATCGCGATCGCGATTTCCTGCAATCCATCGCTTCTGATTGCCGACGAGCCGACCACCGGCCTCGATGTTACGACACAGAAAGTGGTAATGGACCTTTTGGCGCGCGTCGTCGCCGATCGCGGCATGACAACAATCCTCATTACCCACGACCTTGGTCTCGCGGCACACTATTGCCGACGCGTGGTGGTGATGGAGCAGGGGCGGCTCGTGGAAGAGGGCGCGCCACAGACATTGTTTCGGGCGCCGCAGCACGCCTATACCAAGCGACTGGTGGCGTCATCGCCGACCGCGACATCGCGTGTCGGCGACCTCGTGCCGGCTGGCGAAGCTCTGTCGGTTGTCGAGGTGAAGGAGCGGCCGACGCCCGCGCCGGGCACACCGCCGCTGCTCGACGTCCAGCACATCGTCAAGCGTTTTGACGACGGCGCCGCCGCAGTGGCGGATTTCTCGATGACCATGGCGGCAGGCGAGAGTGTCGGTCTGGTCGGTGAGTCCGGCTCCGGCAAGAGCACCACCGCGCGCATGATCTGCCGGCTGATCGATCCGAGCGAGGGCGATATCCTGTTCGACGGCTATTCGATCGCAAAGTTGCCGGCGCGCGATTTTCATCGCTCGTCGCTGCGCAAGGAGATCCAGATCGTCTTTCAGGATCCGCATGAGAGCCTCAATCCGCGCTTTACCGCGTTCGACTGCATTGCCCATCCGCTGCTGCGGCTCACCGGCCTGCGCCCTGGCGACGCGCTGCGTTCCCGGGTCGAGGAGTGCGCCGACCGCGTCGGTCTGCCGCGAGAGTTGTTGTCACGCTTCCCGCATCAATTGTCGGGTGGCCAGAAGGCACGTATCGGCATTGCCCGCGCCATTGCGTGCCGGCCGCGTTTGCTGGTGCTCGATGAGCCCACTGCGGCGCTCGATGTCTCGGTGCAGGCCGTGGTGCTGCAGCTGCTCGACCGGCTTCGGCGCGAGGACAATCTTGCCTTCCTGTTCGTTAGTCACGACCTCAACGTGGTGCGCATGATGTGCAGCCGTACCATCGTGCTGCGCGCCGGCGGCATCGTCGAGCAGGGCGAAAGCCTCGCTCTGTTTACCAATCCGCAGGCTGATTACACGCGCGAGCTGATCGAAGCTATTCCACACATTGGTTCGCCTGCTTCGCTTCTGCCTGCCTGATTTCGCGATCTCGGTGTTTCGTTGATGGGGCTGGCGCTCACCCGACCGGGACACGCATCGACGGTACGCGGTCCTTGAGGTCGCCGCTTCGATCAGCCTCTTCGACCGCGTTCGCAACGCGATTAGTCCCCGGCTCGGCCTCCGGCTACTTTCCGGCTCCTGTAGTCAAGCCGCTGACGATGTAGCGCTCAAGGAAAATGCCGACCAGGACGAGCGGTGCGATCGCCGCCGTCGACAGCGCCGCCATCGACCACCAATTGATGCCTTGCGAGCCAGTCTGGCTCGCCACCATAACGGGGAGCGTCTTCGCATCGGTGCTCGTGAGCAGCGCCGCGAAGAAATATTCGTTCCAGCACAGCACCAGCGAGAGAATGAATGCGGCCATCATTCCGGGGACAGCGAGCGGCAGAATGATCCGCAGAAAGGCGCCCCAGGTCGACAGGCCGTCCACGAAGGCGGCTTCGTCGAGTTCGATCGGAATTGCATTGAACTGATCGCGCATGATCCAGATGACGATCGGAAGCACGGTCAGCGTGTAGAGCAAGACAAGGCCAAGTCGCGTGTCGAGCAGGGCCAATGCCTTGTAGAGGACGAGGAACGGCAGCGCGAGCACGACCGGCGGCAGGATCAGCTGGGACATGAAGAAGAACAGGATGTCATCGTTGCGCATCCAGGCGAACTTGTAGCGGAAGCGGCTCAGGCCGTAGGCCGCCAGAGATCCGAGGATCAGTGCCAGCAAGGATGCGCCGACCGAGGTGATGATGCTGTTGACGAAGCGATTCGCGAATTCGGAGCGTGCCGTCGAGGTTCCGAACAGTGTATCTGGCGACAGGCCGAGCGAGCGCCATCCCTTCCAGTCCGGCTGAAAATCGACCCAGGGAACCAAGTGGGCTTGCGTCACATCGACCGCCGATTTGAACGACGTCGTGATGGTCCAGTAGATCGGGAACAGGCAGATAATCGTCCAGAACAGGAGTGCTGCGTAGATCAGTACGCGGCTTAGAGTCCGCTTTGCGCGGGGGGCCGCCGGACGCCTCTGAACGGGCTTCAATGCCAAGGTCGATCTAGTCAATCGAAAAACTCCGTTTGAAGCGCTAGACGACCTTCTGCGTCCAGCGCTTGGACAGGCGCAACAGCATGGTCAGGAGCACGATGATCATAAGCAGGTAAACCATAGCGAGCGCCGTGCCGTATCCGACGTTCGAGCGGTCGCGGTAGACGCGGTAGATGAAGCTTGAGACCGTGTCGGTTGCGCCTCCCGGCCCGCCAGCGGTGACGTTGATCACGAGGTCGGCGAGCTTCAGCTTGAAGATGATGCGGATAATGAGGACGGTGATGCTCACCGGCAGCATGATCGGAAACGTGACGTGCCAGAACGACTGCCAGCCATTCGCGCCGTCGACCTTGGCCGCCTCCTGCACCTCCTTCGGCATCGCCTGCAGGCCTGCGAGAAGGATGATCATGATGAAAGGGATCGACACCCACGCGTCCATCGCCTGGATGCTGAAGCGCGCCATCCACGGCGAGGCGAAGAAGGCCGGGTTGTCCCAGCCGAGATAGCGCGCCAGCGTCGCCGCCGGTCCGAAGCGATATTCCATCAGCGACTTGCCGATCATCCAGCTCACGGCGACTGGGCTGAGCATCATCGGCAGCAGGAAGACCACGCGGAAGAATTTTCGCGCACGGATCTCGGCGCTGAGCAAGAGCGCCAGTCCGAACGCGATCGCGTATTCGCCAAGCACTGCGGCGGTGTAAAAGACCATGTTGCCGAGCGCATTCCAGTAATAGGTGTCGTTCAGCATGCCCCTGACGTTGTCGAAGCCGCTGAAGCGCGGCCCTTCGATCGAGCTCAGATTCCAGTCGAGAGAGGCGATATAGATCCCGAAGATCGTCGGGAAGATCACGACGGCGACGGTGAAGAACACCGCCGGCAGCAGGAACAGCGCGCGCTGGCCACGTTCGCCGCGGATCAGAACTTGTCCGATGCCAAACGCAACGGCCCAGACGAGATAGGCGATGAGGATCGGCCGCCAATCGGAAAATCCGGCAGTCATCGCGCCGGTCGTATGCAAGATCTGAATGAAGAGGACAAGCAGGAAGCCGAGAGACGCCAGCAGGACTAGCGCGCGGCCGGCGATCTTCCTGCTGCCGCACGCGCGCTTCGCCGCAGGCTGGCAGTGCAGGTCGTCGCTCACGGGTACGGAATTCTGCATCGAGATGAGCCGCATTCTGTGCCGGCTCTGTCGCCGGGCAAGTCCTCGGCTGGCGCCGGAGGCGCCAGCCGAAGGTGGATGGCTTCGCGCAAGCGCCGCTATACGCCGAGCGAGGCCTTGTAGAGCCCGATCTGCCGCTCGCGGCCGATCTGGTCGGTCAGCTTCTCCCAGGCGGCGGCGATGTTGTTCGCGCCGGTTTGCGCGTCAACCTTGCCGGCGAAGATCTTGGTGAGTTCGTCTTCCGCGATGCTGTAGTACTGGAAGATGCCGGGGATGCGCGGCTCCACGGCGCGGTTTGGATGGTTGTAGGAGGCGAGCTGCGAGTTCAGGTAGGAGGTGATGTATTTGCGGTCATAGCCCGCCGCCACCCATTCGTCGTACTGGAAGTGGCTGGTGCGGTGTGCCTGGAAGCCCGAAGGATACATCACCATCCAAAGCGACAGATCCTTGCCGCCGAGATGCGCGGCCGCGCTCCACGCCGCCTTATGCTTCTTCTCGTCGCCATTGACCCGCGCCATGACGTAAACGCCCCAGCCGAGATAGGCGCAGTTCGGCGCATGATTCGGGCCGCTCGAGAGCTTGTCCCACTTTCCGGTCTTGGAGTTGTAGACATCGTCCGAGCCCGGCAGGATGTCGAAGGCGACGACGTCACCGATGACGGAGGTGTCGCTCGCCTTCGCCACTTGGCCGATGTCGCCCCACCAGGGGATCATCGAGCCGATGCCGGCGAGGAACTGCTGGAAGCCGGTCGTGTTCGGATCGGCATTGAGCTGGTCGGCAGGCTCGAACGGCAGCGCGTCAATCACGTCCTGGATGGCGCGGACCCAGGCTGGATTGTTGATGCGCGGCTTCATCGTGTCGATGTCGAACAGCCAGGCCTTGTCGTCGGGATGCTTGGCATAGGCCGAGGCGCGGCTGCCGAGGAAATAGAAGCCGAACCCGCCCCAGGGCTTTGGCGCGTCGAGATAGCCGAACGCGTTCTGGTTCTTTATCTTCTTGCCCTTGAGGAATTTCGTCACTGCCTGCACCTGCTGCCAGGTTTTTGGCACGCCCCAGTCGGTCGAATTTCCCGCGTCCTTCCAGGCCTTGGCAAGGGTTGGGTCGGAGAAGACGTCGGTGCGGTAGTTGAAGTTGTGGCAGTCGCCGTCGATGGTGACCCGATAAGTCTTGCCGTTCCAAGTTCCAACCGGCGGCTTCAGGTAATCGACATAATCGTCAACATCTATCTGCTTCTTGACCCAGTCCGGCATCTCCGACGCCAGTCCCTTGCCACAGACGTCGCCCTCGAACGGCGCTCCCATCTCGAGGATGTCGAAGTCGACCGTGCCGGTCGCGATCGCCTGCTGCAGGCGTGGGTTGTAGTCGGCCTGCGCCAGATCAATCCAGGATATCCTTGCGCCCGTATAGGCCTCCCACGGCTTCAGGAAGCCGCGGAACAACAGATTATGCAGATTCTGATTGTTCAGTCCCATGAAGGAGAGTTCGACACCTTTGAACTCGCCCTCCTTGATGCTGGCCTTGGTCGGGCCAAGGCAGAGCTCACCGACCTTTTGCCAGTCGGCGTCGGTCGGAGCACCCTTGCCGACGCCTGGAATTTTCGTGATCTCGGCGCGCAGATTGGCTTGCGCGAATGCAAGCTCGGAGAAGGTGCCAAGCGCGCCGCTCGTGCCAAGTGCGGCGGCTCCGGCCGCGCTCTTGAGCACCGTGCGCCTGTTGGGGTGCATTGCGGGATGCTGATCATGCTCTTGCTGCTTCACCACGAAATCCTCCCGTTTTTTGACGTTGCTTATGTCAAAGTCTTGGTCAGGTCAGATTGGGCTGCCTAAGCACCGTGGAGAAGTGACGCTCGCGGAAGTTCATGTCGCGGCGGCGGTGCGGGAAGCCGCGTCGAGTATGCAACGGCACCGATCAATGTCAACGAATCCGCGCAAAGCGGACGCGGTCGACCGAATGCGATGCAAACGATGCTGTCGATCTCGCGCTGCAGTAGCCCATCATGTGTGAGCTGGCTCCGGCGAGGGATGTCGCGTCGCCGTCACATTTGCGCCGAATGCGTCGCGCAGCCCGTGCCGCCGCCAATGCCTTGGCGCGACTTAAGTCGCATCAGGCGGGATCACGCCCTTCTTGAAGATGAAGCAGCCATAGAAGCGCCGTTCGCCGGTCTGGACCACGCAGTAGGACTTTTTTGCAAGCTCGTAGAAGGCAAACCGCTCGATCGACGCAAGCGGAAGCGAGCGGCCTTCGGCGACGTCGATCTCCTTCTGCACTTCGGCTTGCACGGCCGGGATTTCGTTCGGCTGCCCAACGATCTCCATGCGCAACGCCGGCTTGTCGACAAAGGAATCGAGCGGTAGCACCGACAGGATCGCGCGCGCGGCGCGGCCCGCGCTGACGTTGTCAATGCGGAGTAGCTTTCCGAGGGCGGTCTGGCGGGCGACGGAGTCGGCCGGGAAATTCGTATCGCAGAGCACGAGGTCGTCGCCATGCCCCATGGACCGCAGCGCATAAAGCACATCAGCATTCAGAACAGGGTCGATCGACTTCAGCATGGCGCGCCTCCCTTGAAATGTTCAGGCCTCTCTGATCAGCCCAATATCCGACGTCTCCGCGCTGTCGTCCATATCGACCGCTCGGCGTGGCCTTCAATGCCGACCAGATCGCGCTGTTCCGAGCCATGATGACGAGCAAGGAGCCGACGCGCAGTGTGATGCCCATCGCCGCCTCATCGCTGTTTGTCCCTGAGAGCATGGCGCGGCCCTTATAGTCGGAATTGCTCTCCCTTGATGGCTGGCATCTTCGAACTGATTGCGCTTTTCCACAGCCCCCATGATGGACTGGAGCGAGACTTCAAGTTTCTCAATGATTTAAGAGGCGGCGTGTGCACGACGTGTGCACCGGGAGATCAAGGAAAAAGCTCATGACAGCCAACGTGAGCAGGCCTTCGGAAGAGACATCTAGTCTAACGGCAGGATTTACGTTCGCAACACGGCCTCGATCTCTTGCGCTGCTTCAAGCAGCGTGCGGTCTTGTCCGCGCGCGGCGATGATCTGAAGGCCGAATGGAAGCCCGCACCGATCCGTCCCGCACGGACGCAAAGCGCCACATCCTGGCCTTGATCCGGGAGGAGTCGACGCGCCTTGCGCAGGCGTCGTAAGGTATCGCCATGCGCAAACGTCTCGGCATGATCACGCCGTCCTCCAATTCGGTACTTGAGCCCGTCACCTGCACCATGCTAGCCGGAGCCCCCGGCGTCACGGCGCATTTCTCGCGCTTCCGCGTCACCGAGATTGCGCTCGACGCTGCCGCGCTGAGCCAGTTCGACGCCTCGGTAATGCTGCCGGCAGCGGACCTGCTGGCGGATGCCAAGGTCGACGCGATCGCCTGGAACGGCACGTCGGCGAGCTGGCTCGGGATTGGCCGCGACAGGAGCCTGTGCGAAGCCATCACGGCGCGCACGGGCATCCCGGCGACGACGTCCACGCTCGCCTGCATCGACGCTGCCCGTGCGCTCGGAGCCAAGCGCGTCGGCCTCGTTTCGCCCTATACGCACGACGTCCAGCGGCGGATTAGCGACGTCTGGGCCGAGGAGGGCGTCGCTCCACACGCAGAGCGGCACCTCGGCTTGCGCGACAATTTTTCTTTCGGGGAGGTCGCGCCTGCGACGATCGCAGGCATGATCCGTGACGTGGCGGCGGAGGGCGCGGATGCCGCCGTGATTCTCTGCACCAATCTCGCCGGAGCCGCGCTTGCGGCCTCACTCGAACAGGAATTGAACATCGCTGTGCTGGATTCGGTGGCGGTGTCGCTGCGGCGGACGCTGGCGCTCGCCGGCGGCGACATCGCGGCTCTTGCGGAGTGGGGCCGGATATTCCAGACATCAGCGGTCATCAAGTAACGGAGATGCCTGTGACCCAGCTCGATCTCGCCATTCGCGGCGGCACCATCGTGACGGCCAGCGACGAGTTTCGCGCCGATATCGGCATTCGCGACGGCCGCATCGTCAGCATCGCGGACAGCATCAATGGGGCGGCGCGCGAGATCGACGCGACGGGCCTCCTTGCGCTGCCCGGCGGCATCGACAGCCACGTCCACATTTCTCAACCCTCCGGTCCGGACGTGGTCATGGCCGACGACTTTGCCTCGGCGACGCGCGCCGCGGCGGCCGGCGGCAACACCATGGTGCTGCCTTTCGCGCTGCAGGAGAAGGGTACGTCGCTGCGCACCTGCGTCGAGAACTACCGCAAGCTCGCCGAGGGCGAGTGCTATATCGACGCCGCCTTTCACCTGATCATTTCCGATCCGACCGCCGTCGTGCTCGGGCAGGAACTGCCGGCGCTCGTCAAGGACGGCTACACCTCGTTCAAGGTGTTCATGACCTATGACGACCTCGTGCTCAGCGACAAGCAGTTGCTCGAGGTCTTTGACGTCGCGCGCCGCGAGCAGGCGCTGGTCATGGTCCACTGCGAGGGCTATGACGCGATCCGCTTCCTCACCACCAAGCTCGAGCGCGAGGGCCACATCGCGCCCTATTACCATGGCACCTCGCGGCCCCAGGCCGTCGAGCGCGAGGCGACGCATCGCGCCATCAGCCATGCCGAGGTGATCGGCGTTCCCATCATGATCGTCCATGTCTCCGGGCGCGAGGCGATGGAGCAGGTGCGCTGGGCCCAGCAGCGCGGGTTGCCGGTGCATGCGGAGACCTGCCCGCAATACATCACGCTGACGGCCGACGACATGAAGGGCCTCAACATGGACATCACCGGCGCGAAATACGTCTGCTCGCCGCCGCCGCGCGACGTCGAGAGCCAGCAGGCGATCTGGGAGGGCATCACCACCGGTGTGTTCCAGACCTTCTCGTCCGACCACTGCCCGTTCCGCTACGACGATCCCAAGGGCAAGCTGACGCCGAACGCCCGCACCTCGTTCCGCTGGGTGCCGAACGGCATCCCCGGCGTCGAGACGCGGCTGCCGATACTGTTCTCCGAGGGCGTCTCGAAGGGACGCATCACGCTGCAGAAGTTCGTCGAACTGACCGCGACCAACCACGCCCGCATCTACGGCCTCTATCCGCGCAAGGGCTCGATCGGCGTCGGCTTTGATGCCGATATCGTTCTCTGGGACCCCAATTTGAAGAAGCCCATCCGGCAGGCCGATCTGCATCACGGCTCAGACTACACGCCATGGGAAGGGTTCGACGTCACGGGATGGCCGGTGACCACAATCGCCCGCGGCCGGGTGGTCTGTGACCAGGGACGGATCGTCGGAGCCAAGGGCGCAGGCGAAGTGCTGAGCCGGGGCAGGTCGAGCCTGATCTGATTCGACACGCCGCCAAGTGGCGTGTCGTAACGGTGCCTGCCGTCAATTTGTCGGACCATCGCCGCGGATCGCGAACGTGCTGGTCTTCAGCTTGGTCATGCCGAACTTGTCGAACAGCTTGTCATAGGTGCCATCAGCGCGGATTGCCGTCAGGGCATCGGCGGCCGCCTGGGCAAGCAGCTTGTCGCGGAAGGCGAAGGTGATGTCGGTGCCAGCAATGTCGCGGACCCAGATCTTGGCGATGCCCTTCTGCTCGAGCGAGTTGGCGGTCTCGTTGATGTTGAGCGCCGCTTCGAGCTGGCCGGCGCGCAGCGCCGCCGACGTCGCGGTGACGGTCGCAAATGTGCGCAGCTCGACTGGCTTGAGGCCCTTGGCGACCATCTCAGTGCTGAATTCGCGCGCTTTGCGCTCGGTGTAGGTCGCCGATTCCACGCCCACCACGCGGCCGGCGAGATCCTCAAACCTCTCCAGCTTCAGGCTGGAGGAGGGATCGGTGTAGATGCTGATCGCCTGCCGCGCATAAGGCACGAGGTAGAGCATCTTGGAGCGCTCCTCGGTCCAGAACAGGCCGGTGTTGATGGCATCGAAACGCCCCGAGCGCAGCGCCGGGATCATCGGCGGGAAATCCATGCGCAGGAACACTGCCTCGACGCAGATGCGCTTGGCGATCTCGCGGGCGAGCTCGACATTGAGGCCCTGCAACTCGCCCTTGTCGTCGACGAATTGCTGCGGCGGCAGCGTCGGGTTGATCGACATCTGCCATTTCGGCGCCTCGATCAGGCTCGACGCCGGTACTTTCGACGTGCAGGTCTGGGCACCGGCGGCCTGCGTCAGGCCGACCAGAAGGACGAGGGCGGAGAAGGTCTTGGGAAATCGCATCTGAATACTCCGATCAAATCGTGGGTGGCAGAGGAGCCGTTCTCCGGTCCGACGTCTTCTTCATTGTCTCGTCACATGGCCGCCGATCCATCGGCTTGCCGGGTCAGGATCAGCGAGATGTGGCGGGCAGCGGTCACCACCTCGTCGCGCTGGTTGATGAGGTCGAGCGTCTCGATGACGATGCCGCGCTCGGGATTTTTGGTCGGGCGCTTCTCGATGAAGCGGAAGCGCACACGCAAGGTATCGCCGGCGACGATGGGAGCCTTGAACTTCACCTCGTCCCAGCCGAGCGAGGCGACAGAGGTCTCCTCGTACAGCTTCAGCTCAGACTTCAGCCCTTCCATCAGCGACAGGCCGTACAGGCCGTGGCCGATCACCGCGGGAAAACCGCGGGAGCGCGCATAGGCGCCATCGACATGAAGCGGATGGTGGTCGCGCGTGACGTCGGCGAAGGCCGCGATATCGGCCTCCGTCACGGTGTGCACGGCGGTCTCGAACTCCGCACCGAGCGCGATGTCCTCGTAACGGAGATTGATCGGGCCGTTGGCGTTCATGCTGATCCCTCAGGCAACCTTCCGTGGCCGCGCCGGCAGCGCCTTGAAGCTCTGTGCAATCCCCATCGGCCCGGACCGGAAGATGCGCGGATCCATGTCTTTCAGCTGCGGGCTGATACGCGGCTTGAAGCCCATATGGGCGAGGATGTCTTCCTCAAGGCGAACGCCCGGCGCGATCTCGGTCAACGTCACGTGTCCGTTCTCCAGCTCGAACACGGCGCGCTCGGTGACGTAGCTGACATGCTGGCCGCGCTGCGCCGCGAGAGAGGCGCTGAAGCTGATCTGGCCCACTTGCGGCACGAATTTGCGGAAGGCTCCGTCGCGCCGGATCGCGAGGCGGCCGTTCTCGACGCCGATGTCGAACTTGCCGCCGGTCATGCTGCCGCTGAAGATCAGCCGCTTGGCGTTCTGGGTGATGTCGATGAAGCCGCCGGAGCCGTCGCGGCGTTCGCCGAAACGGGTGACGTTGACGTTGCCGGCTTCGTCCACCTCCGCGAAGGAGAGGAAAGCGCAGGAGAGGCCGCCGCCGTCGTAGAAGTCGAACTGATAGGCCTGGTCGAGAATGACGCGCGGATTGATGGCGGTGCCGAATTCGCGCGCATGACCCGGCACGCCGCCGACGACGCCGGATTCCACCGTCAGCGTGATCAGGTCGGAGATGCCTTCCTCGGCCGCGACATTGGGGATCATCGCGGAGATGCCGACGCCGAGATTGACGACGTCGCGCGGGCGCAATTCGAAGGCGGCGCGGCGAGCGATCACGCGACGCTCGGTCAGTGGATCGGGCGTGATCATCGCCACCGGCACGCGCGTCTCGCCGCAGCGCGCCGGATCGTAGACGGTGCCGTAGGTTTGCATCTGCTCGGGCTCGAGCACGACATGGTCGATCAGGAAGCCGGGGATCTTCACCATCTGCGGATGGAGCGAGCCGCGCTTCACGATGCGCTTGACCTGGCAGATCACGGTGCCGCCCGCATTGTGCACGGCCTGCGCGATCGAGAGATCCTCGCGCGTCGTGCCCTCGTGCTCCATGCTGATGTAGCCGTCCTCATCGGCCGACGTGCCGCGAATGATGGCGACATCGGGCGGGGCGGGGACACGGTAGAGCAGCCAGGACTGGCCGTGCAGCTCGAGCAAATCGACCAGCGGCGCGGTGGTGCGCTTGTTCATGCGCCCGCCGTCCTGGCGCGGGTCCATGTAGGTGTTGAGGCCGACATGGGTGAGCACGCCCGGATGCTTTGCCGCCATGGCGCGGCAGAGCTGGCTCATCACGCCTTGCGGGAAATTGTAGGCGTCGATCAGCTCGTCGCGGACGAGGCGCATGAACGGCACCTGCAGGCCGAAATTGCCGCCGATCACGCGCGCGATCAGGCCTTCATGGGCGAGATGGCAGAGGCCCTTCTCGGAGACGGCGCCGACGCCGGTGATGTTGATCAGTGTCAGATCGTGTGGGCCCTGGCCGCCGAGAAAGCGCTGCTCCAGCGCGTCGAGAATAGCTTCGGCCGCGCCCGTGCCGCCATTGCCGCCGACGATCAGCGTGTCGGCGTCGCGGATCAGGCTGGCGGCCTCGTTCGCCGTGATGATGCTCAGCATGCCCTCACGCGGCCTCCTTCTCGACCTGGCGGGCGATGATCAGCCGCTGGATCTGGTTGGTGCCCTCGTAGATCTGGGCGAGGCGCACGTCGCGGAAGATCCGCTCGATGCGGTATTCGCGCGAATAACCGTTGCCGCCGTGGATCTGCAGCGCGTTGGAGACGTGCTTCATCGCCATGTCGGTGGTGAACAGCTTTGCCTGCGCCGCCTCCTTGGCGATCGGCTCGCCGGCATCGTGCAGGCGCGCGGCGTGGTGGATCAGGAGGCGCGCAGCGGCGATGTCGGTCGACATATCCGCGAGCATGAACTGCACCGCCTGGAAGCCGATGATGGACTGGCCGAACTGCTTGCGGTCGCGGGCGTACTTGGTGGCATCCTCGAACGCCGCCTGCGCCATGCCGAGCGCCATCGAGGCCATCATCAGCCGGCTGAAGTTGAAATTGCTCATGGCCATCTTGAAGGCCTGGTTCTCCGGCCCCATCACACTGTCCGAAGGCAGGCGCACGTCGGAGAAGGTGATCTGGCAGTCGTCGAGGCCGTGCATGCCGAGCAGCTCCTCGTTCTTGCCGCGGGCGATGCCGGGCAGGGCACCGTCGACCAGCAGGCAGGAGATGGCGCGGTGGCCCGCCTCGCTGCCGGTGCGCGCAAACACCATGATGCGATCGGCGACGCCGCCGAGCGTCACCCAGGCCTTGGTGCCATTCAGACGCCAGCCATTGCCATCGCGCACAGCATTGGTGCGGATACCCGCGACGTCGGAGCCGTGGTCGGGCTCGGAGACGGCGGTGGCGGGAATGATGTCGCCGCTCAGGATCTTCGGGATCAGCGCCTTGTGCGCGTCGGTGCCGTGATGGTCGAAGAACAGCACGGCCTCGACGGGGATGGCGCAGGCGTTGGCGACCGCGCCGGAGCAGCGCGCCAGTTCCTCCATCGCGATGCAGGCCGCGACCGCATCGAGACCGGCGCCGCCAGCGCCTTCGCGCAGGCAAATGCCGAATAGGCCGAGGTCGGCCATGCCCTTGTAGAGCGTACGATCGAAGCGGTCCTCGCGGTCGATCGCGGGCGCGCGGGGCAGGATCTCCGCTTCGGCGAAGCGTCGGGCGGTCTCGCGCAGGGCTTTCTGGTCCTGGGAATAGAAGCGATCCATGGCGTGTGGCTCCCGTCAGTCGCTGGCGAGCTTGGAATCGTGAGCGACCTCGCTGCGGTCGCGGTCGAGGAAATAGACCGCGACGTCGTCGCCCGGCACGCCATAGGCGCTGCACACCCCGCGAGTCAGCGCGATGGCGGCAGCCCGGCGCTCGGCCTCGGTTCGCCGGAAGGCGTGCACCTTGAGCAGGATGCGCTGGCCGGCGCCCTGCGGTTCGAATTCGCCCGCATGGGCGTAGTCGTCGGGTGAGATCGGGAGAAAATAGAGAGTGACCGTATCGGCGGTCACGCCGAATGCCGTCATCAGACCGTCGGTCACGGACTTCGCCAGCGCGGCCTTGCGTTGGTTTGGGACTTGCGGGGCGAGCACTTCGACATAGGGCATCGATCAGACCTTCGCGGGCTTGGTCGCAGACGATTTGGATTTGGAAGCCGACGGCCTGGACTTGCCGGCCTTGGCGGTGCCTGTGGATTCGATCCGGCGGCAGGAGTCGCGCTGCACCAGGCGCGCGCCGACGCGATATTCGCGCACGCCGTCATTGCCGTTGCCTTTGGCATCCATGCGATGCAGCAGTCGCTCGACGGCGAGATTGGCAAGATCCCGCGCGCCGTTGTCGACGATGCTGATGGCCGGGCGATGCCATTCGAACCAGGGCATGTCCTCGTAGCAGAGCAGCGAGAGGTCGTCGGGGATCGCGATGTTCCGCTCCGCCGTCACGCGAAGCACGCCGAGCGTGGCCTCATGGTTGGCGACGAAGATCGCACTGGGCGGCCGGGGGAGGTCGAGCAGCTTGCGGGCGCAGGTCGCGCCGGTCTCCGGCACGAAATGACCGGCATGAATCAATGTGTCGTCCCTGGTGATGCCGGCCTCGCGCAGGGCGCGGACGTAGCCGGACAACCGTTCGCGGCCGGACGTCGTGTCCTGGCGGCCGACGATCAGCCCGATGCGTTTGTGCCCGAGCTCGATCAGATGGCGTGTGCCCAGATAAGCGCCTTGCGGATCGTCGGCGAGCACGGTCTCGAGATCGGTCGCGTCATCGCGCCGCACCAGGCAGACGATGGGGACGTCCTTGGAGAGTGCCTTGAGCTGCGCACCGTTCTTGCCTGTCGGCACCACGATCAGTCCGTCGATGCGGTGGTCGATCAGCGTAGTGAGGGTGTCGCTCTCTTGCTGCGGATCATCGCCCCCGATGCACAGAAGCATCTGATAACCCAGCGCCTTCAGGCGCGCCTGCACCACTTCGGCCATCACCTGGAACGAGGCGTTGGTGAGATTGTGGACGAGGAGTGCCACGAGCCGCGACTGCCCGGTCTTGAGGCCGCGCGCGATCGGGTTCGGCCGATAGCCGAGCTCGCGCGCGATGCGCACCAGGCGCTGCTGCGTGCGCTCGCTGGTCAGGCCGGTTCCCGCCAGCGCTCGGGAAGCAGTGCTGACTGAAACCCGGGCCGCCTGTGCCACATCTTTGAGCGTGACGCTCATCCAACCTGCCGATAGACTGCAAACGATTGCAGAAACGCTATGAGCTTATTCTACGCGGATCAAGCTCAAAAAATGGATGGTGTTGCCCAATGCAGAGCCATTTATGCAAACGATTGCATAAAGCGTGCGGATATTCCGCAGGCAGCACTTATCGCTTGAATCCACCCAAGTACCCGGTAGTTCCCCGATGAAGACCTTCCGCGGCACCTACACCGTAATGATCACCCCGTTCACGGCAGCGGGGGCGGTCGATGTCGCGGCCTTGCGCGCCTTCGTCGACTGGCAGATCGCGCGGGGTATTCATGGGTTGATCCCACTTGGCTCGACCGGTGAGTTCCTGTCCATGGACGATGACGAGAAGGCGCTGGTTGCGGAGGTCGTCATTCGCCAGGCCGCGGGCCGCGTGCCGGTGCTGATCGGCACCGGCGCAGAGGATACGCGTGAGGTGGTGCGCCTCAGCCGCCGTGCCGAAAAACTGGGCGCCGACGGCGTGATGATCATCCCGCCGTTCTATTCGACGCCGACCGACGACGAGCTCGTCCATCATTACAAGACGGTTGCCGACGCGATCGCGCTGCCGATCATGGTTTACAACAATCCGGCAACCGCCAACGTCGACCTCAAGCCGCCGCTCGTGGCGCGCATCGCCGAGATCGACAACTGTCTCTATATCAAGGAGTCGACGCTGGAGGTGACGCGGGTGCGCGATATCATCCGCCTCTGCGGCGACAGGATGACGGTGTTCGGCGGCATCCTCGGCTTCGAATCCTTCGTCGAAGGAGCGCAGGGCTGGGTGGCCGTGGCCTCCAACGTGGTCCCGGCGGAAATGGCCCGCATCTTCAGCCTCGTCGCCGACCACGGCGCGATCAAGGAAGCGCGCGAGCTCTATCTCAAATACCTGCCGGTGATCGAATTCGTCGGCGGCCAGGCCTATGTCGCCGGCAGCAAGGCGCTGCTCGGTCATATGGGCTTTGCAGCCGGCCATCCGCGCCCGCCGCGCCTACCGCTGCCGGCTGCACAGGATGCGGCCGCACGTGCCCTGGTCAAGACGTTCGATCTCGTGTGGCGCAGCGCGCCAATTGCAGTTGCTTGAACTGAGGTGTGAACGGATGAACCTGCTCGACGGCGTCAAGATCCTCAGCTTCAATCACTATCTCGCTGGTCCCCTGGCCGCGCAGACACTCGCCGATCTCGGCGCGGACGTCATCGCGGTCGAGCCGATCGAGGGAGCGTTTCAGCGCAACTGGGCGGTCGCCAATCATTTCGTCGCAGGCGACAGCGTCAATCATCTGGCCACCGGACGTAACAAGCGCAGTCTCGCCGTCGATCTCAAGCATCCCGACGGCATTGCCGCGGTGAAGAAGCTGGTCGCGACCGCCGACGTCGTGATGGAGAATTTCCGCCCCGGCACCATGGCCAAGCTCGGTCTTGGTTACGACACGCTCAAGGCAATCAATCCCGGCCTGATCTATGCGGTAGCGACCGGATTCGGGTCGGAAGGGCCCTACAAGGATCGCCCCGGCCAGGACCTTCTGCTCCAGGCGATGTCGGGCCTTGCGATGCGGACCGGGCGGGCGGACGGCGAACCGACGGCGATCGGCGCTGTCATCGTCGATCAGCATGCCGCCTCGCTCTATGCCATGAGCATCCTCGCGGCGCTGTTTGCCCGAACGAAAACCGGCAAGGGGCAGCTCGTCGAGGTCAACCTTTATCAGGCCGCGCTCGATCTCCAGGTCGAGCCGCTGACCGCCTGGCTCAACGGCGCGCCGTCGCCGACGTCGCGCGGTCCGGCGGGCATCGCGGCGTGGTTCAGCCCCGGTCCCTACGGCATTCACGCCACGGCGGACGGCCATCTCGCGATTTCCATGGCGTCGCCCAAGGCGCTCGCGGTCGCGCTCGAGAGCGAGAAGCTGAAGCAGTTCGGTGACACCGACAGTTTTTCGAAGCGCGAGGAGATCACGCGTATCGTTGCAGCCAGGCTGAAACAGAAGTCGACGACCGATTGGCTGCCCGCGCTGGCAGCCGCGCGGGTCTGGCACGCGCCGGTGCAGGATTATCGCGACCTCGAGACTGATCCCCAGCTCGAACACCTCGGCGTGTTCAAGAGCGCCGAGAGTGCGGGAGGCGCGCCGATCCGGATGGTCGCGCATCCCGCGCGCTATGATGGCCGGACGCCGGAGGTGCGGCTGGTGCCGCAGCGGCTCGGTGCGCAGACGCGGGAGGTGCTCGGCGAGATCGGGTACGGCGCCGCGGAGATCGACGCGATGGTCGCCGGCAAGGCCGTCGGGGTGGCGCGATGATCGATTTTTCAATCCCCGAGGAAACGCGCCTGCTCGTTGATACCATCCGCCGCTTCGTCGAGACGGAGGTGCAGCCGCTCGAAGACGTCGTCGAGCAGACGGCCAAGGTGCCGGCCGACGTGCTTGCGGTCACCAAGGCCAAGGCACAGAAGCTCGGCCTTTACGCCATGAACATGCCGGCGGATGTCGGCGGCGGCGGGCTAACTTGCGTCGAGCACTGCCTGGTCGAGGAAGAGTTCGGCAAGACCTCCGATGCGCTGATCCGCCGCGTGTTCGGCCAGGTCTATCCGATGCTGATGGCCTGCAAGGGGGATCAGGTCGAGCGCTATCTGCTGCCCACGGTCAAGGGCGACAAGATCTGCGCCATGGCGATCACTGAGCCGGGCGCCGGGTCCGATGCGGCGTCGATCAGCACCACGGCGCATCTCGACGGCGACGAATGGGTCCTCAACGGCACCAAGCATTTCATCAGCGACGGCGACATTGCCGACTACGTGATCCTTATGGCGCTGACCGACAAGGAGAAGCGGGCCCGCGGGGGCATCACCCTGTTCCTGGTCGACCGCGGCACGCCCGGCTTCAAGGTCGCGCGTACCCAGCCAATGATGGGCCATCGCGGCTACGGCCATGCCGAGCTGAGTTTTGAGGACTGCCGCATTCCGAAAGCGGCCGTGCTCGGCGAGGTCGGCGGTGGTTTCAAGCTGATCATGCAGAGCGTGCTGCAGATCCGCCTTGCCCATATCGGCGCGCGCGCCGTCGGCATGGCGCAGCGCGCGCTCGAGATGATGCGCAAGCATGCCGGCGAGCGGCGTCAGTTCGGCCAGCTGATCGGCGACTTCCAGATGGTGCAGAAGCTGATTGCCGATTCCGCCACCGAGATCTTCGGCGTCAAGATGATGGTGATGAACGCCGCCTGGGACATCGATCAGGGCAAGGATGCACGCGACAAGGTCTCGATGATCAAGGTCGCGGCCTCCGAGATGCAGGGCCGCGTGGTCGACCGTGCCATCCAGGTGTTCGGCGGCATGGGTTTCAGCAAGGACCTGCCGCTGGAGCGCATGTATCGCGACGCCCGCGTCACCCGCATCTACGACGGCACGTCCGAAATCCATCGCATGCTGGTTGCGCGCAGCACCATCAAGAACGGCCTGCATCTCTAGGGAAGCGATCGATGTCCCACGCGCCTCTCAAGCCCGGCACAGCCTTCGCCTTCCGCAAGACCATGACGGTCGCCGAGCAGGCGATGTTCACCGGCATCAGCGGCAATCTCGGCGGCCTCTATGTCGATGCCGTCCGCGCCAAGAAGGCGGGCGCCTCCAACATGGTGGCCTTTGAGCTCGCCGTCGGCGGTCTTGCCACCACCTGCCTCAGCCAGCTCGGTGGACCGACGCGGCGGATCAGCAGCATCGCGCTCAACTTTGCTGCGCCCGTGATCGTCGGCGAGTCCGTCGAAGCGAGGGCCGAGATCGTTTCGGTCGCCGGTTACGAGGCAACCTGCCGCGTGACTTGCACCCTGTCGCCATCCGGCACGACCGTTGTCGACGGCACCGCGACGCTGGTTCCCTTCGCGAAGGGCTGAACCATGTACGAGCCGAAATCCTTCGACGATCTCAAGGTGAATGACAGGGTCAGCCTGAGCAAGACCATCACCGAGGCGGATGGGGCGCTCTATATCGCCGCGACCGGCGATTTCGGCCCCGTTCATGTCGACGAGGTCTATGCCGGCGCGACGCGATTCGGCCGCAGGCTGGCGCCGGGGATCATGGTTGCTGGCCTCTGCACCAGTATCCTCACTTCTGAGCTGGCCGGCACCATCGGCGTGTCGGTGGAGGATCGCTTCTGGTTCACCGGGCCCGTCTTCTACGGCGACACGCTCACCTTCGACGTCTGGATCGCCGAGCAGCACGACGAGACCCGCACCATCATCTGGGAAGCGAGCGCGCGCAACGAGGGCGGCCTCGAAGTGCTGAAGGCACGCGCGAGCCTGAAATTTCCACGGCGCAAACCGTCATGAGCAAGCCGATGAAGAAACCAGATTTGGGCGGCGTCACGGTCGCAACCGTGCTGCCCTTCAGGGACGACAGCTCGATCGATTGGGACGGCTATGCTCGCGTGCTGGACTATTGCGCCTGTCCGGACGGCATCGCGGCCGTGTTCGTCAACGGACATGCCGGCGAGGGCGGATCGCTCTCGGACGACGAGCGCCAGGCGGTGATCGAGCGGACGCGCCGGCAGATCGGCGGCAAGCCGCTACTGGCCGGCATCATCGCGCATTCCACCGCGGAAGCGATCCATCAGGCGCAGATCGCGGAAGCTGCCGGCGCCGATTGCGCCGTGTTGTTCCCGCCCGCACCGCTCGGCGGCGGAGCCTCGGCGACCTCGCGCGCGCCGGTGGCTTTTGTGCAGGCGGTCAGCTCCGCGATCGGAATCCCGGTATCGATCTTCCAGTATCCGGTGGCATCTGGCTTTGGCTACTCGCCGGAGACGCTGGCGAAGATCGCGGCGATCGATAGCGTTATCGCCATCAAGGAAGGCAGCGACACCATCTTCGCCTATGACGAGAACCGGCGGGCGGTGAAGCAGGCCGATCCTTCCGTCGCGATCCTGCCGTCGAACTTCAACTGGTTCCTGCCGCAGCTCGCCGTCGGAGGCGACGGCATTCTCTCCGGCCTCATCAGCCTCGCGCCGCATCTGTTCGTCGCGCTGTGGCGGGCCTCGCTCGCGGACGACCTCAAGGCGATGCGCGCCGTCAATGAACGGCTTTATCCGATCGTGCGGTCCATCTACGGGCCTGCGCCGATCATGGACATGCACACGCGCATGAAGGTCGGGCTGAAGGCGCTCGGCCTGATCGGCAACGCCGATCCGCGGCCACCGCTGCTGCCGGTTCTGCCTGCGCTGTGCGATGCCATTGCAACGACGGTCGGCGCGGCGAGCGCGGCCGGCGACATCCGCCTGGCATGAGGGGCGAGCCGATGCCGGACGAAGCCTTCATCCACATCGTGCGGGTCGACATCGATCCCGAGCACGAGGATGCGTTCAACACCTGGTACGAGCATCGGCATTTTCCTGATCTGCTCGCCTGTCCCGGCTGGCTCTCGGCTAAGCGCTTCGTCTCGATCGGCGACGGTCCCAAATACGCCGCCATGTACGAAGTCGCGGGGCGATGGGCGTTCGAGACGCCGGAGTTCCTTAAGGTGAAGGGTTTTGGTCCGTTCGAATCCCTGGTGAAGAATTTCATGCGCATCCAGCTGAGGCCGATGTCGGGACCGGCCTGAGCAGATCGAAGATGATGCTGCCTGCCGTGTCGCGAGATCCGGCAGGCCGCATCCAAGAAACGGCGAGGGGGAATCCCGGGCGAGGAACTGCATCGGTCATTGGCGTCTTACTGGAGGAATTCATGGTCTCGACACTGCTTCGCTTGAGTGCGGCCGCCGCGCTCGTTCTCGCATCCACGGCAGTGCATGCCGCCTGTACGCCCGCAATCACCGACGACAATCTGATTGCGCCCGGCAAATTGCAGCTCTCCATCAACCCGACCAATCCGCCGCAGCAATTCGTCGACAAGGACGGCCAGCTGCAGGGCCTCAACGTCGAGCTCGCCGCCGAACTCGGCAAGCGGTTGTGTCTTCCGGTCGAACTCGTCCGGATGGATTTTCCGGCGATGATCCCGGCGCTCAACGCGGCCCGCATCGACGGCATCGACACCGGCATGTTCTGGACCGAGGAACGTTCCAAGCTGATGTACATGGTGCCTTACGCGATTCAGGCCATTTCGGTCGTGGTTGCTCCCGACAGCGGCACAAAAATTGCTACCGAAAACGATCTGATCGGAAAATCATCCGCCGTTGAGGTCAGCAGTTACCAGATGAACTGGCTCAAGAAGCTCAGCGATGCCAGCGCCGCGAAAGGCGGAGCCGCCGTCGAGATGCGGACGTTCCCCACTGCCACCAACGTCGTCAGCGCGCTGCTGGCGGGACAGGTCGACAACGCCTTGCTCGTCGATAGCGTGGCGCGCGACCTCACCAGCCGCGGCCGCGTCAAGGAAGTGCTGAGCGGCCTCGGCACCGCCCGCACGACGCTCGGCTTCCGCAACAAGACGGTGGTCGATGCCGTCGTCAAGGCGCTGAACGCTATGCGGGCCGACGGCAGCTACCAGGCGCTGTTCGACAAGTTCGGCCTGACCAGCATGCCGGCCGACCAGCCGCTTGCGATCGCCGGACCCGGTCCGGCCTGATTCTTACGGAGACCAGCCGATGAGCCATTTCAGTCCGACGGCCGCCGTCAGCTATTTCTTCAATTACTTCCTGATGAAAGGAGTGCTCGTCACCATCGGCTTGACGGTGGCGGCGGTCGTCGGCGGATTGATCCTCGGCATGGGCATCGCGTTGCTGCGCATGTCGTCCAATCCGGTGCTCGCGGGTGCAGCGCGCTTCTACATCTGGTTCTTCCGCGGCACGCCGCTCCTGATCCAGCTGGTGGTGATCTACAGCGGCTTGCCGCAGCTGGGCATCAAGTTCAGTGTGATCACCTGCGCGCTGGTCGGCCTGATCCTCAATGAGGCGGCCTATCTCGCCGAGATCGTGCGCAGCGGCTTCATGGCGGTGTCGGCGGGACAGCGCGAGGCCGCCTGGGCGCTCAGCCTGTCGCCCTGGGTCACGTTCTGCCGCGTGACCTTGCCGCAGGCGTTCCGGTTGATGATCCCGCCACTCGGCAACTCCATCAACTCGCTACTGAAGGCGACCTCGCTCGCCTCCGTGATCTCGGTCGAGGAGCTCATGCGCCGCAGCGACATGCTGATGCAGGAGCATTTCCAGATCTTGGAAGTCTATGCGGCGGCAACGGCGTATTACCTGATCCTCACATCGGTCTGGGACGCGGTTCAACGCCGGCTTGAGAAGCATTTCGGTCGCTCGAGCGCGGCGAAAACCAGGCGCGTCGCAGCGAGCGCGCCGGTCGCACAGGCGAGTGTGGAGGCCCGCGCATGAGCGAGATATCGATGACCTCGGCCGAAGGTGCAACAGTGCAGACGCAACTCGGTGAGGTTCCCGCGGTCCGTATGGAGGCGGTCTACAAGCACTATGGCGACTTCACCGCGCTCGACCAGATCGATCTCAAGGTCGCCAAGGGCGAGAAGATCGTGATCTGCGGTCCCTCCGGCTCGGGCAAGTCGACGCTCATCCGCTGCATCAATCACATCGAGAAGCACGACGAGGGGCTGATCTACGTCAACGGCACCGAACTCGATCACCAGCGCAAGAACATCGACACGGTCAGGCGCGACACCGGCATGGTGTTCCAGAGCTTCAATCTGTTTCCGCACATGACGGTGCTGGAAAATTGCATCCTGGCGCCGATGACCGTGAACGGTATGTCGGAGGCCGAGGCCAGGGACCTCGCCATGCATTTCCTGACCAAGGTCCGGATTCCCGATCAGGCCGAAAAATTCCCCGGGCAGCTCTCCGGCGGCCAGCAGCAGCGCGTCGCGATCGCACGCGCGCTGTGCATGCGGCCGAAGATCATGCTGTTCGACGAGCCGACTTCCGCGCTCGACCCGGAAATGGTCAAGGAGGTGTTGGAGACCATGAAGAAGCTGGCGGAAGAGGGCATGACCATGCTGTGTGTGACCC
This sequence comes from Bradyrhizobium sp. Rc2d, assembly GCF_900099855.1. Classification (NCBI taxonomy): domain Bacteria; kingdom Pseudomonadati; phylum Pseudomonadota; class Alphaproteobacteria; order Hyphomicrobiales; family Nitrobacteraceae; genus Bradyrhizobium; species Bradyrhizobium sp. Rc2d. The sequence goes on along the minus strand of NZ_FNCU01000005.1, from coordinate 185,601 downwards.
ACGAAATGGGCTTTGCCCGCGAGGTCGCCGACCGTATCGTGTTCATGAACGAGGGCAAGGTGGTCGAGCAGGCCGCGCCCGAGGAATTCTTCAAGCATCCGAAGTCCGAACGGGCGCGGACGTTCCTCGACCAGATCATTCACTAGGTGGCGATGTCGGCCGGGATGCGGAGATTCAGCGATCGCCTGCGCGGCATTCACGCCGCCACCATCGTGCCGATGACTCCCGATTTCGCGATCGACGAGGCGCAGCTCGCAGCCCATCTCGCATCGGTTGCGTCCACGCCTGGCATCAACGGGCTCCTGGTCAACGGCCACGCCGGTGAGAACTTCGTGCTGTCGCTGGCCGAGAAGCGGCGCGTGGTGGAGCTGGCGCGCCGGCACGCGCCGAAGGACTGCCTGATCGTCTCCGGGGTCAATCATGAATCGAGCCTGGAGGCCGTGCGCGAGGCGGCTGCGCTGGAACAGGCCGGCGCCGACGGGCTGCTGGTGTTTCCACCCAACAGCTGGGCGCTCGGCCACGCCGACGATTGCGTGATCGAGCATCACCGCCGCATCCGCGATGCGACGACAGTGCCGCTGATGCTCTACGCTGCGCCCGTCGGCGCGGGGGCAATGGCCTACGCGCCGCCGCTGCTTACGCGGCTTGTCGCCGATCCCCGTTTCGTTGCGGTGAAGGAAGGCAGCTGGGAGGTTGCGGCATACGAACAGAATCTGCGGCTGATTGGGAAGCTGCGACCGGACTTCGTCGTGCTCGGCTCGGGCGACGAACATCTGCTGACGAGCTATCTCATCGGCTCGGCCGGCAGCCAGGTCAGCCTCGCCTGTGTGGTACCGGAGCTTGTGGTCGACCTCTGGGTTGCGGCCGAAGCCGGCGATTGGGAGCGATCACGCGCCGCGCATGAGAAGCTGTATCCACTGGCGGTCGCGATCTACCGCGACCCTCCGGGAGGACGCGCGACCGTGCGGCTCAAGGCCTGCCTGAAGCTGCTCGGGCGTCTGCCATGCGACTCGGCGCGGCCGCCGCAACCGGCGGCGACACGCGGTGAGTTGCAGGCGCTAGAGCAGGCACTGCGCGTCGCCGGCGTGCTCTAAGCCACCCGTTCTCGCCGGCTGCGCGGTTGCCTTCGACTGTCAGATCGCCGTGAAGCTCCCGGCCGGCCGTCACCTGATGGCGATCAATGCACGGCGGATCGCGGCAAAGATCTCGTCGATCTGCTCCTCGGTGATGATCAGAGGCGGTGAGATCAGGAGCGTATCGCCGCTGCTGCGGATCAGGACGCCATCGTCATAGCAGCGGCTGGCACATTCGACTCCGCGTGCACCTGCTGCGCCGTCACGCGGCTTCAGGTCGATCGCGGCGAGCAGGCCGATGTTGCGAATGTCGACGACATGGGGAAGGTCGCGCAAGCCATGCGCTTGGGTTTCCCACGCCGGCGCGAGGCGGCGGGCACGCTCGAACAGGCCGAGATCCTGGTACACGTCGAGTGCGGCAAGACCGGCCGCGCAGGCGAGCGGATGGGCCGAATAGGTGTAGCCGTGGAACAGCTCGATCGTGTTATCCGGCCCTTGCATCAGCGCATCATAGACCTTGCCGCTGGTGATGACGCCGCCCATCGGCACGGCAGCATTGGTCATGCCCTTGGCGCAGGTGATGATATCGGGTGTCACGCCGAAGGCGTTGGCGGCGAACGCGGCGCCGAGGCGTCCGAAGCCGGTGATCACCTCGTCGAAGATCAGGAGAATGCCGTGCTGGTCGCAGATCTTTCGCAGCCGCTCGAGATAGCCGACAGGTGGCGGCAGCACGCCGCCGGAGCCGGTCACGGGCTCGACGATGACGGCGGCAATCGTCGAGGGATCGTGCACCTGCAGCAGCTTTGAAAGCTCGTCGGCGAGATGCGCGCCCCATTGCGGCTGCCCGCGCGAGAACGCCGCGTGCTCGGGATCGTGCGTATGCGGGAGGTGGTCGACCTCCGGCAGCAGCGGGCCGAAATCCCGGCGGTGGCGGACGATGCCGCTCACCGACAGGCCGCCCCAGCCCATGCCGTGATAGGCCTTGGCGCGCGAGATGAAGCGGATGCGGCTGGCTTCCCCGCGCGCGCGGTGATAGCCGCGCGCGATCTTCAGGGCAGTGTCGACGGATTCCGAGCCGGAATTGGTGAAGAAGACATGGTCGAGGCCGGCGGGCGCGATCTCGGTGATGCGGCGGGCGAGCTCGAAGGCGGCCGGATGGCTCATCTGGAACGAGGAGACGAAGTCGAGCTTTGCCGCCTGCGCCTGGATCGCCTCGACGATGCGCCTTTGCGCATGTCCCGCATTCACGCACCACAGCCCCGCCATGCCGTCGAGAATGCGCCTGTTGTCATCGGTGATGTAGTGCATGCCTTCGGCGCCGACGAAGATGCGCGGCTTCGACTTGAACTGCCGGTTCGGCGTCATCGGCAGCCAGAACGGCTCCATGGCCTCGCGGGTGAGGGGGCTGTTGGAGGAAGCGAAGGCATTCATGGTCATGGCAACTCTTGCAAACGTGAGGCTTTGGATGGCGTGTTGGAATTGGCCGGGCTGCGCTTGAGCTTTGCTGCGCCTTCGAGATGCCGGCGGAGCAGCGCGGCGGCAGCCTCGTTCTGGCCGGCTTCGAGCTGGTCGAGAATGGCGAGATGCTCGCGGCAGTTCACGATCACGCGCTCATGGCCGAAGGTCCAGTCGTAGTTGCCGAAGCGACGCAGCCGGTTCTGCTGCTGGACCGCGACCAGCAGATAGCGGTTGCCTGATGCGGCGGCGAGGCCCTCGTGAAAGGCCGCGTTCATTTCGTACAGCGCGATGCTGGCCGTGTCGCTCCACGGCATCGCCAGCATCTCCTGATGCCGGCGGCGCATCTCGGCGGCCCAGGCCGGGTCGAGCTGGAAGCCCGGCTCGAGCAGGCCGGCCGGCTCGATCAACAGACGGTAGCGATAGCTCTCGTCGCGCGCCTGCGTGTCCGCGAGCGTCGGCTGGAAGCGCCAGCCGTGGCCGGGCTTGCGCTGCACGGCGGCAACTTCGGCAAGCTTGGTGAGCACGCGCTGCACGATCGGCCGCGTCGCATCGTAGCGCTGCATCAGGTCGCGCTCGGAAACTTCCTCCGGCAGCCGGCCGGCGCGGCGGTCGCGCGCGATTGCGAGGAACAGCCGGTCGGTATCGTCGGGGTTCGGCTTTGGCGGTGCCTTGTGCGAGGCGGGGGCGGCCTCGGCGACGAAATAGCCACGGCTGGCGCCGGCATGCACGAGCTTGCGCCGCGCCAGCAGCTTCAGCGCGGCGCGCACCGGCGTGCGCGAGACCTGAAGGCGCTCGGCGAGCGCGACTTCGGCAAGGCGCGTGCCGGGCGCGAGCCCTTCGCTCCGGATCAGGTCCATGATCCCGGCCGACAGTTCGCGCTGAAGACGGCTTGGGGGCGCCTTTTCCAAGGTCAATTTCGAGGCTGAAGATTTTTGTTTCATGTCATTACAAAATACATTAGCCTTCCCGGGAAAGCAAAAGGAACTTCACGAAGGAACTTGGCGTCCCATGATCGAACCCTTTCCCCTGATCGAAATCTCCGGCCCCCCGCGCGAGCGTGGACGTCAGTACGGGCAGAAGGCGGCGGGCCGCATCAAGAAGGGGACGACGCATTACTTCGCGCAGCTGAAGGAGCTTTCGCTCGACGCAAACGGTGTCGCCGCGCTGGTGCGCGACTATGTGCCGGTCATCGAAGGGTTCGAGCCTGATTATATTGAGGAGATGCGCGGCATTGCGGAAGGCGCCGACGTTCCGTTCGAGGATGTCGTGTTGCTCAATGCCCGCACCGAGATCATCAAGCTCGCCAATCCCGCGATCCGCGCGCGCCTGAAGACACCGGAAGATCCCGATGGCTGCACCGGCGTCGTCGTGATGCCGCAGGCGGCCGCCAGCGGCCGCCTGATCCACGCCCAGAACTGGGACTGGAAGCGCGAATGCGCGGAGACCGCGGTGGTGCTGAAGGTGCGGCGCGACGACGGTCCTGATCTCATGACCTTCACCGAAGCCGGCGCGCTCGGCCGCTGCGGCTTCAATGCCGTCGGCATCGCGATCACGGCCAACTATCTCGAGAGCGACCGCGACTATCGCCAGGTCGGCGTGCCGCTGGCGCTGATCCGCCGCAAGGTGCTGGAGAACGAGCATCTGGCGCTGGCGATGCGGGCGGTCTATTGCACGAAGAAGTCGGCGGCCAACAACATGATCGTCAGCCACCGCGAGGGCGTGGCGATCGATTTCGAGTGCGCCCCGGACGAGACCTTCCAGGTGCATCCGCAGAACGGCCTGCTGGTCCACGCCAACAACTTTCTCAGCCCCGTCGCGCTCAGCAAGTTGAAGGACACCGGCATCTTCAACACGCCTGATAGTCTCTACCGCGACATTCGCGTTCGCGATCTGCTTCAGCCGCACATCGGCAGCATCACCTTCGATACCGTCAAGAACGCCCTGTTCGACGAGTTCGCCTATCCTTGGTCGGTGTGCCGCCCGCCGCGCCGCAATCTCAGCAACAATCTCAGCGCCACCGTGGCGATGATCCTGATGGAGCCGGCGAGCGGGTTGATGCAGGCGGCGCCGCTGCCGGCGCTCAACCGCGAATTCGTCGCATACCGGCTCGAGATCGACGAGATCGGGCGGGCCGCGTTCAAGCGGTCGGTCGCGGCGGCGGGGGCAGCGTGATGCGGCGGCGTCGGCCATCGCCGGCGTGGGCGGTCGGTCTGGCTGCGCTCGCCCTGTGGGCCATGCTGGGGAAAGCCGGCGCCGAGACATTACTGAGGGCCCGGCTCAACGCGGACATCCGCTCGACCGATCCCGGCACCAATCGCGACGCCAACACCGATGGCGTGATCGCGCATGTGGTGGAAGGGCTGGTCGCCTTCCGCGACGATACGTCCATCGGATCCATGCTGGCGGACAGCTGGACGATTTCGAACGAGGGAAAGACCTATACATTCCGCCTGCGGCAGGGCGTCAAGTTCCACAACGGCGCGACCATGACCGCGGATGACGTGGTCTGGTCGCTGAAGCGCTGGCTCGATCCGGCGACGCAATGGCGCTGCCTGTCTGAATTCAGCGCCACCGGCATCGCGCGGATCGAGAAGGTCGAGGCGCCCGATCCACAGACCGTTGCCATCACGCTTGATCGGCCGACGGCCTTGTTCCTTCCGACCCTGGCGCGGCCCGATTGCGGGCAGACCGCAATCATTCATCGCGACTCTGTCGGCGCGGACGGCAAGTGGATCGCCCCTATTGGCACCGGCCCGTTCAAGCTCGCCGAGTGGAAGCGGGGACAATATGTCGATATCGTCCGTTTCGACGGCTATGTCTCGCGCAGCGAGCCGCGCACCGGCTACACCGGCGCCAAGGACGTCAAGGTCGATCGCGTGCGCTTCAACGTGATCCCGGATAGTTCTGCCGCGAAAGCGGGGCTGCTCAGTGGCTCACTCGACGTGATCCTGAGCCTGTCGATCCCCGATCTCGAAGAGCTCAAGTCGCGCTCCGACGTGCAGCTCAGCATCACGCCTGCGCTCGGCCTCACCGGCATCCTGTTCCAGACCAGGGACCCGCTGCTGAAGGACGTGCGCATCCGCCGCGCCATTGCGCTGTCGATCGACACAGCGCAGATCGTTGATGCCGTGATGCAGGGCACCGCGCGGGCGAACAATTCTGCGCTACCGCTCGGTAGCCCGTTCTACAGCGAGGCGCAGTCGCACGGTTATGCGCAGAATATCGCGGAAGCCAAGAAGCTGCTGCTGGAGGCGGGTTATCGTGGCCAGCCGATCAAGATGATCACCAACAAGCGTTACAGCTTCGTGTTCGATGCGTCCGTGCTGGTGCAGGCGATGGCGCAGACCGTCGGGATCAACATCGAGCTCGAGGTGATGGATTGGGCGGCTCAGCTCGATCGCTACAACCGCGGCGACTACCAGTCGATGGCCTTCGTTTATTCGGCCCGACTCGATCCCTCGCTGAGCTTCGAGATGCTGACCGGGCCGAAGGCGTCGCAGCCGCGCAAGGTCTGGGACAATCCGGAGGCGCAGGGGATGCTGCGCCAGTCCATGATGATCGACGATACCACGACGCGGCAGGCGCTGTTCGACGAGATGCACAAGCGCTTCATCGCCGACGTGCCGATGATCGTGCTGTTCAACGGCGCCGAGCTGACGGCGCTGCGCAAGAGCATCAAGGGCTATGCCGGCTGGCTTTATCCCCAGCCGCGGTTCTGGGGCGTCACGGTGCAGTAGGCAAGGCGCACCATGTTGGGTTACCTCGCAAGACGGCTGGCCATGACGATCCCGACACTGCTGCTGGTCGCGATCGCAGTATTTGCGCTGGTGCGTCTCATCCCCGGTGACCCCGTGCAGGTCATGCTCGGCGATGCCGCCGATCCAGCACAGGCCGCACAGCTGCGCGCCCAGCTCGGCCTCGATCAGCCGATCTCGGTGCAGTTCTTGCACTGGATCGCCAAGCTTGCGGCCGGTGACTTCGGTCACTCCATCACCAACAACCTCGCGGTGCTGCCGCTGATCCTCGATCGTTTCCAGGTCAGCGCCGTCATCGTGCTGGTGGCGGTCGCGGCGGCCGCGTGCATCGCGGTTCCGGCCGGCCTTGTGGCCGCGTGGAAGCAGAACAGCCTGCTCGATCTCTCCGTCGTCGGCGGGGCCACGCTGCTGCTGTCGATCCCGAGCTTCTGGCTCGGTCTTCTGCTGCTGCTTCTTTTCGGGCTCAAGCTGAAATGGCTGCCGGTGATCGGCTACGTGCCGTTCGCCGAGAATTTCTGGCAGGCGGCGACCTTCATCGTGCTGCCGATCGCGACGCTGACCATGGTGGAGATCGGCGTGCTCACGCGCATGGCGCGAGCCGCCTCGATCGAGGTGCTCAGGCTCGAATATGTCACCCACGCACGCGCCAAAGGCGTGCCGGAATGGCGCGTGCTCGCCCGCCACGTGCTGCCGAACGCCTTCGCGCCGACCTGGACGCTGATCGGTCTCGTGCTCGGCCATCTCCTCGGCGGCATCGCGGTCATCGAGACCGTGTTCACGCTGCCCGGCCTCGGCCGTCTCCTGGTCGATTCCATCTTCGCGCGTGACTATCCGGTGGTGCAGGGCTGCCTGCTGTTCACCGCCGTGATCTACGTCGTCGTCAATCTGATCGTCGATCTCTGCTATCCGCTGTTCGATCCGAGGGTGACGGTGGCATGAGGATGCGCGCCAATACCGCGATCGGCGGCGTCCTGATTGCGCTCCTGCTGGGCGCTGCCGTCACCGGTGCTTTCTGGACGCCGTTCGATCCGCTGCGCATCAATCTGCGGGCAAGACTTCAGGCGCCGTCGTCACTGCACTGGCTCGGCACCGACGAATTCGGCCGTGACGTGCTGAGTCGCATCATGGTCGGCGCGGGCGCCAGTGTGGTGATCGCTCTGGTTACGGTTTCGCTCGCCGTAGCCGCCGGCATGGTGATCGGCTGCGCGGCCGGTTACATCCGCGGCTGGGTTGACCGCATCATCATGGCCGTCAACGACGCGCTGCTGGCATTTCCCGGCATCCTACTGGCTCTGGCCGTGATGATCGTGGTCGGCGCCAACAAGGTCGGGCTCATTCTGGCGCTTGGCCTTGCCTACATTCCCTCGGTGGTCCGGGTGGTGCGCGGCACCGTGCTGTCGATCCGCGAGAGGGAATATGTCGAGGCCTCGCGCGTCATCGGCAATTCCGAGGTCTATTCGATGCTCCGCCACGTGATGCCGAACGCGGTCGCGCCGGTTGCGGTGCTCGCGACGAGTATGTTCGGCTGGGTGCTGCTGGCCGAGAGCGCGCTGAGCTTCCTCGGCCTCGGCGTGCCGCCGCCGGCGCCGACTTGGGGCAACATGCTGGCGGCAAGTCGTCCGTTCATGGAGACGGCGGCCTGGCTCTCGATCGCACCGGGCCTCTGCATCGCGCTGACGCTACTCGGCATCAATCTGCTCGGCGATTCGCTGCGCGATCGCCTCGATCCCAGGATGGCGCACGGATGACGCTGCTGTCGGTCGAAAATCTGCGCATCGAGGTTGCCGCCAGCAATGCCGTGATCGTCGACAACGTCTCCTTCGCCGTCGAGCGCGGCGAGTTTCTCGCCGTCGTCGGCGAATCCGGCAGCGGCAAGACAGCGGCGGCGCGTGCCGTGCTCGGCCTGTTGCCGCCGGGTCTGCGCAAGGCCGGCGGCCGCATCGTGCTTGATGGCGTCGATCTCGCCAACGTCTCGGCGCGCCAGATGCGCACCATGCGTGGGCCTACCGTCGGCATGGTGTTCCAGGAGCCGATGGTCTCGCTCAATCCCGCCATCAGCGTCGGCGCGCAGATGGCGGAAGGGATCGGCCTGCACGAGCGGCTCGGCAAGCGCGAGATCAGGCGCCGCTGTCTCGACATGCTGGCGCGGGTGCAGATCCGTGATCCCGAACGGACTTTTGACGCCTATCCGCACGAATTCTCCGGCGGCATGCGCCAGCGCATCATGCTGGCCTCGGTGATGCTGCTGAAGCCGAAGTTGCTGATCGCGGACGAGCCGACCACGGCGCTGGATACGCTGACCCAGCGCGAGGTGCTCGACCTCCTGGTCGGGCTCGCCCGTGACCACGGCACGTCGGTGGTGCTGATCACGCACAATCTCGGCCTGGTCTCGCGCTACGCGCAGCGCGCGCTGGTGCTGCGGCAAGGCAAGATGGTCGAGACCGGCACGACCCGGCAGATCCTGTTCTCGCCGCGCGAAGCCTATACCAGGCGACTGGTCGAGGCGCTGCCGCGGCGCGGCGCCACGACCAAAGCGCGACGGGGCGGCGAACCCCTCGTTAGCGTACGTGATCTCAAGGTAGGCTTCGCCGGGCGGCAGCGGCTGTTCCGCCGCGACACCGGCGTCTCCGCCGTCAACGGCGTCGATCTCGACATCGCCGCCGGAGAAACGGTCGCCGTCGTCGGCGGCAGCGGCTCCGGCAAAACCACGCTTGGCCGGGCCATGCTGCGCCTGATCCCGACGTCGGGCGGTGAGATCAGGTTCCGGGGCAGGGATGTCACGGCAACGATCGATCGCGACTTCCGTCTCGCCTCGCAACTGGTGTTCCAGGATCCTTACTCCTCGCTCGATCCACGCATGCGCGTCGGCGAGATTGTCGCCGAGCCACTGCGCCATGTCCCGGAATTGACGACCGCCGAGCGCGACACTCGGGTGGAGGCGATGCTGGACGAGGTCGGGCTTGCCGGTCTCGGCAAGCGCTGGCCGCATGAATTGTCCGGTGGACAGCGCCAGCGGATCGCCATCGCCCGCGCCATCGTGCGCGAGCCGGCCTTCGTCGTGGCGGACGAGCCGGTCTCCGCGCTCGATATGACCATTCAGGCGCAGGTGCTGAAACTGTTCGAGCGGTTGCAGACGCAATACGGCTTTGCCTGTCTGTTCATCAGCCATGACCTCGCCGCCGTCGAGCAGGTCGCTGACCGCGTCGTGGTGATGCAGGGCGGCAAGATCGTCGAGCAAGGCTCGCGTGACGACGTGTTCGATCACCCGCAGCATGATTACACCAAGGCGCTGCTCGCAGCCGCGCCCGTTCTGGACTTCGCCGGTGCGGCGGCGGCGTGTGCCTCGGGTTAGTCAGGATCATGCGTATGAAGCGTTCTGTCGTTGCGTTGTGTCTGATCATTGGGTCGCTGTCCGCGGCCCGCGCCGAGAGCATCCTGCGCAGCATGGTGACCACAGACATCCGCGGCCTGATGCCGGGCAACAGCCCTGACGACAACACCGGCCTCGTGTTGCAGCAGATCTACGAGGGCCTCGTTGCCTGGCGCGCCGACGGGACCGTCGCGCCGATGCTGGCCAAGGCGATTGAGACATCAGCGGATGGGCGCACCTACACTTTCACACTGCGTGAGGGCGTGACGTTCCACAACGGCGCGCCGTTGACCTCGCGGGAGGTGGCATGGACCTGGGAGCGCTTCCTCGATCCGAAATCCGGCTGGCCATGCCGGACCAATTTCGACGGCACGCGCAAGATCAAGATAGCCGAGATCACGGCGCCGTCGCCGGAGCAGGTCGTGTTCCGTCTGGCCGAGCCGAGCGGCGCCTTCCTCAGTACGATGGCGCGAGCCGATTGCGACGGCACCGGCATCGCGCATCCGGACTCAGCCGGAGCCGACGGCTCCTGGCAGAAGGCGATCGGAACCGGTCCGTTCAAGCTCGCCGAATGGCGCCGCGGCCAGTTCATCGAGCTTGCCCGCAACGAGGCCTATGCCGCGCGCAGCGAGCCGGCCGACGGCCTCGCTGGGGCCAAGTCGCCCAAGGTTGACGGTGTCAGGCTGTCCATCGTGCCCGACCCGGCGGCGGCGAAAGCGGCGATACAGTCCGGCAATCTCGATCTCTGGCCGTCGGCCGATCCCAAATTCGCGGGCGAGTTGAAGTCGGCTGGTCTCGTGATCAGCGCGGCGCCCGTCGCCTCGCTGAACGCGATCGTGATGCAGACGAACGATCCGCTTCTGAAGGACAAGCGCATCCGTGAAGCCATTGCCGCCTCGCTCGATTACCCCAGTATGAGCGACAGCCTGACCGACGGCTATTCCAAGCCGAGTACGTCTCTGGTGCCGCTGTCGAGCCGCTACTATGGCGCGGTGGAGCAGGCGGGCTTCAGCCTCGACGTCGCGCGTGCGAAGAAGCTGCTGACCGAGGCGGGCTACAAGGGCGAGCCGATCAAGATCACCACCAATTCGCGCTTTCCCGTCATGAACGACGTGGCGGTGCTGGCGCAGGCGATGACGCAGCAGGCCGGCCTCAACCTCACTGTCGAGGTCGTCGAATTCGCGGCCCAGCTGAGCCGTTACAACAAGGGCGATTATCAGCTCATGGTGTGGAATTACACGCCTTATCTCGATCCGGCTTTCGGTCTTGATCGCTTCATCGGCGACAAGGCCGCGCAGCCGGACCACGTCTGGGGTAATCGCGAGGCGATCGACCTGCTCGGCAGGCTGATGGAGAAGGCCGCGCCTGAGGCCCGTCAGCCGCTGTTCGATGCGCTCCACAAGCTGTTCGTGGATGATGCGCCGATGATCGTGTGGAGCTCCGGCGTCAACGTCTCCGCGGTCTCACCCAAGGTGCGCGGGTATGCGCCATGGGCCGGCCGCAAACCCCGTTTCTGGAACGTCGAGGTTGCCAGATGATCTCTCTTGCCCAGCGCAAGCAACATGCCTGGCCGGATGGCGCGCGCTGCGTCGTCGGCCTTACGCTCGATTTCGACGGCACGTCGCTGGAACGCGGCCGCGGTCAGTTGCCGCTCGGCGCGCGCTCGCACGGCCGCTACTCCGCCAAATGCGGCATCCCGCGTTTCGTCGACATGTTCACGCGGCACAGCGTGCCTTGGACGTTCTACGTCTCCGGCTATGACGCGGAGGAAAGCCCGGATCTCGTCCGCGACATCTCGCGCTCCGGCATCGAGATCGGCTCGCACGGCTATTTTCACGAGGGCGTCGATCCCGGCGATGCCGAGCCGGAGCTGCTGGAACGGACGCACCGGCTGCTCACGGAGATCACCGGCGTCGCGCCGCGGGGATGGCGCTCGCCGTCCGGACACAAGACCGCGCGCACGCTGAGCAAGCTCCGTGAGCTCGGCTATGTCTACGATTCCAGCGACAAGGATTTCGACCTGCCTTATCTCGCGCGCTACGACGGCGAGGAGTACAGCGACTATGTCTGCCTGCCCAACAACACCTCGAGCCTCGACGACTTTCCGTTCTACCGCGTCAGCTACACGCCACCGTCCGAAGTGTTGACGCATTGGGAGCAGGAGTTCGATGCCATCTACGCCGAGGGTGGTTACTACAACCTGACCTTCCATCCGCGCGTCGGCTATGGCTCCGGCTCGCCTGCGCGCGTCGCGGCGGTCGAAGGGCTCATTAAATATGCCAAGCGCCATGAAGGCGTTCGCTTCGTCGGCATGCTGGAGCTGGCGGAATGGTGCCTGAAGCGTCCGTCCGACTGGCGGCGGGACTGGAGCGGACAATGAGCAAGCTGATCGTTCCCGTCGTCGTCACTGTCAATCTCCAGGGCAAGACGGTGGAGCTGACCCAGCTCGGGGAGGACGCCCTGTTCGGCCGCGCTTCTTACGGAAAATACGCCTATGCCGTCGGCTGCGAGCGGCTGTTCGGACTGCTCGATCGCCACGGCATCAAATCCACCGTGTTCGTGCCCGGCGCAGAGGCGGAAGCCAATCCCGCCTATATCGCGGCGCTTGGCGGCCGCGGGCATGAGATCGCCGCGCATGGCTGGGCGATGGAGGAGATGGACGCGGCCGGGATCGACGAGCGAGCGCTGCTGGAGCGCACGCATGCGACGCTGTCGCGGATCGTCGGACGTGCGCCGCGCGGCTTTCGGGCGCCGCATGGCCGCTTCACGGAGCGTACGCTCGGGCACCTCGCCGATCTCGGCTATCGCTATGATTCAAGCTTTCAGGACGACGACCATCCGTATCGGCTCCACGCCGATGGCGGCCGCGACATGGTCGAGGTGCCGCATGCGGAGATCCTGATCGACGCGACGCTCTACGCCCAGCGCCAGACGCACGCTCGCGTCATGAAGATGTGGCGCGAGGAGATCGAGGCGATGCATCGCGAGCGCTGCCTGATCACGCTGACGCTGCATCCGCGCAGCGACTACGGCAGCGCGCGGGCCAGCCGCATTGCCGCGCTCGACGACCTGTTGAGCTGGCTGCGCGGTCTCGATGGTGTTGCTTTCCTGACCTGCGAAGAGGTCGCCCAACGGTTGGGGGCTTGAACCTTACGTTCGCTGCGGCATGCGGGATTTGGCCAACACGCAGTGAATGCCCTTGTTGCCGTCGACCAGCTGCGTGACCCTGAGGTCCGCGGCGATCGAGCAGAACGTGTAGGCATCCTGCGCGCTGAGACCGCATTTTTCCCGGATCAGCGCGATCATGTCGCGGAGCTTGCCGCTAGCTGCCTGCGCTGCTCGCGACGACCGAGGAGGGCGACGTCACGAGCTTGCTGAGCCCAAGATAGACGAGGCCCGCAATCCCGATGCCGAACAGCCAGCTCAGATCCGCGCCGCCGAGCAGGTTGATCGAGATCGGACCCTGGAGCGCGCCGACGAGGCCGTCCTCCACCAGCCATCCCGCAACGAGGCCCGCGAAGAACGCGACCATGCCGGCCCAGTTGATGTCGCCATAAGCGCTGGTCTCCGGCGAGCGATAGAGTTCGGCGACGTCGATCTTGCCTTTGCGCTTGATGAAGTAGTCCGCGAGCACGACGCCGGCCCACGGGCTCATCCACAGCAACAGGCTAATCATCCAGTTGTCGAACGCCTTCGCAAAGGACGGCGCGAAGATGAAGTAGAGCGTGACCAGATAGCCTGCGACGCCGACGATGACGGTGAGCCAGAAGCGCGAGAATTTCAGTCCCGCGCTCAGCGCCGCCAGCGTCGCCGAGTAGACGTTGAGGATGTTGGTCGCGATCGGGCCGTGCAGCACCATCAAGAGCACGAGGATGCTGACCGGTCCGCCGAACACCGCACTGACCATTTTCGCAGGATCGGTGTCCAGCGTCGTCGAGGCGATGGTCGCACCTAAGATGCCGAGCCAGACCGTCGGCACGAACATGCCAACTAGCTGTACCAGAACACTGATTTCGACGGCACGCTTTTCGGCACGAAGCGCGAATAGTCGGAGGCCCAGGTCACCCAGGAGATGCCCCAGCCGACGCCGATCGCGGTCATCAGCAACGTCAGCATCGCCAGATGCGCGCCCGGCGGCAGCGAGGTCGTCAAGCTCCAGTTGACGACGCCGGGTCGCGTCCACGCGAGCACGCTCATCAGCACCATGATGGCGATGGTCGGCGGCACCGTGTATTTCTCGAAGGTGCGGATCGCGTAGAAGCCGTAGATGCCGATCAGCACCTGCACGGCCATCACCAGCGTGATGACGACGATCTCGATGAACCAGGTATCGGGCACGCCGAACTGGCCGAGGATGCCCATCGACACCTTCACCGGGAAGTAGGTGTTCACGCCGATCCAGCCCAGCGTCATCAGAAACATCAGGATGCTGGGCAGGTAGGCGCCGCGGACGCCGAAGGCGGAGCGGCTCAGCACCATCTGGTTGACGCCGGTCTTGTGTCCCATCACCGTGAAGGTCGCGAAGATCGCGCATCCCACGATGTTGCCGAGCACGATGACCGCGATCGTCTCCATCAGGCCGAGTTTCAAGATGATGCCGAGCGCACCGAGCGCCCAGTTGACCGGTGCGATATTGGCGCCGGCCCAGATCCACATCTGCTGCGGGCCGGTCGAGTCCCGGTCCGCATCGGGAATTGGCTCGATGCTGTGAATATCAGCGCGAAGTTCGGAATCCGTCATGACATCCCCCAATACGAAGCACGCTTCGCATCATCGCAGCATAAATCGTGCCATTGGTTGCAGAGCGCTTGGGGCCGGATGCGCGCCGATGCCGGCCGCGGCTTGCGGATCACGGGCGGGCAAATCTGGATCGGGGTGCAGGAGCGGCAGCCAGGGCGATGATGGCATCGTGCCCCTGTTTTGCCCGACGAGTCAAAGCCGTCGACGGCGTCGATTAGCCGTCAGGATTCGTCTTTGAAAACAACGGCGTTCTACTGTGCATGGGGTTGTTTTCGCAGTTTTTTAATCCGCTGCACTCCGACTGGAAGGCGGCTCGTGCCCGTGGAGGAGCCGTCCACAGCATCAAGAGCGGACCTCCGAGCTCCCCTTGCGGACCGGATTTTCTTGGTTTGGTTTGCAGGTGACGGAAAGCGCGACCCGCGCGGGCTTGTCAGCGCTCCTCATCCGCGAGACACTCTGTCGCAGAACCATTCGTTTTGCCGGAGGACTAACCTCTAGGCGGAAATCTACCGTTCGCAATGTCGAACGGCGTGCAGCGGGGCGATTCTGCGCCGCGTCGGTTGCAAGAGCCGTGGGCGTGGCCGCCCCTTCTGCTGATCCGTCCAAGAGCATGAGAGCTGACTGCCGAAATTCTGACCGCTAGTCACGGAGGATGCCATGACGTTGATCCGGCTGGCCTCGCTGCAGGGCGGGGCGATTACGCTTGAAAGCGATGCAATTGCTGCCCTTCGCCAAATCTTGCGAGGCAACGTCTGTCTGCCCGAGGAGCCGGGCTATGACGAAGCGCGCACGATCTGGAATGCGATGATCGACCGCCACCCAGGCGCGGTCGTGCGCTGCAGAGGGACCGCAGACATCATTCGTGCCGTACGGCTTGCGCGTGAGCACGGCCTCTTGGTCGCTGTGCGCGGCGGCGGCCATAACATCGCGGGCAATGCTGTTTGTGACGGCGGGCTCCTGATCGATCTATCGCTGATGCGCTCCGTCCGGGTTGATCCATTTCACCGCACCGCGCGCGTGGACCCGGGGGCAACGCTTGGCGACTTCGACAAGGAGGCGCAAGCTTTTGGCCTTGCGACCCCGCTCGGGATCAATTCGACGACTGGCGTTGCGGGATTGACGCTGGGCGGCGGCTTCGGATGGCTTAGCCGCAAGTACGGGCTTGCCGCCGACAACCTGATCTCGGCCGACGTCGTGACGGCCGAGGGCGAGCTCGTCCGGGCAAACATCGCCGAGAAGACCGACCTGTTCTGGGCGCTGCGCGGAGGCGGAGCCAATTTCGGGGTGGTGAGTTCGTTCGAGTTCCGCCTGCATCCTGTTGGTCCGATGGTTCTGGCCGGGCTCATCGTCCATCCCTTTGCGCGGGCGAGGGAGCTGCTCGCGGGCTATCGCGATGTCGCCGCCCGGGCGCCCGACGAGCTGACGGTGTGGGTGGTGCTCAGGCAGGCGCCGCCGCTGCCGTTCTTGCCCGCCGAGGTTCACGGCAAGGAGATCGTCGCGTTCGCCGTCTGCTATGCGGGAGATGAGAACGAGGGCAAGCGCGCATTGGAGCCGTTGCGCGCGCTCGGAGAGCCGATCGCAGACGTGATCGGCATGCAGCCCTTCGCGGCTTGGCAGACCGCGTTTGACCCACTTCTCACGCCCGGCGCCTATAATTACTGGAAGTCCCACAATTTCGTTGAACTCAACGACGGTCTTCTCGATACGCTGGTGAGCCATACGACAAGCCTGCCGACCGGGGAGTGCGAGATTTTCATCGGTCAGCTTGGTGGCGCCACCAGTCGCATGGCCGTCGACGCCACGGCGTTCCCTCACCGCGATGCGAAGTTTGTCATGAACGTTCACACGCGATGGCGCAATCCGGCGGATGAGCAACGTTCGATCGCCTGGGCGCGCAGGCTCTTCACTGAGACCGCGCCTTACGCAACCGGCGGCGTCTACGTCAACTTCATGCCGGAGGACGAGACCGATCGCGTAGCCGGCGCCTACGGCCCGAACTACGCTCGTCTTGCCGCGCTGAAGGCCAAGTACGATCCTGGCAACCTGTTCCGGCTAAACCAGAACGTCAGGCCGGCCGCTGCACAGCGACCGGCCGCCTGACAAGAGGAGGAGGGGATCCGTAATCGAGGGGGCTACGGAGACGAAGTTGGACATCGGAGAATGGCTGCGCAGCCTGGGCCTGCAATCCTATGAGCAGACGTTCCGCGACAACGGAATTGACCTTGAGATCCTGCCCCGCCTGACGGTTGAAGATCTCAAGGAGATTGGAGTCCTGGCTGTCGGCCACCGGCGGAAGCTTCTCGATGCAATCGACCTGCTACCAGCGGACCTGGCGGCGGCGCGGCCCCCCGCGTCGGTGGAGCGCCGTCAGCTTACGCTCATGTTCGTCGACCTCGTCGGCTCGACCGACCTCAGCCGCCGTCTCGATCCCGAGGAGCTGCGCGAGGTCATGCGGGCCTACTCGAACACGGTGGCGGGAGAGATTGCGCGACTGGAGGGCCACGTCGCGAAGTTTCTGGGAGACGGCGTGCAGGCCTATTTCGGCTGGCCGCGCGCAAGCGAAGATGCGGCAGAGCAAGCTGTCCGGGCGGGACTTGCGGTCGCAACAGCGGTCAGCGGCATGTCGTCAGGCGCAGGAGGCCTGCTGGCAGCACGCGTCGGCATCGCCACCGGGCTTGTCGTGGTGGGTGATCTGCTCGGGGAAGGTGCTGCGAAGGAGGAAGCAATCACTGGGGAAACGCCTAATCTCGCTGCCCGTCTGCAACAGGTTGCGGAGCCTGGTACGGTCGTTATCGCCGACAGCACGCGCCGCCTGGTCGGCGATCTCTTCGAATTTGTTGAGCTCGGTTCCCTTCGGCTCAAGGGCTTTGCGGAGCCGGTGCAAGCTTGGAGTGTCACCGGCGAAGGCCGGGCAGAAAGCAGGTTCGAGGCCCTGCACGGAGCCCACGTCACGCCACTCGTCGGGCGCAGCGAGGAGCTCGATTTGACGCTGTCACGGTGGCAGCTTGCCAAAGGAGGGGCTGGACAGGTCGTCTTGATTTTTGGCGAGCCAGGAATCGGAAAATCACGATTGGTGCTCGCGCTGCGAGAACGGCTACAGGCCGAACAAATCACGCTCGTTAGCTACGCCTGTTCGCCGCATCACCTAAACAGCCCGCTCTTTCCCTTCATCTCGCAGCTTGAGAGGGAGGCGCGGTTCGCACCTGAGGATACCGCGGAAACACGGCTCAAGCGCCTCGAATTACTCCTCGGCGAAAACGGCGAAGGGCTGTCCAGTGATGCAATTCAGCTTCTTGCCGATCTGCTCGGCATTCCAACTGAGAGGCCGAGCACCCAGCCAGAGATGTCGCCGCAGCAAAGGAAGGCGCTCCTGTTCCGCACATTTCTGGCCCGGCTCAATCGACTTGCCGCTCGCGGCCCGGTGCTGATGGTGCTTGAAGATGCGCACTGGCTCGATCCCACCTCGCGCGAGTTGTTCGACCAGATCGTGGATCGTCTTCAGGACCTGCCAGTGCTGGTCGTGGCCACATTCCGCCCGGAACTCCCGCCACCATGGATCGGGTTTCCGCACGTCACGTTGCTCATGCTAAACCGCCTGCCACAGGCGCAGGTGGTTGTACTCGTTGACCGGATCACCGAAGGCAAAGCGCTTCCCGCCGAGGTCCTCGACCAGATTCTGGCGCGGACCGAGGGTGTGCCGCTCTTTACCGAGGAGCTCACGAAGGCCGTGCTTGAAGCCGGGATCCTCCGCTACACCGGCGCTCGCTACGTCCTCGCCGGCGCGTTCCCGTCCTTGGCGATCCCAGCGACGCTGCACGATTCGTTGATGTCGCGGCTTGACCGTCTTGCTCCAGTCAAGGAGGTCGCCCAGATCGGAGCCTGTATCGGCCGCGAGTTCGATCACGAATTGCTTGCTGCGGTCGTGTCGATGCCAGCAGGGGAGCTCACCGCGGCACTTGATCGCCTGGTAGCGGCAGAGCTCGTTTTCCGGCGCGGCCTCGCGCCTGCCGCTACCTATGTCTTCAAGCACGCCCTGGTGCGCGATGCCGCCTACGAAAGCCTGCTCAAGCGGCGCCGCCAGGAGCTGCACGCGCGGATTGCCACATCAATCGAAGCGCTCTTTCCGCAACTTGTCGAAGCACAGCCGGAGCTGGTCGCTCGTCACTTTGGCGAGGCGGGATTGGCCGAGAAGGCCATTCCATACTGGCTGAGGGCCGGCCGCCTCGCAGCCGCCCGATCAGCGAATATGGAGGCAATTGCCCATCTGAGATCGGGGCTCGAGTGCGCCCAAGCACTTCCTGCTGGAGCATCACGCTCGCGCTTCGAGCTTGCCCTGCAGCTTGGGCTTGGCGGCCCGCTGATTGCAACAAAAGGATTTGCTTCGCGCGAGGCAGAAGCGGCGTTCCAGCGCGCACAGGAGCTCAGCCGCGAGCTGCAGAGCGAGGCTGATCTCTCCGCCGCGTTGAAGGGGCTCGGCCACGTCTACCACGTGCGCGCCAACTTGCGCGAGGTCACAAGCCTCGTCGAGGAGACGGAGGCGCTAGCGAAACGAAGCGGTGATCCCGTGCGTCAAGCCGAAGCCGATCATCTTGCGGGAGTGCTCTCATTCCACCTCGGCCAGTTTCAATTCTCGCGCGACCGGTTCGAGAGAAGCGCACAAGCCGGCGAATACCGCGGCCGCTATTATTCCGAGGTCTACGGAATTGATATGAGCGTATTCTGCCGCGCCTACATGAGCCATTGCGATTGGCATCTCGGCTATCCCGTTCGTAGCCTTGGGATTGCTGAGAAAGGGCTCGCCGTCGCGCGTGAGATTTCACATCCATTCAGCATCGCGCTCGCGCTCAACTATCTGGCGATGCTGTATCAGTTCAGGCAAGAGCCCGATGCCGCACTGAAAGCCGCTGCAGAGTCACGCGACATCTGCGCCGAGTACCGCTTCGACTACTATGGTGCATGGGCCAGCCTCGTCCGCGCCTGGGCGATCGCTGAATCCGGCAGGCTTGAGGAAGGTCTTGCGGACTTTGATGCTGGGCTTGAGGATCTCCGTCGAACCAGCGCGGGACTACGCATTCCGCACCATCTTGGCTTGCTCGCGGCGCTTCATCGCAAGGCTGGAAACGCCATGGCTGGGCTTCGCGTCATCGACGAAGCGGTGGCAATTGCGGACGCAAGTCTCGAGAGCTGGTGCGCCGTCGAGCTTCACCGGGGGCGCGGTGAACTGCTGTTGCTGGCAGGCGGGGAGGAGGCCGAAAATCAAGCGGATGCGGAGTTCGAGGCCGCGATTGAACTTGCCGCTGCCCAGGGAGCAAGGCTGCCCGAGCTTCGCGCAAGCGTTGCGCGCGCCAGACTCCAGGCGGCACGCGGCATGCGGCGAGAGGCGCGCGACGCTCTTGTGCCGATCTACAGCTGGTTCAGCGAGGGCTTGGAAACACGCGATCTCGTGGAAGCTCGCAAGTTGCTGGCAGACCTGTGACGAAGTTACCGCAATAGCGACCCATCTCCCCGTCCATCGTTTGGTAATGCGGTGATCAATTCGGTAAGGGTTGTGCGCTGACCTGGGTTGAGCAGCAATCGGGGAAGATTTCATCCCCCGGCTGTCGCTCGGCGAGATGACAAAACGGGCTTTCCGCATGGCCTGGAGCCGGACCGGCCCACCCAGGCAGATGCCGGGCAACCTTCCGCGCTTAATGAGCGCTTAACGCTTTTGCGCAACAGATAGATCACCAGCGCGGAATTAGTCCTAGTTACGATTGCGAACCGAGCTCCTGGGGAGGGGAATCGGATGGGACTGCTTTTTGTTGGAGTGCTGGCAGGAATTCTGGTCGGCTTTGGCTGGTTCGCGCCGTCCCGAGGATATTTCCTTGGGTGTGCGACGCGACCCTGTTTCGACAGGGTTGCAGTCGCCCGACCCGCAGAGCCAACGCCGGCGGCATTGGCGCCAACTCCTGCGATTGTCAAATCGAATTCTGCAACCTCGGCAAAGTCCGGCAAGAGGCCATCCCCGAAGAAACGCGGATCGGCCGATCTCGCCAAGGCGGCCGCCCCGCACACGAGGGTCAGCGTCCCGGCGCCCGAACGCCCGGCGGAAAGATCAGATACTGTCCTGGACAGGGCAAAGGTCACGATCGCATCGAAGATGGACGATCCAGGATCGGCCGAGTTCAGCGACATGAAGCGCGCAATGCGATTGAACATGTTTGGGCGCGCTGTGGATACGATTTGCGGTCGTGTGAAAGGAAGAAATGCGTCAGATGGCGAGACTGGAGAGAGACCGTTTCTGTATCTCGTGAAGGAGAATGAAGCATATGTCGTCGACGGCAAGTCGGGGTCGGCGGCGTCAACCGCGTATCGAAATATCTGCAATTAAGGGGATGCGTCGACCGCGCCACGGCGCGGCACGCGTCCATGTGATTTGAGCGGAAAGAATTTCCACCCGGGCGTCAGACTATCCCGCAGTGGATACGATCCTAATGTTGGCGCCGCGCGTGACGATGCATTCAGGATGAATGCCGCAACGGGAATACACAGCACGGATCGTGGGACTGTGGCAGAGATTCTTTTCATTCCGAGGAAATCATGGATGACCTAACCAACTTCTCAAAACGGCTCAATGGATCGCTTCACTTGCCGGTTCTGGTGATCATCGAGCCCCTTCTATTGCCTCGCACATGCATTCTGAACGTCTTCAGGCGGGAATTGGCCGAATTCGACATCCTTGACATGGCAACGGTCCAAAGCCTGGACAGCGCGTCAGCTCGCGATGTTCGTCTGGTGTTGCTGAGTATCGCGGACAAGCCCATCGGCGATCCCTCGGTTGAGGACGATCTCGCCTTCGTCGCGGAGTGCTGTCCCAACGCGGCCGTTGCAATCCTGTCAAACCATGACGACGAGCCGACCGCGCAGGCCGCGATGCAGCGGGGTGTGCGCGGTTTTCTCCCCACCTCGCTGCCAATAGAGGTCGTCATCGCCGGCCTGCGCCTTGTTCTTGTCGGAGGCTGCTACAGGCCGTTGCCCGTCGCTGGAATAAACAGGATACCGGGTTTCGAGCCACCGGATGCGCGTCGGTTCGCGTCCGCATATCTGACGAACGAAGCAGCCAGGGCGGCTATCGACAGGAGCTTGACCGATTTCACGCCTCGAGAGCAGCAGGTTCTGGCGGAACTGGAGCTCGGCCTGCCCAACAAGCTGATCGCCGCCAAAATGAACCTCTCGGAGAGCACCGTTAAAATGCACATTCAGCATATCATGAGGAAATGTGCCGCTCACAATCGCACGGAAGCGGTCCTCCGCTGGCGCGGCCGGTTGCCCGCGCAGAGTCGCGATCACGATCCGGGCGCAGCCTCAACGCCGGAGACCTAATCACGCGGAGCTGGATCAATCCTCTCTGAATGCACCGCGGAAGCTGTCGAGCAGGGGGCTCAGCGCATAAAGTGCAACGGTGCCGCGCCCCGTGGTGATGAACACTTGAACGGGCATGCCGGGAACGATCCGGATGCCGCTTGCAGCCATCTGGGCGTCGTCGATCCGAATCCTGGTCGCGTAGTATGGCTGGTCGGTACGCTTGTCGAGAAGCCGGTCAGCGGATACGTGCACGACGGTTCCGTTCAGACGCGGTACGCGACGCTGGTTATACGGTAGGAGATGCACTTCGGCATTAAGACCGGGATGAACCACGTCAATGTCCTCCGGTCGCAGGCGGGCGGTCACGATGAGGCGGTCTTGCCGCGGCACGAGGTCCATGAGCGGAGCACCAGCCCCGATGACGCCGCCGGTCGTATGAATCCGCAGGTCAGTTATCACGCCGTCCTCGGGCGCCTTGACCTCCGTTCGGGTTAGTTGATCCCTGGCCGCAAGCAACCGTTCGCGGAGTTGGAATATCTGGTTCTGTGCTTCGCGAAGCGATTGTGCGATCTCGTTCTGCCTTTCGCTCTCGAGCTTGAACAAATTTGCCTGCGACTCGTTGATGACCTGCTCGGCGCGGGAAATCTGCGCCGCGATCTCACCACGACGTCCCTCAACGTCGGCCAGTTCACGCTGCAGATTCAGAAGCCGTGGCCGCCGTTCGAGTCCCTTGTTGACGAGGGTCGTGACCATATCGAGTTCTTCCCGGACGATGTCGCTTCGCTGTCCGGTGGCGCTCTCCTGAGCCTTGAGACCTTCGATCTCCTTCTCGACCTGATGCCTCCGCTCGCGAATGACCGCAAGCTGCGACTCGTGAACCTGCCGGCGTGCCTGGAAAATGAACTGCTGCGCCGACAGCGCAGCGGCCGCCGCCCCATTCTGTTGGCTGTCCTGGTCCAGCGTGCTCGGGACTGCGATCCTCTCAAATCTCTGCTGCTCGGCCTGAAGCCGCGCGGCACGAGCAATTGCATCCCACAACTGGCCCTGAAGACTTTGCACCTCCGAATCGGCGCGGGTGTCGTCCAGCGTGATCAGTGTTTGCCCGCTTCGCACGACATCGCCGTCGGAAACCAAGATGCTCCTGACGATACCGCCTTCCAGATGCTGGATCGTCTTGCGGTTCGATTCCGATTCCACGACGCCAGACGCGATTGCGGCGCTCTCAAGTGGCGCGAAGCTCGCCCATGTGCCAAGCCCAAGCATGAAGCCGAGCACCAGCAGATTGCCCGCGAGGGTGATCCCGCGAAGCCTGGCGCGCGGAGAGACCGGTGTGGGGGGCGAGCACCATGGAAATTCGAGAGGCTCGAAATCGTCGATTGCGGTAACAACGCCTCCAAGTCGCCCGGCGAGCGGGGGGCGTACGGGTGTTCGCGTGATCTGGCCCCAGATCATGGGAAGTTGCGAGACCGCGGGAAGCTTCCAGCTTGTGGGAAAATGCCAGATCATGGCGCAACTTGCGACGTAACCTGGGGCCGAGCCAAGTGCCGTTCAACGATTTCCTCGCTGTCGCCGAACGCGACGACCGCACCGTCTTCCATGATGGCGATCTTGTCCGTGGCTGCGAGGAGACCCATCCGGTGAGTGACGACGACCAGGACGACATTTTCGCGCTTCATGCGCTCGATGGCATCCAGCAGCATTCGCTCGCCCCCGTAGTCGAGGCTGGCGTTCGGCTCGTCTAGAACAACGAGACGCGGACTGCCGAAAAAGGCTCGGGCCAGACCGAGGCGCTGCCGATATCCGCGCGAGAATGATTTTTCACTGTGAACCACCGTGTCGTACCCGAGCGGTAGGCGCATGATCGCCTCATGGATTCCGACGAGCTTGGCCGCATCGACCACCTTCCGCCGATCGGCATCATCAAGCCTTGCGATGATGTCGTTTATGGTGTCGCCGAGCAGATTGATGTCCTGGGGCAGATATCCCAGATGTTGGCCGCTCCGTTGCTCGCGAAGCAGCGAGACGTCGGTATTGTCGAGGCGGACACCACCATGCGTTGGCATCGACAGCCCGGCGATCACTTGGCCAAGCAGGGACTTGCCAGAACCGGACGGACCGATGATGCCAAGGCACTCTCCGGGCGCGAGGCTGAACGAGACATCTTTCAGCAGAAAGTGGTCGGGCTCTGGTAGCTTTACGCCAACGTTATCGACGAGGAGACCGCTCCGCGCTTGTTGCGGCGAGATCTCCGTATCCTGCTGCTCGGTGGCGGGGAATGCGGCGAGAAGAGCGCCGAGCCGCTGACAGGCACTCACGGCCGTAACGAGTGATTTCCAGCCTGCGATTGCACTCTCGACTGGCGCGAGCGCCCGGCTGAACATCAGCGTGGAGGCAAAGATGATCGCCGGACTTTTCCCGTGATCAAGGACGAGCCACGCGGCTGCTCCCATGATCAGGACTTGCGACAGCGCGCGGACCGGTTTGGTGGCCAGCATGACGATCTCGCCTCGCCGGAGTGCCTGATCGTGCTCTCTGCGGGCGTCCTGCGCGTCGTGGTAGATCGTTCGCGCTGCGCTATCGAACATTCCCATGGCGCGGATCATGTGGATGTTGCTGGCGGCAGCCTGAAGGCGGCCGTAGCTTCTGGACAGCGCGGCGTTGGATTTGAGCAGAACGTCCTCGGTCACCAGATCTCCGGCAACCGTGAGAGCGAACAGGAAGGCCACGCAGCAGGCGCCCACCACGCCAAGCAGGGGATGGATCAGAAAGAGGACCAGGAGGAACAGGGGCGCCCAGAGCGCGTCGAACAGCATCGGACATGCGCCGGACTCCACGAACTGGCGCAGGACCGTGAGATCCCGATATGCGTCCGACGCCCGCGTCCAATCGCTGCGAAGCGCGAATTCGAGGCTGGCCGAAAGCACGCAAGGACGAAGCCGACCGTCGAGCCAGGAGCCAAGGCGGCCCAGGACGGCACGCCGCAATGCATCGAACACACCGCCGACCACGACCGTGATCGCGACAATAAGCGTGAGCAGAAGCAGCGTGTCGGCACTCCGGCTCGACAAAACCCTGTCGTAGATTTGAAGAAGGTAGATGGGGGGCGCAAAAAGAAGCAAATTGTAGCTGCAGCTATATGCGAATACGAGACCAAGCGGCCCCGCGCAGGACCAGAGGGCCGCGTGCAGCGGCGTACGGATTGGCGGCAGGATGGGCAATCGAGTGGGCGGCACCAGCATGATCGTCACCGCCTGAAATCGAGGTCCGGCGCACTTGCCCGACGGCCAATGCAATCTGGCAACGGCATCACGGGGGCATTGACGTGAAATCCAGGACCGGCGGCAGTGGCCGCCGGTCCCGCCAGTCGGACAAGCCGCTGGTCAGAGCGTATCGAGATGGAAGGTCACTCCTCCACCCCACGCGAAGTTGCCGTCTCCACCATCGCCGCCGATGCCAGCCACGACTTCCTGGTGCTGGTCCACAATGAGCTTGTTGATCTGGGTGGCATCCGTATTGGCGTATACCTTGGAGGTATCGTGACCGCTGTAGGATTTCTGGCTTCCATTCGACTCGGCGTCTCCGCCATGGGCCTTGGAAAACCATGAGGCCTTTGTGTTTGCGCCCCCGGCGTCCCAATCCGCCGTCTGTTTGACGTGATCGCCGGTGTTCACATGCACATCGGCACCGTCGGCTTTGTTGGTTGGATCGAAGTTGAGAGTCGGCTTGCTGATGATGGCTCCCTTGAAAGTACCGTCGCCGCCATTTCCGGCACTTTGACCACCGGTGTTGATCGATTTGAAGTCGATCGTATCCGTGATGTTGATTGCCTTTGGCATCATTTGAGGCCTCCGTCGTTCTGTTGGCTGTCGTGCAACATCCATCCCGATCAGGCGGACGCGCGCGGCAAGTCTGATCCGCCCGTGCGCGAGTGCGATAGATGTCAAATCGGATACAATCCGGCTTTGTCGGCCTACGTACGAAAGTACGCCATTCGCCAGGCGAGGGTGCCTCTACGCGGGGCTTTGCAGGCGAGGAGTGGCACCTGCACGTGCCGCCATGCGATCGATCATGCAAGCGGTACGAAGTGTCGCTATGCCACCAGGTGAAGATCTGACAAGAGATGCGCGGCATCGTCAGCTAGCGCAAGATTGCCGTAGCCGCCGTCCCCGCCAACTCCGGCGATCTGAACCGCACTCTGGTCGATGTGCACGTTGTTGACCTGATCGGCCACGGCCGTCGAATGTGGACCTGCGATGGCTATATTGATGGGCGCATAGATCGCGACGCTGACGTCGATCAGACTGCCGGCAAAATAGCCGTTGCCGCCATTGCCTGCGCTGTTCGAACCGGTCGCGACCGTATCGGAGCCGCCCCACAGATTATGGGAGAGAAGGTTTGCATGGCCGCCCGCTGCGGCGTTGTCGTTGCCGCCGTGTCCGCCAATGCCGGCGATCTGAACCGCGGATTGATCCACGGAAACATCATTTGTCTGGACCGCGTAGGCGCCGGAGCCATAGCCCGCGATCGCGATGTTGATCGGGTTGTACAGCACGAACGAGGTATGGACGAGTTCCCCGTAAAACGCGCCGTCCCCGCCATTGCCGGCCTGGCTCCCGCCGGTTTGAACGTCCCAGGCGCTCACTCCGGTGCTTGATCCCCAGCTAGGGTCGAGCGTGAGGATGCTACCGCCGGCGGCCACATTGCCATGTCCGCCATTTCCGCCGACGCCCGCGATCTGCGTGACCGATTGATCGATGTCGACCGCGTTCGATTGACTTGCATGAGCAGAGCCGCCCGAGCTTGCCAACGCAATGTTGATCGGATGATAGATCACCACAGGAACGTCCGCCAACGCACCCGAGAAATAGCCGCTGCCGCCGTTACCGGCACTGTTGTCGCCGCTGGCGATCACATTCGTCCCGGAGGAAGTATTGACGCTCTCTCCCGACGCAATGTTTTCACTGCCGCCATGTCCGCCGCCGCCGGCCATCTGAAAGGCGGATTGATCGACGTTCAAATTGTTGGACTGGTTGGCCAGGGCGACCGAACCGTATCCTGAACTCACCGAGATGTTGATCGGCTCATAGATCAGCAAAGACGCGTGAACGATGCCGCCATAGAAGTAGCCGTCTCCGCCGTTCCCAGCCGTGTTCGTTCCGCTCTCGACCGTGGCGGCGCCCATCCCGAAATGGCCTGCGCCCGAAGCCGACTCGGTGGCCCAAGGATTCTGGCCCGCCGCAATGTGGTGGCCGAAGTGACCCACCGATGTGGTGAGATGTTCGGATTGAATTGGGCCAGAGTCATGGGGCAGGGCATGAGCGCTCGCGGGATGCGCTCCATGGCCCGCAAACGGGCTTGGACCATGGACTTTGACGCCACTGTCGATCAAGTGCGGGGCACGCGGTGCCGGACCGGAGTCGTCGTCACCATCGTAGCCATGGTGGCGATGGGAGGCGTGATGCAGCCGGATTCCATCCGACACTCGTGAAAAATCCATTGTAACCTCCCTCATCACAATCGCTCCGCGCAATCGGAGGGGCTCTGCACTCCGGACGGAATGTCATCCTGGGAAGATCGAAAGCCCAGTCGTCAGTTCGGATATAGCGCTTCGGGTGACAGCCGTTACATCGGCTACATCCGTTCGAGTGGGCCGCTCTTGGGGCGCAGAGCGGACTAAGTTTGATGTGGCGCGCGAGGTGCTGACGTGCAGCAACGCGGACTGAACGACCGGACACCGCTGCACTATGCCGTAAGCGCGGGATGATGACGAGGTAGTCGAGCTCCTGCTGGCTCACGGTGCGGATATCGATGAGCGAGCTCGAATCGATGATTGCGTCACCCTAGTACAACTGGCGAAATCATGTGGCTGCAACGCAGCGATCAGGGCCTTCAGAAGGATCGCGCCTGAGCCTCGTGGGTAGGTGGACCGCTTCGCGCCCTTGCACGTCGATCGTCCTTGCGAAACTGCTCCAGGCGTGCCGGCCGAGTGCTTCCTCGTGGCGTCCTCGCGATTGTGGGAGCCTGACACATCGGCGTGGCACGCAAATTAAATGCCGTCGCACAACAAGCGGTCTTTCTCCAATAATCCGATTATTATCTCTCGGACGTGCCCCCCGTATTATTCCGGAGAACAATTACCGGCTCTCTACTAACACTCTGATCGGAATAGGGGGGGGCAGCTATCATATTCGTATCATGGGAGTTTTTTGAGTCCTGGGCGCTATCCAACGACGGCTCGCTTGGCGACAAATGTTCAAATTGGTTAATTTAACGACAATTATATTTTAAATGTTGACCGAGGCGAATATTTAATGAAGAGTTTATCGGTGGCAGCCGGAATTAAAACCGCAGCCGCTGAAAGTTGCCGAGGCGTCTACAAATCCATCTTGAAAGAAGGGATTTCTTCTATGTTGAAGTGTTACATCGAGACCAAGGAAGCGTTGAAGCGTCTGCGCGCCGACCAGGACGGCGTGGTGTCGTTCGAGTACATCATCGTCGCCGTTTGTATCGTTGGCGCAGTGGGTGCTGTGTTCGGCGGTGGCGCTGGTGGTCAGATCGGGGCGGCGCTGACTGGCGGGATCGGCCAAATCACCGCCGCTTTTGCTGCCGCGATCGGTGCCTGATACGGCCCTCTGATGGCCGAGGGGGGCATCCAAGGTGCCCCCCTCTAGTTAGTCTCCCCACTTTTCGCACGCGTTCCGCTTTCTTGAGGCGTGGATTTCATGAATTGGATTGCTCCCACAGCCTCGATTCTGGAAATCCTATTGTTGCTATATGTCGCAACGATCGACGTGGCGACGCGATTGATCCGAAACGAATTCTGTCTGGCTCTGGCGCTCCTCGGGATCGTCGCTCAATTGAACAGCCCGATAGGACTTGCCCAATCACTGACAACAGCCGCGATCCTTTTTCTGCTGCTGTTGATCCTTTACACGCGGGGATGGATGGGCGGCGGCGATGTCAAGCTGTTGGTTGCCCTGACGGTTGGTCTCCCGCCGAGCGGCGTGATGCAGCTGCTGACCGTCACCGTGCTGGCCGGCGGCGTTCTTGCCCTGGTGCATCTGATGATGCGTCACCTGCCATATCCCAGGCTGGCACCGGCCGGATCGTCGCTCGCACGCCGGGTCTACGCGATCGAGCGTTGGCGCCATTTGCGACACGCCCCGCTGCCTTACGGAGTTGCCATAGCCTGCGGCGGTATTTGGTCCATTTTGAGCAAAGGATTGTGAGATGTCATCCGCGTTGCGTCTGTCGATCATCGTGGTGCTCTTGCTTGCTACCACTGCGTTCGGTCTGATTGCCTACAGCATGAACCTGCCGAAGGCGCAGCCTCCGGCCCCAGTACAAGTGACAGAGACGCCTGCGGCGCCGCCGGCGCCGACGACCGCCGGATACTTTGTCGCGGCACGCCCGTTGCCGAGGGGGACATTGGCTCGCGAAGAAGATTTCACCGTGCGGTCGGTGCCGCCAGAGCGCGTTCCACAGGGGGCTATCCTTGAAACGCCCGAGTCCAAGGCCGGACTTCCCGGTTCTCTAATCCGCAAGTTCGTCGAAGCGGGAAGTCCCGTCACGTTGCAGGACATCCTGCGCCCGCGGGATCGGGGTTTCCTCGCCAGCGTCCTGGCACCAGACAGCCGTGCCATCAGCATCAAGGTTGACGAGGAGTCGGGCGTCTCGGGCCTCATCAGGCCAGGTGATCATGTGGATGTCGTGCTGACCCAGGTCTTCGAGAAGGTCGATCTCGCGCGTCGTGCCCTCAGCGAAACCGTTCTGCGCAATGTTCGAGTCATCGCGATTGACCAGGATATCGTGCAGGGCGCGCGACCCATTAGCGGGATGGCAGGTAAGCAAACGCAAGCCGTGTCACTGGAGCTTACGCAGGAGCAGGTCAAAAAAGTCGCCGTAGCAAAGCAGCTCGGAACGCTCTCCCTGGCCGTGCGCGCAGCAGTCGATCAGTGGGACAAGGCGGACAGTGGCGCGATGTCCAGCTGCGATGTGTCGCCCGAACTTGCTCGCCAGAATGCAATTGCCGCTCAGAGAACGGCAGTGGTCATTCATTCGGGTAGTGAGGTGAAGCAATATACGGTCAGGAGACAAGACGAAGACGCTCTCGTCAGTTGCGAGGGAGGGTCAGAAGTTGTCCGCCAGACTGCAACGGCTATGGGTTACGCTAACACGTTATCGGAGAAACGTTGATGAACATTGCCATAGCCACTCCGCCTGAAGAGGCCACATCGATCGTCACGCGTAACCGCATCGTCTGTTTCGTAAATGATGAGCTCAGCGCTGCGGCTTTGCGCAAGGGGCTCGAAGGCGCCAACCTCTCGATCAGGCGCGGCACGATCCGCAATGCGATACGGATGCTTGAAACCGACACCGATCTGTTCGCGCTGGTGACGGACATCAGCGGCATCGATGATCCCTTTACTGAACTGGAAAGGCTGGCCGGGGTCTGTCCACCCGATGTCCGCGTAGCTGTGATCGGCGAGAACAGGGAGATCACCTTCTACCGTGAGCTTTTGGAGCTCGGCCTGGCCGAGTACCTGCCGCGGCCGCTTACGCGCGATATGGTGCTGGACCAGCTGCGCCCCAAGCTGCTGGGCGACGTCGCCGCCAACCAGATCGATCGGGGTGGGCACGTGGTATCGATCTGCGGGGCGCAGGGCGGCGCCGGCGCCACGAGCATCGCGATCAATCTGGCACTGCAACTTGCCGAAACCACCAAGGCTAAGGTGGCGCTGCTTGACCTTCATTTGCAGGGTGGCGAAGCCGCCGTGATGTTGGGTGTTCGTCCTGGGCCGGGGCTGCGCATCGCTCTGGAAAATCCGATGCGGGCGGACACACTGTTCCTCGAGCGCGCGGCCATCGAAGTCAACGAGCGGGTTTGCCTGGTCTCGGCCGACGAGGACCTCGATGCGAAGCTCGAAATCACGGAAGCCGGCGTACGACACGTGCTGGGTCTGCTCCGTCAACGGTTCAACTACATCGTTGTCGATGTACCCGTCCCGTTTCCGCCGTCGATTTATCCGGTGATTACGCTTTCCCGTCATGTGATGGTGCTGCTCGAAGCCGAGGTGACCGGACTTCGCAATGCCCATGCACTGCGCGCCGCCGTGATCAACATCGCCGGCAAAGACCGGGTCTTTACTTTGCTCAACCGGGCCGGTCGTCCCGGGGGGCTTCCCAGGGCGGCGGTTGTCAAGGCGATGGGTGCAGAACCCGACATCGTCGTTCCCGATCTTGGCAAGGGGATGACCGAGGCGGTCAATCTCGGAATTCCAGCTCTGAAGCACGTCAGGAAGTTGCGACGCCACCTGGCACCGATTGTACGGGAGATCAGCGGTGTCGGTGCCGAGCGGAAGAGCTGGTGGAGGAGGGTGCTCACAGCACATCTGCGATGAAAAAGTTTGGAAGGCGTGAAGACGACGCGCCAGCTTGCCTACCTTCATTGGCGATAGGGCTGCCCGCATCTGCCGCAGGCATGCCTCTGCCTATGCCCAGCGTGGCTGCATCAGCGCCAAGCGCGGCGTCACCTATGCCGAACGTGCCCGCATCTGCCCCAAGGCGCGACGAGCCGCCGATCCACCACCCTATGATCTCGGCTTCGCTGCGTGAACGGGTGATCGAGCAGATCGAGCCATCGGTGGCAGCAACGGTTTCGCGGGACGTACTTCGGCGGCAGATCGAGGAAATCATCCATCAAATTGCCAACCAGGAACGGCTCGAACTGTCGGGGCGCGAGCAGCTTCAGCTCGCGGACGAAATTGCCGACGACATGACGGGCTACGGGCCGCTCCGTCCGCTGCTGCTCGACCAATCGATCAACGATATCATGGTGAATGGTCCGAGTAATGTCTACGTGGAGCGAAACGGCAGGCTTGAACGAGTTGCGGTAAGATTCCGCGACAACGATCACATCGCCGCCGTCGCTCAGAAGATCGCGGCGCAGGTTGGTCGCCGCGTCGACGAATCCAGTCCGATGGTAGACTGTCGCCTCCTGGATGGCAGCCGCGTCAACATCATCCTACCGCCGCTGGCGATTCATAGTCCGTGCATATCCATCCGAAAATTTCCAAGCCAGCGTCTGGATATAGCCGGATTGATCGAAAACGGCTCAATGAGTGCGGCCATCGGACAATTGCTGGAGATCGCCGCCCGGTCGCGGCTCAACGTTCTGGTCTCCGGCGGTACTGGATCCGGCAAGACGACGCTCTTGAATGCGATGAGTCAGTTCATCGATCACACCGAACGCATTGTTACGATCGAGGATGCGGCAGAGTTGCAGCTTCAGCAGCCGCACGTAATCAGCCTGGAGACTCGGCCTCCCAGCCTGGAGGGCACAGGGCAGGTGACACAACGCGATCTGCTGGTGAATGCCCTGCGGATGCGTCCTGACCGAATCGTAGTTGGCGAGGTGCGCAGCGCAGAAGCGTTCGACATGCTGCAGGCGATGAACACCGGCCACGATGGTTCGATCTCCACGGTACACGCGAATAGTACCCGGGATGCCCTGACCCGCATCGAGAACATGGTGCAGATGGGACAGGTGAATCTACCGTCGCGCGCCATTCGAGCTCAGATCGTCGCCGCGCTGGATCTCATTGTGCAGGTCGAACGCATGCGGGACGGACAGCGCCGTATCGTTCAGATCAGCGAGGTCATCGGTCTGGAAGGGGAGGTGATCACCACCAATGACATCGCAGCCTTCGAGTACCAGGAGGAGGATGAGCATGGGCGGATATCTGGCACCTACAGGTCGAACCTTGCAACCCCGAAATTCAAGAGCCGTCTTGTCTATTACGGGCTAGATGGAGTGTGGTCCGAGGCCATGAGGCAAATATGACCCTGGAGTCCGTGATCGTCACTGTTCTGGCGCTCGCGATGGGCGCCGCAGCCATTTCGTTGTGGCTCGACGCTCGGGAAAGACGCATCAATCGCCAGCTGGCGGTTGCTCTGCCAACCTCGCATCCAGCTAACCTGCCATCCATTCGCCGCCTGGAGACCGGGTCCCGGTCTCTGTTTCTCCATCGCCTAGCCAATTACAGTCCGGAAATAACTTACATCTGGCATCCGGCCTATGTGCTGCTTGCCAGTGCCTTCGGAGCAGCGGCAATCCTCTATGCGAATAGCCTGCTGGGATACTCCATTCTCTACGGGGCCATTGCCGCTTCAATTGCACTCATCATCGTGATGCGAGGTCTGTTTGGATGGCAGCGGCGTCGCTTCGCCCTTCAGCTTTTTCGACAGCTGCCTGATGCGATCCAGCTGGTAACGAGTACCGTTCGATCGGGACTGCCCGTGCACGAAGCATTTCGCGCCCTCGCGCGCGATATGCCGCAGCCAACGGCTGGGCAGTTTGCCATCGTATGCAGCGAAGTGAATCTGGGAAGACCTCCAGAGGAAGCTGTCGAAGCTGTCTATCAGCGAACGCAGGTGGCGGAGTATGCGATGTTCGCAGTGACGCTTGCAGTTCAGTTGAAGTCCGGTGGCAGCTTGGCCGAGACCCTACAGAATCTGGGAGACACTGTGAGGCAGCGTGTTGCGCTGGCTGGTCGCGCAAAGGCGCTCGCAGGAGAGGTGATCTTTTCCTCGCGAGCTCTAACAGTCTCGCCCTTGATTGGAGGTGGAGTACTATACGCGGCCAATCCGCAGACGGTCGATCTGTTGTTCACTGATCCCGTCGGAAACAAGCTGCTGGCTTACGCAGTAGGCTCGGTGCTTGTCGGAGCCATGGTGATAAGTTGGATGGTCAGAAGGGAAACAGAACTATGACTTTTGGTCTCGGTCTGGTGGCCCTCGCGGTAGCAGCTGGAACTGTGACCTGCATGTTGATTATCCGCGAAATACACATTCGTACGTTGGACGTACGGGTGTCAAACGCCGTGATGGGCGTTGCTGGCCGGTCAGCACCCTTCCAGGACCTGACTGGCTGGTTTTCGTCACTCGGCATGCGGTATCGCCGCTTCTACGCTGAGGAAAATCTGGATCAGCTACGAACGATCCTTCAATCATCAGGTTTCAATCATCATCGAGCCTTGTCGACCTGGATCGGTGTCAAAGCCGTCAGCATGGTTCTATGCCCAATCATCGCCGGGTGCGTCGCTCAGCTTTTCGGGAAGGCACTGCTGGATGTGCTGGTATTCACGCTTATTGGCGTGGCTATCGGGATTGTGGGGCCCCGCTTAATACTGGCGGTGCTGAAGCGGCGGTTTGATGCTGCCATTCGACTAGGCACACCCGATATGATCGATCTGCTGGTTGTGTGCAGCGAAGCGGGAATGGGCCTGGAAAGCGGGCTGGCACGTGTCGCGCAAGAAATGCAGGAGACCAATCCCGCTATAGCCCGGGTCTTGAGCGGTCTTCTTGATGATCTCCGGATACTGCCAAGCCGCAGCGACGCATTCGAGAAATTGGGATCTACATCAGACGGGCTTCGCCGATTCGGCACCATGGTCGCCCAAAGCCTGCAATACGGAACGCCGGTGGGCCAGGCTCTGCGGAGTATCGCTGTCGACCTCCGGCGAGAACGTATTACCAAGCTTGAAGAAAGAGCACACAAGTTAGGCGCCAAGCTGACCATTCCGATGGTGTTGTTCCTGTTGCCAGCCATGTTCGTCATTTTGGGCGGAAGTCCCATTCTGCACCTCGTGCGTTCGTTCGCCAGCTTCGGTAAGTAGCCATGAGCACGGTTGCCCTGTCGAAAACCTCTTACGATCGGACGATGCAACTGTTCGGCGGCATGTGGTTCATGTTGCTGGCACTTGGCGTCGCCATCAGGATCGGATCATCGGCTGGTGATCCTTGGCCGTCGTTCTTGTCGAGCTTTTGCCTCGCTGTCTTCTACGTGCTCCTGGCGTCGTTGATCATCACGCGGCCCCCGGCAAAGGCCCAAGCGAATGGGCTTCTCCCAAGGATAGCGGCGTTCGTCGGCACCTATATGCCATGGACGATCGCCTTCTTCGGCGAAACCGACAAAGCGTTACCAAACCTGGCGTCCACCGCTTGCGTGTTGATCGGCATGATCATGATGCTGGTCACCATTCGACATCTCGGCAGGTCATTCAGCTTGGTGCCGCAGGCGCGTAACGTGGTGCAAACGGGGCCGTATCGGTGGATCAAGCACCCGCTCTATCTTGCGGAAGAAATCGCGGTGCTGGGTGTGGTGTTGAGAAGCCTGTCGCCGCTGACAGTGGTCTTGCTCGTCTTGCATATCGGCGTCCAGATTTGCCGAATTTATTACGAAGAGGATCTGCTTCGGCGCAACTGCCCTGAATATTCCGGTTACGAAGCATCACGCTGGAGAATGATCCCCTACGTTTGGTGAGTGCTATTGATCCGGTCGACGATCGGAACGGAAAGTATCTGTCGAGGTAGGCTCATGAGCCACAAGAAGTCTTTCGGCGTGGATCAACGCGGCGCCGTCGCGTTTGAGACCATGATCGTCTACTTTTTTTTGGTGGCGTTCCTGCTCATGCCGCTCGCCGACGTGGCCGCCGCGGGCTTCCAGTTTATTTCCGGGTGGTCGGCGTTGCGCGGCTTCGGGCAATACATTCAGTATTCACCGCCGCCTGACGTCACGAATACGTCAAGTTGGGCATCAAGCGCACTTGCAAAGGCTGGTCCCAGTTTTCCCATCAGCAATCTGCAAGTGATGTGCGGCGATGCGAACGCCGTCTGCAACTCAAGCAACGTTACTTCGATTCCCAAGTACTTTACATTTTCGACAACCGTCACTTTAGCCCCGATTGTATTGAGACCGATTTTGTGTCCCACCACTTGCACGTACACGCTGCCTTACTCAGAACGCTTCCAGTAGGTGTTTCCATGCGTGATCTGCTCCGTTCCCGACGAGGCGCCGCCGCATTCGCAACAGTTATCGCTCTCGTGCCGCTCATCGGAGTGGTCGCACTCGGGGCCGAGGCCGGATCGTGGTACGTCACTAGGCAGCAAGCGCAGAACGCCGCCGATGCGGCGGCCTACTCGGGCGCCTTGGGGCTTGCCTGCATTATCGCCGGTGCGACCTGCCCAACAACGGTGGATTATTTCGGCAAGGAATTCGCGGCACAGAACGGGTTCTGCAACTCAAATCCAAACGACAGCACGCCCTATCCCAACAGGCAGTGTCCGTCCAGTCTTCCGAACAGAGTTTCGCGGGCCGTGCAGATCGATATCGGCGATTACAATGCGGGCACGTTCACAACGCCGGCGGCAGGAAGCGGCAACGCCGTTCGCGCCAGGACCAGCCAGCAACAACCGGCCTACTTGGCGGCAGTGCTGGGTTTGACCACCGTCAACATCCCCGCCCAAGCCATTGCTCTGGTTCGGCAGCCGAGCAAGGTGTGCGCCTTGGCGCTTGGACCTGATCCGAACGGTGGGGGGGCGCTTAAAATTGGTGGTACCGCCAGCAACAACGGAACGGGTTGCCCGCTGATGTCGGATGCTAGCGTTCAATTTGCCAGCACGCCATCTTTCAGCGGTTCGGGATGGGCAGTTTACGGTGCAACTGGTTGTTCTCCAACCAGTACCTGCGCTAATCCCGGCGTAACGCACAACTACTTTATGCCTCCTGCTCTAGATCCACTTCAGGGATTGAACAATCCCACCTCGTCGATCAACACAAGGACCGGAACTACCACCAGTGCGTCTACGAAGGTTACATGCCCCGTCACATCGCCACCGTATCCCAACGGCAGCAAGTGTTGGAACCTTGCACCCAACGACAGCAGCGGCGCGTATACTGGAAACTTTAACTGGGGCAACCAAGATTATGTGACCTTTACTGCGTCAGGAACATATTTTTTCTATAATGCATCGGTGAACATCACCGGCGCAACCGTGACGGGCGTAGGTGTCAACATCGTGTTGCTCGGTAATTCGAATCTCACGATCAATGGCGGGAATATCGTTCTCTCCGCCCTTTCTAGCAATCCGACATTTCCTGCTCTGAATGGAGTTCTGATTGACGATCAAACGACTGCGAACGTCAACATCGGCGGCAACGGCGTCATTAAGCTTGCGGGCGCGATGTACTTTCCCAAAGCAGATGTGTCGTTCAGCGGGACGATTCAACCCGACAATACGACCTGCTCAGAAGTGATCGCCAAGACATTGACCATGACCGGTACCCCCTACTTGAGTACGCAAGGGTGTGGTCCCATTGCTTACACCCAAGTTATCGCTTTGGTGCAGTGATGAGAAAACTCGACAATCGCGGTGTCGCGGCGTTCGAATTTGTCCTCGTCTTCGTAGCGCTTTTCACATTGATCTTCGCCATCTTCGATCTCGGGCGCTATGCAATCACGATGCAGTCCTTGCGGACGCTCGCGAGCGCCGGCGCCCGGGCAACGATGATCAAGTGCTACACGCCGGACGTAATCAACAACACACCACCCTCCGGCTGTATCGATATCGATACCTACCTGCCTGTCGCACAGAGGAAAGTTGCGGCCCCCTTCCTGTTTTTCGGCGGTCTCACGCCAACGTTGACCGTGGGGTCCAGCAGCACCAATCTGACTGTTACAGCTTCCCAGGCAAGCTTTACCATGCTGATGCCGATATGGGGCACAGCGCTTAATGCGCCGAGCGCGTCCACTCAAATTCCCTTCTAGCCACTCCCGACCGATGAACACCCGAGCTCCCTAGTTATGGCGATTGAGACGATGCCGGGTGTGCTCGCGAGCGGGGCACCGCCGCTGGGAGCGGTCGCTGCTCAGCGAGCGCCCCCGCGATCTGGCAGGCTGTGTCCGTCAATATGGCAGAATGCCTTACGTGTATCGTCCGGCATCGCTTCGCGGCCGAGCCGTCGTGCATCCGCGCGTCGATCCGGGCAATCAGGAAGCTGGTCGAGTCGGTCAAACGCACGGGCATCGAAGTGCGCCAGAGCGAATTGCGCTTGGCCCAAAGAATCTCCATGCATGCGACAAGACGTCATTCGATAGCAAGCGACGACGGGAACTCGTGGATGTGCTCCAGAATAGTTCCGCACAACCATGGCGAATGATGCTCGTTGGCAACAATGGAGAGTTTTCTTTGCTCTTGCGGCAGTGCGGTAAGTGTCTCTTCTTGCAAGCTGGCAGCGTGAGGGATGATGATGTTGGAAACACGAGGTAACGAATTGTAGTGGGACAGATTGTAAGCTCTGCGACGTGGTGAGCAGAGGGGAAATGTTGAGGACGGCGAGCACGTAGATTTGCGGGATCTGCGTGGATCGCAGTAGGGGAACTCGGATGGGCGGCGGTCGCGTTTGGGGTAATAAGGTAGGGAAGCTTCTCGCCTTCGGCGTGATGGGTCTGGGCGCAGCGCTCGCCTCGTCTGGGTTCACTGACCGCGCGGCGGCTGCAGACAAGCGGGGCTCCGGCGGCGTCATCGTCAGCGAGATGAGCGACGTCCAGCGGGTCAAGGTCGTCGTCAACAAGTCGCGCACCTTCAAGGTCGACACGGCTTTTGCGACGATCGTGGCGGGCTCGTCTGACATCGTCGATGTGAAGTCGCTGAGCGATCACCTCATCTACGTGCAGGGCAAGCAGACCGGCACCACCAACGTCATCCTGTTCGATTCGTCGATGAAGCAGATCGGGATCCTTGACGTCGAGGTCGTGATCGATACCGGCAATCTGCAGCAGAACATCCGGACCAGCACCGGCGGGCAGGGTATCCGCGTGTCGGCTTCCGAGGGGCAAGTGGTGCTCAGCGGAACCGCCGCCGACGCCGTTACCGCCGAGCGGGCCATGGCGATCGCCACCAGCACGGTTGCGAAAGGGGGCGTCGTCGTCAACGCCATGAGCGTCGCGGCGCCGCAGCAGGTGATGCTGGAGGTGCGTTTTCTCGAGGTCTTTCGGCAGGCCGGCCGCG
This sequence comes from Bradyrhizobium sp. Rc2d, assembly GCF_900099855.1. Taxonomy (NCBI): domain Bacteria; kingdom Pseudomonadati; phylum Pseudomonadota; class Alphaproteobacteria; order Hyphomicrobiales; family Nitrobacteraceae; genus Bradyrhizobium; species Bradyrhizobium sp. Rc2d. The sequence continues at coordinate 147,010 of NZ_FNCU01000005.1, read as the reverse complement.
ACCTCGGCGTGAACCTTTATGCGGCGAACGCTAACGGAACCAACGTCGCGAACACGGGGCGTGGTGGAGTGGTGACGGGCGTGACCGGCCGGCAACCAATCGGAGGCGTCAACGGCGATGTCGGTGCTCCCCCAACGGGTAGCCTGCCGGTGCTCGGAACATTGAATACGCTTATTGGCACTGCGGGCGGTGCAGCTCCGGCACCGTTCGGAAGCTTGTTGACCAGCATCATCCGGACGAGCAACGGCGGCTCGGTGGACTTGTTGATCTCGGCGCTGGAAACCAAGGGATTGGCTCGCCGGTTAGCGGAGCCCAACTTGACCACGCTTTCGGGCGATGCCGCCCGCTTCCTGGCCGGCGGTGAATTTCCAGTGCCGATACCGACTCAGACGACGAACGGTTTTCCCACCATCACGATTGAATACAAGAAGTTCGGTGTTGAGCTCGCCTTCGTCCCCACCGTGCTCTCGCGCGGCGTGATCAATCTTCGGGTCGAGCCGTCGGTCAGCGAACTTGATTTCACCAATGCGATTACCATTCAGGGGACGACCGTTCCGGCCCTCACCCGACGCGACGCGCGCACCACGGTCGAGTTGCGCGATGGCCAGAGCTTTGCAGTTGCCGGCCTGCTGCAGACCCGCAATCGCCAGGACGTTTCGCAATTGCCGTGGATCGGCTCAGTGCCGGTGATTGGAAGCCTGTTCAGCAGCAAGTCGTACCAGCAGGAGGAAACCGATCTCGTTATCATCGTCACCCCGCGCCTGGTCGCGCCGGCGGCGCCCGGTCAGCAATTGGCCTCACCGCTCGACTCGCGCCTGCCGGCCAACGACGTCGATTTTTTCCTCAATGGCCAGATGGAAGTCCGCAAGCGTTACAATGACTACGTCAATTCCGGCGGCGACGTGAAGGGGCCGTACGGGCACATCATCGCTCCTGAAGTCAGGGCGCCCGTTGTAGCTCCGGCCGCTGCTGTCGAGCAGCCGGTCGTGAAAACGCTGAACTAGAGGAAGCGAGAGATGACCATCAGATATTTGGCTCTGTTCGCACCGCTCCTGCTTGGGGGATGTTACGGGCTAGCCGGTCACGACGAGGTCGACCGCTACTTCCAGCGTTCTGACACCATCACGATGAGCGCCGGCAACGCCAAAGAGGTTAACGCCGCTACCCACACAATCCATCCATGGCCGCGCAACGTCGGTGATCGCAGGATCGCGTACGATGCGCGGCGCGTGGGGGCAGCCGTTTCGCGTTACGGCAACACGCAACAGCCGGTGGATCAGCTTCCCGACATGGGCGATCCGACGAAACAAATGGGCCAGCGGCCTCCCGTCACTCAGAATGTCAACGTAACCGGATTGGGGGCTGGATCGACTGCTGGAGTATCGGTGCCGGTCGGCGGTGCACCAGGCAGGTAAGGGGCGAAGGGGCGTTGGCTTTGCGTAATTTAGCAATGATATTTCCATGAGGCCGCTGATCCGGGTGGGGGCAGTGCCTATGCGGCGCATCTTCTTGATGCTGACCTGTTGTTGGTTAGGGATAGGCCTTGCAGCCTGTGACCAGACACTGAGGGAGGCTGCCGTCGTGGCTCCCGTCGAGCCGCCTGGCGGGGATCCCGTGCAGGAGCCGACCGACGTCAAATATTATCCCTCGGACGAGCCGGTACGGCTCGGCTTGGAGCATTTCAACCGCGGCAATTACGGGATTGCACAACGCTACTTCAAGGACGGCGTGGAGAAATCGCCCAAGGACGTGACAGCTTGGATCGGGTTGGCTGCCAGCTATGATCGGATACGTCGTTTTGATCTGGCTGACCAGGCTTATGCCCAGGCGATCCGGCTGGGAGGCGAAACCGTGCAAGTCCTGAATGATCAGGGATATTCGTACATGCTGCGTGGCAATCTGAGTGCGGCGCGGCGGAAATTTGAGAAGGCCTATTCGCTCGATCCAGGCAACCCGGTTATCGCCAATAACCTTGAGCTACTGAACGGCAGCCGACGGTTCATTGAACGGCCGCCGAACAACCAGCCATAAGTCGAATAACTGCCTGCAAAGCCATTGCAGGCGGGCTTTGGCGCTCGCCCTTGAACGTGCAGATCGGTTATCGAACCTTGCGCGCCATTCTATAAGCTTCACAGTCGTTGCAGGGGGCGTTGGGACCGCCGCTCGTCAATTGGACCCGATCACAGCATCAGCGTAGTGGCTCCCATTTCGCGTAATGACAATGACGCCGTTGCGAATGGTAAATCTCGCGCCAAGCAGTTTCCGCACCTTCTCCGTGATCGGAGAAGGGAAGGGGATGGTTTCTCCCGTGACGGGATCGCCGACCTTGATCGACTCAGTCACGGACCCCGCAACCGGGGCAGGCTTGATATAGTCGCGGATCAGCTGAATCTCTTCGCGCGACAGGATGAGCGAAGCCTGATCAGGCCGGGTCTCTGGCGGCGGCTTAGGCGGTTCACTGCTTGGCTTCTCACGTGCCTCGTTGGCGGTTGCGATCTGATCAAGCCTGGCTACGCGGAGCTTGAGCGCGATGATCTCGCGTTGCAGCGTGGCGATCTCCACTTTGAGCGACTTGACCTGCGTGAAGACAATCGTCGCGCAAACGCAACTCACGAGAACAACAACGCTCAGCAATCCGAGCAACCAGCGCTCGATGTTTCCCATCGACCCTGTGGGCCCCTCGGGTAGTTGACCGCGCTGCAAATGCTCGTGCCAAATTTGGCGTCCTCGCTTCATCCAATCTGTATAGGCGGTCACACTGGCGGACACACCTCGTGCAGAACCGAAATGTGCGGATGACGCAGCAGAGGCCTCCTGGGCCGGATGGACTATAGGTGCTTTGTTGCTTTGCTCGGCGCGTGGCTCCGGCTTTTGGTTCTCGGCGAGGTGACGCTCCACCGGCCGATGAGCGGCGGTGTGGAACGGATCACGCCCCATCGGCTGATCAGGCTGGCCGATAGTTTTTCTCGAAAGAGTCATCTATCAACTTTAGCGGGTGCGCCGACGCGGCTTCGAATAGGGCACCAAACGGTCGTTTGCACGTTGCGTTTGCGTGCCGACGTCGCCGGGTCTGTAAATCATTCACCATTTCCGTGGGCGCAAAGCGTGCCGAAAGGCAAAGCCTATGTCAATTGAGGACAACGGCGGCAGCATTGGATCAGGACATCGGAACCACAGATATCGTTTCGTAGCACAAGCCCTATGCGCGGGGCACCGCGCACAACGGTTCGCCTTACAGACGAACGACTTCGCCGCCTTCTGGAGGACTTCGAGCGCCTGATCTGCTTGCAATCGTTCTACGAAGATGCACCGATACGATTGCTTTGCACGTCGAGCATTGATGGCGTCATGAATCCAAGCTACCAGATTCTGCTTGTCGGGATGGCCATCCTCGTCGTCATCGGCCTGCGGTTCCTGATCAACCATATCCGGCTTGGGCGCCTGATCCCGGCGGTCACCAGCGACCGCGAGATGGCGTAGTCAATTGGCATCGATATCAACCGGACCCTCATCTTGGCGTTCTCGCTCGGTGTCTTTCTCGCCGCATTGGGAGGAGCTCTGGCGGCATGCTCTAGCTTGCGTCGTTTGGCTGGAGGTTGCTCAAATTGGCCCATGATGGATTGGAGCGAGAGTTCAAGTTTCTCAATCGGTTAGAAGGCGGCGTGTGCACGACGTGTGCACCGGGAGATCAAGAAAAATCTCACCACGGCCAACGTAAGCAGGCTTGTTGCGCATGCGCATGATCTGAATTTGCGAGGCCAGGAGGCGGGCGAGTGCTTACGTGCAGTCTCGGCTGTTCGAGGCGGGATAGTCGAAAATCGTGGGTTTGACTCCCACTCTCTCCGCCATTTGCACGATTTCTACGCCAAACTACGATTCGTGCGCTTGGGTCCGCTTCGCGAGCGACTCGTCCCCTCCGCTAGCCGCCCTAGCCACGGCCCGTCTCTGTAGGGTCGCGATCGGCGCCGTTGGCACCAGTCCCCACGGAGCTTCGCTTCATAGCCTCAGCTCAACGCGTGACCGGCTAGCCCGTAAACCCACGGCTTGTTTTCCTTTCGGTTCAGAAATCGCCGGCCCTTAGACATCGTTGTGACGGTGTCGGTCATCCCGAGGCGGCTTTGTTGAAGGAAGTCGGCAAACAGACCCGTCTGCTCCCGCGTATCGACGCGGACGAATTGTCCCGCGAGAGCCTTAAGATGCACGGCGGTGAGATGGATCGCGTCACAATCATTGCTGGCGACGATGGGGCCGATCACATGACCACGCCCGAATTCGCGCTTCATGGAAAAACCGACGGCCTCTCCGCCGCGGCGCAAGACGGAGATTGACGCACCTTCAGAAAGCAATGCAAGCAGCTTCTGCCGGTTAGTTCCGAACGCGCGTTCATCCAGTGCCGCGATCTCTCCGATGTTCGCAGTGGACAGCGAGCTCAATTCACCGGCCAGACCCGGCACCGGCGGAGGTGGTGAGACGATCTCTCCTTGCCACAGATACACAGTGGCTTCCTTCGTGAACCCCAGCGACAGATACAGATGATAGGCGGCATGGGTTGAGTTGAGGGTCAAATTCCGGTCGCCACACCGCTCGAAAACCTGCTCCATGAGCCAGCGGCCAGTACCTTGTGCCTGGGTTCGAGGCGATGTGATCACCAGACCAATCGTCGCGAATTCCTGGCTATAAGGAAACCACATCGCGCTGCCGAAAACGCGGCCTATGCCATCAACGGCGACGATGCCGTGGCCGGCGCGGCGTAGGAAATCCCAGTCCTTGGGGCGATGCGGCCAGCCGACACCGATCGAAAGCGCGTGGAGCAGCTTCACATCAACGCCGTTGATGTCCTTGGCCACTAGTTCAAAGGACTTCACGCGTACCGTTCGTCCCATTCAGTTCATCCGTTCCTTTGCGGGACTCAAAGCCCGCGGCCTGGCCTTCTGCTGCGTGCCGCACAAGCCCTCTTTTGCAGCAGCGTAGCGCGGAAGGCCAGCAGGTTTCGCCTGTTTGGCAGGCGGTATTCGGAATGTTCCGCCGCCAGTGCAACTCGATTCAGCAGGGAAAGCTACTGGTTGCGGCCTATCGATATCCGGCAACAGCAGGCAGGGTGAGCCCCAGTGAATGTTGAAGGCTTCGCTGGAGGGCTCGCCGCCTTTCCAGCCCTCGGTGGTCGGCCTGGCCGGTCTCAACGCCCCGCATCCCGGGCGAGGACCTAAGAGGACCACGTCGATGGCGTTCCTTTTCAATTCCGATGCTGCTCGGGCGGCTATTTTCCGGCAGGCCTTTGCGCGCGAGCTCCCTGAGCTCGAATTCTATCATTCCAGCGAATGCTTCGAGCCGGAAAAGGTACGGTACCTACTGACCTGGAACGTGCCCGACGATCTCTCGCGCTTTCGAAATCTGGAAATGCTCTTTTCCATCGGTGCGGGGGTCGATCAATTCAAGCCGGAGACCATACCTGGCCACGTCAAGCTCGTGCGCATGATCGAGGATGGCATCATACGCATGATGCAGGAGTACGTCGTGCTTGGGGTGCTGACACTCCATCGCGAGATGCTTGCCTATCAGGAGCAGCAGGGAAGAGGCCTATGGCAGGCTCTTGCAATGCCCCAGGCGGCCGATCGGCGCGTAGGCTTTCTGGGCCTCGGCATGTTGGCGCAAGCTGCGATTGATCGCCTCAAGCCGTTTGGATTTCCGCTTTTCGCGTGGAGCCGCAGCAACAAGAAGATCGAGAGCGTCACCTGCTTCCACGGCGATGGTCAGCTTGGCGACTTCCTGCGAGGAACCGATATCCTCGTCTGTCTTCTTCCCCTGACGGAGCAAACAAGCGGCATCCTGAACGCACAGCTGTTCTCTCTCCTGCCGGCGGGAGCAAGGCTGCTGCATGTCGGCCGTGGTCCGCAGCTTGACCAGGGCGCACTCATCGAAGCGCTCGACAGCGGGCGCCTCGCCGCAGCGATGCTCGACGTGACCGATCCCGAGCCGTTGCCGGAAGCCCATGCGCTCTGGTTGCATCCGAAGGTGATCATCACGCCGCATATCGCGTCCGTGACGCAACCGCATACCGCCGCGCAATTCGTCATAGAGAACATCCGGCGCCACCGCGCCGGACGAAATCCGATCGGCCTCGTCGATCGAACGCTCGGCTACTAACAGGAAAGATGCCATGTCACTTCTGATTGCCATCGACACCAATCCGGATTTTGTACCGAAGAAGGCCGTGCCAGCTCCGGAACGGCTCATTTCGGGCAATCCGTCCTTCAAGACCTGGGCGCAGGATGCCTCGAAGGGTGAGAAAGTGCTGACGGGCGTCTGGGAGGCAACCCCCGGCGAGACCCATTCCATCAAGGGCACCACCTTCGAGTTTTGCCACATCATCTCAGGTCTTATCGAAATCGAGGAAAAAGGTGGTGAGACGAAGACTTTCCGCGCCGGCGACAGCTTTGTGATGAAGCCGGGCTTTGTCGGCGTCTGGCGCACGATCGAGACCGTGCGGAAGATCTATGTCTGCCACTATGACTGAGCACGATGCCTGACGGCGGCCTCACTAAACGACGGCCAGAACAATCGACTTTCGAGATCCCATCTGACCGGATTCAACGCCGTCAGACGCTTCCTTCTCGATGAAAAATGCGGCGCGCGATGCTGTATGGCTCAGATGAGACGGCTTTGTCTCGCCAATCGCATATCCGGCGGTGATGGCGGTTTGACCCCAAGGGCAAGGGAACAAATACATGGTTGCACTGAAAGACAAGGATCTGTTTCGCCAGCAGGCACTGATCGGCGGCCACTGGCGCGACGCGAGTGCGAAGGCGACGGTTGATGTCATCGATCCTGCCAGCCAGCAAGTTCTTGGCACCATCCCGGATATGGGGTGCGAGGAGACTAGGGCTGCCATCAACGCTGCGGCCGACGCGTTCAAGCATTGGAAGACCACGGCTCATGCGGAGCGCGCCGTTCTGCTGGAGCGCTGGTATGACCTTATGCGGCGCCACGAGCAGGACCTGGCGCTGTTGCTGACGTTGGAGCAGGGCAAGCCCCTGGCGGAATCGCTCGGCGAAATCCGCTATGGGGCCTCCTTCATCAAATGGTTTGCGGAAGAGGCGCGCCGGATCAACGGATCGACGATCCCGTCACCCACGGTGGATCGCCGCATTCTGGTTTTGAAAGAGCCGGTCGGCGTCTGCGGGATCATTACGCCCTGGAATTTCCCCAACGCAATGATTACACGCAAAGTGGCACCTGCGCTTGCCGCGGGCTGCACCGTTGTCATCAAGCCCTCTGAATTCACACCGTTTTCGGCCCTCGCGATCGGTGTGCTGGCGGAGCGGGCGGGGATTCCACCTGGCGTTATCAACATCGTGACGGGCATGCCGGCGGACATTGGCAAGGAGCTGATGGCCAATGAGACCGTCCGCAAGATCTCGTTCACGGGATCGACCCGCGTCGGCGCGCTGCTGATGAAAGGCGCCGCCGACAACATCAAGCGGCTCAGCCTCGAGCTCGGCGGCAATGCGCCGTTCATCGTCTTCGACGATGCCGATATCGACCGCGCCGTCGAGGGCGCGATTGCGTCGAAGTTCCGCAACGGCGGACAGACATGCGTCTGCTGCAATCGCATTCTCGTCCAATCGGGCGTCTACGATGCGTTCGCAGAGAAGCTCGCCGGCAAGGTCGCGAAAATGAAGGTCGGCGCCGGTACGGAAGAAGGAGTCGCAATCGGGCCGATGATCAATGGCGCGGCGATCGACAAGATCAGGCGGCACGTCATGGATGCCCTGGACAAGGGCGCAAAGATCATCTCGGAGAGTGAGGCGGTGCCGGAAGGCCGACAATATGCCCGGCCTCTCGTGCTCGGCGGCGCGACGACTGAGATGCTCCTGGCTTCGGAGGAGACCTTCGGGCCGGTCGCGCCGCTTTTCCGATTCGAGACGGAGGACGAGGCGATTGCGATCGCAAACGGTACGCCATTCGGTCTTGCGGCGTATTTCTACACCGAAAACCTGAAGCGTTCCTGGCGTGTTGCCGAAGCGCTGGAGTTCGGCATGGTCGGCTTGAACACCGGCCTGATTTCGACCGAGGTTGCGCCATTCGGCGGCGTCAAACAGTCGGGCCTTGGACGCGAGGGATCTCAGCTCGGGATAGAAGAATATCTCGAGACTAAGGCGCTCCATGTCGGCGGACTGGACTGAGCGACTGATCGGATCGGTGGCGCAAAAAGAAAGGGGGCGGTCGAACCGCCCCCTTTTTCTTCACGGCGCTCCTTTCTACAGGAGCTTTCCAAGAGCTGCAGCGCCGCGAGAGAACCTGAAAAGATACGCTCAGGCACTTTTGCGCAGGGGCTCCAGGCCGACCGCCGCAGCAAGCCCTCCGATGTCAGCGACCTCGGTGTATTCATAGAAGGGGTTCGCCGGCTCGTGACCGCGGTTCACCCATACCTTGCTCTCGATACCCAGATCGTAGGCGGTCATCAGATCGTAGCGGAACGAGGAGGAGACGTGGGTGATATCTTCCGGGCCGCAGCCCAGCTTGTCGAACATGTATTCGAAGCCTTTCATGTGCGGCTTGTAGGCGCCAGTCTCCTCGGCCGTGATGACCATGTGGAAGGGAGCGCCGAGCTTCTCCACGTTGCACATGATGAGGTTATTCATGGAGTTCGACAAGATGACCAGCGGGATCTCTTTGGCAACCTTGGCCAGACCAGCCGGGACGTCGGCATGTGGACCCCACGTGTGGATCTCTTCATTGATGCGCTGGGCATGCTCCGGCTGAAAGACGACACCATTGCGCTTGCAGGCGCGCTCCAGCGCGTTGTGCACCACCTCGAAGTACGGCTTCCAGGCGCCGAGAACCTCGTCCAGGCGATAGGCTGAAAAGTCCTTGATGAGCTTTGCCATCGCCGCGCTCGAAAGCTCCGAGCCATAGACTCGCGTTGCCGCGCCGGCCATGTCGAAATTGGTCAGCGTGCCGTAGCAGTCGAAGGTGATGTATTTCGGTCTGAATGTCGCCATAGCTCCGATCCTTGCGATCTCGCACCGCTTGCCGGTACGACGCGCACCATAGCGAGCAGCCGACGAGATAATGCGCCGATGTCGCGGTGGTCGGGAGCAGATTGTGTCGTATCGCATCGGAGCCGTGGCAGAGAGTTGCGCGACGACGGCTCTCCTCGTTTAGCCTCAATGCCGTCGCCGCACCATGCCGGCATAAGATGCCGCAGTGGTGCCCAATCAAAGTCAAAACGGCCTCCGTCCATGTCCTGCCTGGGAGCAACTGCTGTCTTCGGCAACTTATGTTGAGCCTGGACACAACGGGCTGCTCACACAAACATCGCGGCCGATCTGGAGGACAATATGTTGAGCAACTCGCTAATTGAGCTCGATCGCGCGCATCTGATTCACCCGGTCTCTTCTTATCGAAGCCACGAGGCGACGGGCGTCCGCGTGCTGAAGTCAGGCAAGGGCGCGACGCTGACCGATGTCTCGGGACGTCAATTGCTGGACGGCTTTGCGGGTCTGTGGTGTGTCAATGCCGGCTACGGACAGGACAGCGTCGTTGAAGCGGCTACGCGGCAGCTGCAGGAGCTGCCTTATGCGACGGGCTATTTCGGTTTGGGCTCGGACCCGGCGATCCGGCTAGCGGCCAGGTTGGCTGAATTGGCGCCTGGCGATCTGAACCATGTCTACTTCACGCTGGGTGGCTCCGATGCCATCGACAGTACGATCCGCTTCATCAGGTACTACTATCATTCCAAAGGTAGGCCGCAGAAGGACCAGTTCATTTCCCTCGAGTCTGGTTACCACGGATCGTCGACGGCAGGGGCCGGCTTGACGGCGCTGCCCGCCTTTCATGCGGGCTTTGGGGTGCCCCACAGCTGGCAACACAAGATCCCATCGCACTACGCCTATCGCAATCCTGTCGGTTCCCATCCCCAGGCTATCATTGCGGCATCGGTCGCCGCTCTGCGGGCCAAGATCGCCGAACTCGGCGCCGATCGCGTTGCCGCCTTCTATGTCGAACCGATACAGGGCTCGGGAGGCGTTCTCGTTCCGCCGCCGTCCTGGCTGAAGGCCATGCACGATGTGTGCAAGGAGCACGATATTCTCTTCGTTGCCGACGAGGTCATCACCGGCTTTGGCCGTGTCGGTCCGCTCTTCGCCTGTGAAGAGGACGACGTCGTGCCGGATCTCATGACCACGGCAAAGGGACTGACGTCGGGCTATGTGCCGATGGGAGCGGTTCTGATGTCGGACCGCGTCTACAACACCATTGCCGATGGCGCCGGCAAGGCCGCCGTCGGTCACGGCTACACCTATTCCGCCCATCCCGTCAGCGCAGCCGTCGGGCTCGCGTGCCTCGACCTCTACGAGAACGGCTTGCTCGACAACGGCCGCAAGGCCGGGCACCGCCTGATGGAAGGTCTTCGCGCGCTGGCTGATCATCCACTTGTCGGCGATATCAGGGGTCGCGGCATGCTGGCTGCAATCGAGCTTGTCACCGACAAAGTGCTCAAGACGCCACTTCCGCCGGAAGCCGACGCCGCGCGCCGCATCTTCGACCGCGCTTGGGACAACGGTCTCGTCATCCGCGCTTTTGCCCAGGGCGTGCTGGGTTATGCGCCGCCGCTGTGTTGCACGGATGAGGACATCGACGGCATCATCGAGCGGACCAGGAAGACGCTCGACCAGACGCTCGAAGACAAGGACGTTCGCGCGGCCATGAAAGGATGATCGCTGCGCCCGATTGTCAGCTATTGAAGATGCTTTCGAGCGGCAAATGGGACTTCACGATCGGCGACTTCAGCACGACGAAACTGAAGTATTTGTCGATACCGATATCCATCTCGACCAGACGCTCCATCACCGCCTGATATTCGCTGATCCCTGCCGTGATGAACTTGACGAGATAGTCGTATCCGCCCGAAACCAGATGGCACTCGACGACCGAATCGATCTTTTCGATCGTCGTGAGAAAGCGAGCGAAATCAATTTGCCGATGATTCTTGAGAGTGATTTCAGCGAAGACAGTCAGAGTTTGCCCGAGCTTGGCAACATCGATCTGGGCGGAATAGCCGGTAATGAAGCCCTCCGACTGGAGCCTCTTGACTCGCATCAGGCACGGGCTCGGGGATAGGTTTATCAGCTCTGCGAGCTCGACGTTGGAAATCCGCCCGTTCTTCTGCAGTTCGCATAAAATCCTGATGTCGATCTTATCGAGCTTCATAGCAATGCCACAAGATGGGGGAAGACAACGGCGTCAAGACTTGGCTCCAGCGTCATACGTAGTGTCATAGCATCAACCGGCACCTTTTCCCAACGGGGGCAGACACCGGATCTAGAACTCGCTGACCTTGCCCCAGGCGCTCCCTTTCAGCCGCTCCGGTCTGTAGGGACGCGGGTCGACGATTGGCGCACGACCGGTGATGATGTCGGCGATCATGTGCCCGGTGCCGGGCCCAATCCCAAAGCCGTGGCCACTGAATCCCGCCGCAAGGATGAAGCCTGGAATGGATTCAACTTCGCCGATTGCCGGAATGCCGTCCGGTGTGCTGTCGATGTAGCCGGCCCAGACGTTTGAGATGGCGAGGTGCCGCAGCTCGGGGACCAGCTTGCACGCGCGTCGATGCGTCAGCCGAATCTGCCTCATGTCGGGGCGGGGATTGAGCGTTCGGTTCAGCTCCATCGGGGTCACCTCGTCGAGCCTCCATTTCGCCAGGGATTCGTGACCTTGCCGCATGCCCTCGAAGGCTCCAGGGCTGAGGCTTCGCCAGCGGCGTGCGAACATGGGCAGGAATTCGCGGCCGAACCTGAATTGCTGCGGTGTCGGATCTAGTCGCGCGCGCCCGCTGATTGCCAGCGTGTAGCCGCCATTGCCGCGTCGCGTGGCCGACACGAGCCCTGCGTAAAGGGCATCAGGCAGGCCGGCCGCGCCCGGGGCCAGGGCGAGAATCGAAGAGCGCACGGATGCCTGCGGGAAGCGAATTCCGAGCTGGTTGCAGAACGAAGATGCCCATGCGCCTCCTGCCATGACCACCGTCTTCGTCCGGATCGTGCCCGCCTCGGTCACCACGCCGTTGACCCGGCCGGCACTGAGCTCGATGCCGCGCGCCGCGCAGAGCTGGTGCACCGTGCCGCCCGCCGCCATGATCGCACGCGCGGCGATTGGGACGGCCTTTGAAGTGTCCGCCGTCCCGTCTGTCGGCGAGAAGACGCCGCCCTTCCACTTGCGACCCGTCGCCTTGCCCCGACCGCTCGCCTCTTCCGAGCTCAACATATGCGTCGTGACGCCAACGGTCCTGGCGAAGTCTCGCCACTTGGCCCAGCCCGCCAGCTCATTCTCGTCGTTCGACAAATACAATAGGCCGCAGCGGCGAAAGCCCGTGTCTTCACCCGTTTCCTGGGCAACTCGTTCCCAGAGATCGAGGCTCTTGGTCGCAAGCGGCAGCTCGCGTGCATCGCGGTTCTGTTGGCGGCACCATCCCCAATTGCGGCTGGACTGCTCGGCGGCGACGCGGCCCTTCTCGAGCAAGGCAACCTTGAGGCCGCGACGCGCGAGATAGTAGCTTGTGAACACGCCCACCACGCCGCCGCCGATCACCACGACGTCTGCCTCTGGAGGCAGGGATGGACTGGATTCGATATGCATGAGTGGCGCGTTCATGGGGCAGGGACTCCGATGGTCGCCGTATCGTATCCGAGCAGTTGCGGCACGCACGTTGCGGACTTTCGTGGTTGGGCGGAATATCCTGCGGTTTGCGGCTTGTGGTGCAGGCACTTATTGCGAAGAAATTTCGATTGTACGCCATCTCGCAGGCGTGGAGGCTGGGATGGTCTCTGCATCGGATCTGCCTTTTCGTGGCCTGCAGGCAAACCCCAGCCGCATCTGCGCGCCGGCAGCCGCAGACCGAAATGCCAAATCGGGCTTCGTTTTTAGAACTTCATGCTGCCTATCTGGCGCGTTTCGGCGACTCCCGGGTGATTGAAGCCGTCAGACTTGTAAATACCGGATCAATGGCGATCAACGGGCAGAAATTCAAAAGGTGACGCGCGATGGGCCTTGTCAGGGAGGAGACCTTTGCCGAAGCGATCGAGCTGGGCGCCAATGGCAGCCTCTCGGACCTCGATTCATTGTTCGAGCGCTCCATTCGACTGATCGCCCGCGCTCAGCGACGCCTTTGGCTGTAGAGCAGCCACCTCTGAATCATGTCGTATTCACCGCGCGGAGAATGGCAGAATGAGCGACGAGTTGTTGACCTGTCCGAGCGTAGCGGCGGTAAAAGAAGCCAAAGAGCCGATCCGCAACGGGATCACGGGACGCGCTTGAAAGGGGAGAATGTTCAGATGACCTCTGCCCCGCAGCCTTTAGCCTCGCAAGATGTGGCACTCGCGGTCCGCGACCTGACCGTGAGCTTGCCGCCGGGCATGGAGCGGGCGCACGCGATCGAGAACGTCTCCTTTGAACTGAAGCGCGGCCAGATCCTCTGCATCATAGGAGAATCCGGTTCTGGCAAGTCTGTCACGGCCAATGCGATCATGGGGTTGTTGCCCAAGTCGATCCGGGTCTCCTCGGGAGCAATCCGTCTCGAAGGGATGGATCTCGTAGGACTCTCGCCGGAGAGGCTGCGAGACCTCCGTGGCCGTGTCGTCTCGATGATCTTCCAAGATCCGCTCTCCGCGCTCAATCCGCTGATGACGGTGGGCGCGCAGATCGAGGAAGTGATGGCGGCGCACGGTGCGGGAACGCCGAAATCCCGTCGTAGCCGCGCCGTAGAATTATTGGCTGAGGTGGGCCTGCCGGATCCGCCGCTCATGTATCATCAATATCCGTTTCGGCTGTCGGGCGGGCAACGACAGCGGGTGATGATCGCCATCGCTCTGGCTCTCGAGCCTGCGATCCTGATTGCCGACGAGCCGACCACCGCACTCGACGTGACGACCCAGGCGCAGATTCTGCAACTGATCCGCGATATTCAACGCCGCAAGGGCATGAGCGTGATGTTTATCACCCATGACTTCGGAGTTGTGGCTGAGATTGCCGATTCCGTTGTGGTGATGGAGAAGGGTCACTGCGTGGAGCAGGGGAGCGCCGAGCAGGTGTTGAAGTCCCCGAACCATCTCTATACGCGTCGCCTGATCACGGCCGTGCCGCATCTGACGGGCAAGGACCGCGTCCCGGCGGAAGCTGCGGCCGCGTCCTCCATTCTGAAAGTCGAATATCTGGTCAAGACCTACCGCAGTGGCAGTGCGCTGTTCGGCAGGCAGCGGATCGTACCCGCGGTCAATGGCGTCTCGTTCGAGCTTTCGCCGGGACGCACCTTGGGCGTCGTTGGAGAAAGCGGCTCCGGTAAATCATCGCTCGGGCGATTGTTGATCAAGCTCCTCGACAGCGACGGCGGCTCTATTCTCTTCGAGGGACGCGACCTTGCCCGGCTATCCGAAGCCGAGTTTCGGCCGCTTCGACCAAAGATCCAGATGATTTTCCAGGATCCATTTGCATCGCTCAATCCGCGATCGACGGTCGGTCAAATTCTGACGGTCGGTCCAATTGCGCATGGGGTGCCTCGCAAGCTGGCTTGTGAGCAGGGGCGTGAGCTCTTGGCCCATGTCGGCCTGGATGCGGGAACCTTTGATCGCTATCCGCACGAGTTCTCCGGTGGTCAACGTCAGCGCATCGGAATCGCTCGAGCGCTGATGTTCAAGCCTAAGCTGCTGATCGCGGACGAGGCGGTTTCCGCGCTCGACGTATCGATTCAGGCGCAGATCTTGAAGCTGCTGGACCAGATTCAGCGGGAGACCGGGGTATCGATGATCTTCATCACGCACGATCTGCGCGTGGCCAGTCAGATCTGCGATGAAATCGCGGTCATGCATCGAGGGCAGATCGTCGAGCACGGACCCCCATCGCAGATTTTCCTGAACTCAAAATCGGCCTATACGCGAGAACTCGTTGCTGCGATCCCCGGCGAGCAGCAAAGCAGCGCCCGCGCGGTGGGAAATCAATCGACATTGGCCGGACATAGCCACAAATGAGGAGGGGTCATGACTGAAGCTCGGACTGCACCGATCTATTCGCGCCGCAGCGCACTCCAACTGATGATCGCCGGGGCGGCCGGCCTGGCCGGATCAAACCTGTTGGGTAATCCGGCCCTCGCTCGCACCTCTCCGACAAAGCCGACCGGCCGCGTGATCGTCGGGCTTGGACAGGAGCCGACCGTCTTCAATCCGCTGATGGTACACATTGAAGTCGATGACGGCGTGCACTTCTCGGTGTTCGACGCGCTCTTCCGCATCGATCCTCAAGGCGCCATTCAGCCCAACCTTGCCGTTGAAGTGCCGGACCAGAAGAACGGCGGCATTTCAGAGGACGGTCTCAAATGGCGCGTTCGTTTGCGTGACGATGTCCGCTGGCACGACGGCAAGCCGTTCAGCGCCGAGGACGTGAAGTTCACTCTCGAACTCATCACGAATCCCAGCTTCCGAAGTTGGCGCACGGCCGGCCATGCTCTCGTGCGCGACATCACGGTGATCTCGCCCGCGGAGATCTCGTGGCGAATGGAAGAGCCCTTTGCGCCGTATCTGTCGTTTCTGACCGAAACCTTCATCGTGCCCAAGCACATCCTCGAGAAGGAAACCAATCCAAACAACGCCGCCTTCAACCAGGCGCCGGTCGGCACCGGCCCATTCAAGTGGGGCCAGCGAGTCGCCGGCGATCATCTCGAGCTCCTGGCTAACCCCGACTATTTCGGTGGGGGTCCTCACATCGAAAGGCTGGTCTTCAAATACATTCCCGATCTCACCGTGCTCTATACTCAGTTCAAGAGCGGCGACGTGGATCTCGTGGGTCAGCCCTACATCACGCCGGACCACTACGGCGAAGCTAAGGCGCTGCCGAACCGCGTGGTGACGCTCATCCCAAGGACCTCGTTCGAGTCCTTTTACCTGAATCTCGAACGACCGCAGTTCAAGGAACTTGCCGTCCGCGAGGCGCTCTACGCGGCGATCGACAAGGAGGCCATCATACAGGGGCTCTATTACGGAGTGCCGACCTCGACAGAAACTTTCATGCCGAGGCAGTCCTTCTACTTCAACGCCCATTTGCCACTTCACGAATTCAACCTCAACCGCGCGGGCCAGATTCTCGAGAAGGCAGGCTGGCTGCCGGGACGGGACGGTATCCGCGCCAAAAACGGCGTCCGTCTGTCCTTCGCCAATTCGACCACGTCGGGCGATCCCCTTCGCGAACAGGTTCAGCAGTTCCTGCAGCAGACGTTTGCGCAACTGGGCGTCGAGATGAAGATATCCAACCTGCCCGCCGCCGTGATGTGGGGCGAGTTCTGGCAGCAATCGCAATTCGATTCCGTGATCGTCGGCAGCACCTATCTGATCGGCGCCGACCCGGATGTCACCAATCGCCTGCACTCGCGCTCGATCGGAGCGAAGGGGGGCCGCGGCTCGAATAATGCGCAATACGCAAATCCGGAGGTTGATGCTTTGCTCGATAAGGGCGCACGCACCTTCGATCCGGAAGCGCGGCGCGAGATCTACTTCCCGGTCCAGGAACTCGTGCGTCGCGATCTGCCGTTCCTGCCGCTGTATCAGAGCAACTCGGTCGAAGGTCTCAAGAAGGGGATCAACGGATTCGTGCCGAACGGCAACACGCGCACGGAATCCTGGAACGCGCTGGCCTGGTACTGGGCGAGCTGATGTCTTGCCTTACGGACCGCGGCGGACGGTGTTGTCACGCTAATGGAGGACTCGAATGTCCGCCTTCCTGCTGAATCGTCTCTTGCAGAGCATCGTGCTGCTGGTGATCGTCTCGATCATCGGCTTCACGGTTCTCAACCTCATGCCGGGCGGTCCTCTCGCGCAGTTCGGGCTTGATCCGGGCATGACCCAGAAGGATGTGGAGCGGCTCGCAGCGCAGCTCGGGTTGAACCGGCCGCTATGGATGCAGTATCTCGATTGGGCCTGGCGGCTGCTCCAGGGCGATTGGGGACACTCGTTCCGCGATGGCTCTTCGGTGCTGGCTGTGATTGGTCGACACTTGCTGGCGACGCTACTGCTTATGGGTACGTCCACCGCATTCGCGATCGGGGTCGGTGCCTGGATCGGAATCCGCGGCGCCACCCACCGCTATTCGCTGTTCGACTACTGCGCGACGGTCGGCGCCATGGTGGCGCTGTCGGTTCCGACCTTCTGGTTCGGCCTGATCGGCATCTACATCTTCACCCTGAAGCTGGGTTGGGTGCCCGCAGGCAACATGTACACGATCGGCGACGGCTCGGTGCTGGACTACCTGCATCACCTGATCCTGCCGAGCTTGGTGCTGTCGCTCGTTCACGTCGCGATCTGGAGCCGTTACATGCGGACCGCAACGCTCGATGCGTTGAGTCAGGATTTCGTCAAGACGGCCCGGGCCAAGGGCGTGAGCGAACGCCGCATCTTGCTGAAACATGTCATCGGCAATGCGCTGTTGCCGATGATCACGCTGGCAGGGATGCAATTGCCCAGCATTCTCACCGGCGCGCTGGTCACGGAGACCGTGTTCACCTGGCCGGGCATGGGTCGGCTGTTTCTCGACAGCCTTGGCTACAGCGACTATCCGGTCGTGATGGGGCTGTTGATCTTCTCGGCCATGCTGGTCGTGTTGGGCAACCTGATCGCAGACATCATGATCGCCACCGTCGATCCGCGCATTCGCCTGGCCTGAGCCTGCGGACTCACGCCAGATAAGAGGAGCCAGTAGATATGACCGCCATCGTCGCGCACGCAGCTCCGAGCCGCTGGTGGCACAGCCGTGCTGTTAACCGCTTCATGCGTCACCATCTGGCACTCCTGGGAATCGCGATGATCACCCTGCTTGTGCTGGCGTGCGCCATCGGTCCCTATGGCTTGCCCTACGACTCGCTCCATATTGATCTGCGCGCCCGCTTTGCTCCGCCCCTGACAGGCCACCATTACTTCGGCACGGATCCTTTGGGGCGTGACCTCGCCGTGCGGCTGTTGATGGCCGGGCGCGTCTCGCTGGCGGTGGGATTCTCCGCGATGTTGCTGTCGACGTTGATCGGGACGCTGGTCGGCGTGACGGCCGGTTATCGTGGCGGCTGGGTCGGGGCGGCGCTGATGCGGACGGTGGACGGCTTCCTGTCCTATCCCTCGATCTTCCTCGTGCTGGCGTTGGCCGCAACGCTGCGGCCGAGCCCGGTGATGATCACCGTGATCATTGCGGTCACGAGCTGGATGGAAACTGCGCGAATCGTCGAAGCGGAGGTCCGTTCGCTGCGCGAGCGCGAGTTCGTCCAAGCTGCGCGCATGGTGGGGCTCAGCAGGGCGCACATCATGTTCCGCGAGATCCTGCCCAATGCCATGGGTCCAATCATCGTCGCCGCAAGTCTGGCCGTCGCGCGCGCGATCCTTCTGGAGGCCTATATCAGCTTTCTCGGCTACGGCATCCAGCCGCCGCTACCCAGCTGGGGCAACATGCTCAATGGCGCCCAGCAATATCTGGCGAGCGCTCCCTGGCTTGCCATCATTCCCGGTGCCGCCATTACGATGGCGGTAACGAGCTTCAATTTCATCGGTGACGGTCTGCGAGATGCCCTCGACGTTCGAAACGACCACATCTGAACGATTTCAACCGAGTCGCGGCTGAACCCATCAACCATACGAGAAGCAAAGCCATGCACGCGCCGAGAGTCGCCGAGAAGGCCACGCCCTATTGGTGGGAAGCCGCGCCGCTTAAGCCGCCGCCTCAGCAGCCAATAGCCAAGAAGCTCGACGTGTTGATCGTGGGCGCGGGCTATGCAGGGCTCTCGGCCGGTCTGGTGCTGGCGCGCGAGGGCCGCTCGGTTGCGGCCTATGATGCCATGGACCCTGGCGAAGGAGCTTCGACGCGCAACGGCGGTATCACCAGCGGATCCATTCGACCCGATTACGCGACGCTCACGCGCCGGTTCGGAGAAGAGAAGGCGCTGGCGATCGAGGCGGAAGGCAAGGCCGCGCGCGAGTTCCTGTACGATTTCATCAGGACGGAAGGCCTCGCCTGCGACTTCCAGCCGGTGGGGCAGTTCAAGGGCGCCTTCGGCTATGAGCAATACGAGGCCATGGCGCGCACCGCGGAGAGGCTCGCAAAGAAACTTGGAATCGAAGCTTGCGCAGTTCCCTATGCCGAGCAGCGCAAGTACATTGGCACCGATGTCTATCGCGGCGGTACGGTTCGGATGGACATCGGCGGGCTGCACCCGGCGAAATTCCACGCCGAACTGCTGCGGGTCGCGCTCGCTTCCGGATTGACAGTCCACGCGCGGACGCCCGTGATCTCGATCGACAGAGATGGCTCCGGTTTCCGCGTCGTCACCGCGGCCGGTCCGGTGCAGGCGCGTCAGGTGCTGGTGTGTACCAACGGTTACACCGATGGCGCCGTGCCCTTCCTACGCCGCCGGCTGGTCCCGGTTCGCAGCCGGATCATTGCGACGGAGGAGCTTGCGCCCGAAGTCATGGCGCGGCTGATGCCGAAACGCATGATGATCACGGAGAACCGGGAGGTCGGCTTCTATTATCGGCCCTCGCCTGATGGCAAATGCATCTTGCTCGGCGGCCGCGACAGCTCTCGGGTCGGCGATCCCGTCGCTCCGAAGCTGCTTCTGCGCAAGGGCCTGGTGAATCTGTTTCCTGAGCTGGAGGCCGTCCGCCTCTCACACAGCTGGTTCGGCAATGTGGCCATGAACCGCGACATGATTCCGCGCATCTTCGAGAAGGAAGGTATCGTCTATGCCAGCGGCTTCTGCGGGTCGGGCGTGGTCTGGGCGCCATGGGTCGGTATGCATGCGGCCCGCAAGCTCATGGGACACGAGGAGCGGGCGCGCACCGCGTTCGACTTCAGGCCACCGGCCTTCATCCCGTTCTATCGAGGCAATCCGTGGTTCATGCCTGCCTTCGTTCAGGGCTACCGGATGCGTGACCGGATCGCGATGTGGCGCGCCAGCCGTTGACGGCCGGCAGCACAGCTTACAACCCAGGGTGTGACTTCCGGAGGCACTTCCGCCTCTCGAAAGAAGATTGACGATGCAGTACGTGTCCACGCGCGGCCATTCAGGCCGCAAGCAATTCTGCGAGGCATTGCTTGAAGGCCTCGCCCCGAATGGCGGGCTGTACGTCCCCGAGACCTATCCTCGCGTGGACCACGCCATGCTGGATGCGTGGCGTACGCTGTCTTACGCCGACCTGGCTTTCGAGATCCTGTCGCTCTATGTCGGCGATATTCCCTCCGCCGACCTAAAAGCCATCTGTGCAAAGACCTACACGCCGGAGATATTCGGAAAGCCTGACATCGCGCCGCTGCGAAAGTTGGAGAGGGGACTTTATCTCCAGGAGCTGTCGAATGGTCCCACGTTGGCGTTCAAGGACATGGCCATGCAGTTGCTCGGCAATCTGCTCGAGTACGAGCTGGCGCGCCGGCAGGAGAACTTGAACATTCTTGGTGCGACCAGTGGCGACACCGGAAGCGCGGCAGAATACGCCATGCGCGGCAAGAAAGGGGTGCGGGTGTTCATGCTCTCGCCCCGCGGACGAATGAGCGCCTTTCAACAAGCTCAGATGTTCAGCCTCCAGGACCACAACATCCACAACATCGCGATAGATGGCGTCTTCGACGATTGCCAGGACATCGTCAAGCGGGTGGCGAGCGATCTGGACTTCAAGCAGCAATACAAGATCGGTGCGGTGAATTCGATCAACTGGGCGAGGCTGCTTGCGCAGGTCGTCTATTACTTCTCCGGTTATCTGCAGGCGTCCGAACGGGGGGCGACAAGTGTAAGCTTTGCAGTGCCTTCGGGGAATTTCGGAAACATCTGCGCAGGGCATGTTGCGCGGATGATGGGGCTTCCCGTCTCCAATCTCGTTCTTGCGACCAACGAGAACGACGTGCTCGACGAGTTTTTCCGCACCGGCACCTATCGCGTCCGAAGCCGGGCGGACACGCTGGAAACCTCGAGCCCATCCATGGACATTTCCAAGGCATCGAATCTCGAGCGTTTCGTGTTCGATCTGCTCGGCCGCGATGCCAGACGGACGAAATCCCTGTTTGACGATCAGCTCAGGGAACGTGGGACGTTCGACCTAAGTGGAGGTCACCGCTTCGAGGAGGCAGCAATCCGTTTTGGCTTCCGCAGCGGCAAGAGCACCCATGCGGACCGGCTTGCCACCATCCGCGACATTTGGGAGCGCTACAACACCGTGATCGACCCCCACACTGCCGATGGGGTGACGGTTGCGCGCATGCACACCTCGCCTGAGATGCTGATGATCGTGCTCGAAACAGCGTTGCCAGTCAAATTCGCGGCGACGATCAGGGAGGCGCTGGGCCGCGAGCCGGATCGTCCGCAACGTTTCGACGGCATCGAAGACTTGCCGCGGCGAGCCAAAGTCCTTCCCCCGGATACACAGGCGGTCAAGGACTACATCGCCGATATTGTGCACGATGCGAACTGACAGCAGATTGGTCCTCCTGTCGGATCATCAACGAAATACTATGCCGAACTTTGTTCCCGTCTGATTGCGTAATGCTGTCGAGCCTGAGCTACGCTGCAGATGATGCGAGGGTCACCCCATGGTCCTCGTCCTGTCAGGCACTCGCGCCTGGTCAGGGCAACCCGAGCAAGAAGACTTCGCCCCATCATGTCAACGGCAGCTTACCAGGCCTTGGATCGCGACAACGACGTGGCGCTGCTTCCATTCGCCAGATCGCATCTGGAAGGCGCCCTAAAGCTCTCGCAGGAGATGTCCTGGCCCTATCGGCTCGAGGATTGGGATGTCGCGCTACAGTTGGGCCAAGGCTTTGTTCTGCAGCGCGCCGGAGTGGTGATCGGCACCGCGGCCTGGTGGCCCTATGGCGAGACCCATGCTTCCGCGGGGATGATCATCATCGCGAAAGCCGCTCAAGGCCGTGGCTACGGGGCCCGGCTGATGGATGCGCTGCTGGCGTCCGCGCGTCCACGAAGCATTGCGCTGAATTCGACCGCCGAAGGCCAGGCGCTTTACCAGCGGCGCGGTTTCGTCCCCATCGGGGTCATCCACCAGCATCAAGGAATTCCCAGAGGACGCCATGAGCTGCGGCCGTCCGAGCTCGTCAGGCCAATGGCTGCCTCGGATTTCGAGGTGATCATGCGACTCGATCGCGACGCTACGGGTTTGGAGAGACGACAGATGCTCGAAAAGCTGCTCCACAGCGGTGATGGCTATATCCTGCAGCGTGACGGCATGGCCCGCGGCTACGCCATCTCCCGGCTTTTCGGCCGCGGGTATGTCATCGGTCCTGTCGTCGCCGAAACCGCGACCGATGCACAGGCTCTGATCGAGGCTGCGCTCGCGCGGCTCGGCAGTGTTCTTGTCCGCATCGACACCTCTGCCACATCGCAACTCGGGGATTGGCTCGAAGGCGTCGGCCTAGAGCAGGTCGGCGATGCCACCACCATGATCTTGGGTACGCCGGCACCATCGAGCGGGCCGGCGCGCGTGTTTGCGATTCCCAATCAGTCGTTCGGCTAGGAGATATCGACGTGCTACGCGAGGAGATGAGCGGAACGGATCACAAGACCTCTGAGACGGCTGCAACGCTCGGCAGGCTGGCAACGCCGGCTCTCCTGCTCGACAAGCATCGGCTCGATTGCAATCTCGCCCGCCTGTCCTCGCGCATGGCGGAGCGGGGCGTCGTGCTGCGTCCCCACATGAAAACCGCGAAATCCATCGATGTGGCCCGACGGGCCTATCCGTCCGGATCGGGGCCGATCACCGTCTCCTCGCTGGCGGAAGCCGAGTACTTCGCGCGGCACGGTTTTCGCGACATGACTTATGCCGTGGGCCTGGCGCCTCACACAGCTGAAAGAGCGATGCGTCTGCGCAAAGCAGGCGTCGACCTCAAGGTACTGCTCGATTCGCCGGAGCAGGCGAGACTGCTTGGCGCCGCCGGTCGTGCCGCTGGTGTGGCACCGACCGCGTTCATCGAGATCGACTGCGATGGTCACCGCGGCGGGCTGACCGCGAACGATCCAAAGCTCATTGCAGTCGCGGTCGCGCTGGGCGAGGCCGGCGCCAAGCTCGCAGGGATCCTCACCCATGCCGGCGAATCCTACAGCCTCTTCACGCCCGAGGCTCTCGCCGCGGCCGCGGAGAATGAGAGGGCTGTGGCGGTCGCCGCGGCGGAGGCCTTGCGGGCGGCCGGGCACCAATGCCCCATCGTGAGCGTCGGCTCGACCCCGACGGCGCATTTTGCCGAAGACCTGACCGGCGTCACGGAAATGCGGGCCGGCGTCTACATGTTCTTCGACCTGGTCATGCACGGTGTTGGTGTCTGCACGACGGACGACATCGCGATCTCGGTGCTCACCACCGTGATCGGCACGAAGCCCGAGAAGGGCTGGATTCTGGTCGATGCGGGATGGATGGCGCTGTCGCGCGACCGCGGCACCGCGGCGCAGCGGGTCGACCAGGGATATGGTCTGGTCTGCGACGTGGCCGGAAAGGTTTATCCGGACCTGATCGCTTCGCAAGCAAGCCAGGAGCACGGGATCCTCGCCATCAGGCCCGGGTCGGCGCACGCTTTGCCCAATCTTCCAATCGGCGCGAAGGTCAGGATTCTCCCCAATCACGCCTGTGCGACGGCGTCGCAACATGAGTTGTACAACGTCGTCTCCGCCAGCAGCGACGCGATTCACGCCCGATGGCCCCGCATGCGCGGCTGGTAGGGCTGGCCGGCCATTCCCGGCCCCTGGTTCCTGCCGCTAATCGGCGCCCATTACCGGATCAAGGATCGCTTCCAATGACCTCGCCCCTTCGACATCTGACGGAAGCCGGCTTCCTCGGAAAATTTTACATCGACGGAGAATGGCGAAAGCCGATCGGATCAGTCGCGTCAGCAGCAACCGTCGTCAATCCGGCGACGGAGCAGCCGATCGCTGACGTCGCGCTCGGCGATGACGATGATGTGGACTGCGCGATCGCAGCCGCCAGACAAGCCTTCGCCGGCTGGTCCACGACACCGCCTGCTGAGAGGGCGGCGCTGCTCGACCGGATGCACGCTTTGCTCCTTGAGCGGCTGGAGCTGTTCGCGCAGGCACTTACCTGCGAGATGGGAGCTGCGATCACCTATGCGCGCCGCGCTCAGGTGCCGTTGGCCGCCGAGCATATCCGCGTCGCCCGCGACAATCTCGCGAATTATCCGTTCATCGCCGCGCGCGGCAGCACCGCGATCATGCGCGAGGCAATCGGCGTCTGCGGCCTCATCACGCCATGGAACTGGCCACTTTATCAGATTACTGCGAAGGTGGGCCCGGCGATTGCGGCCGGTTGCACGGTGGTGTTGAAGCCGAGCGAATTATCGCCGCTGAGCGCCTTGCTATTCGCTGAGGTAATGGACGATGCCGATTGTCCGCCCGGCGTCTTCAACCTCGTCAATGGGACAGGTCCGATCGTTGGCGCCGCTCTCGCGTCGCATCCGCTGGTCGACATGATCTCGATCACCGGCTCGACGCGGGCAGGAGTGCTCGTGGCGCAAGCGGCGGCGCCCACCGTCAAGCGCGTTGCCCAGGAGCTCGGCGGAAAATCGCCGAACATCATCTTGCCGGACGCCGATCTCAGCCGTTCTGTTCCGCTTGGCGTCGCCGCCGCCTTCCGCAATCTCGGCCAATCCTGCAGCGCGCCGACGCGCATGCTCGTGTCTCGCTCACACATGGAAGAGGTCGAGAACCTGGCAGCGGCAGCCGCTTCTGAACTGGTGGTCGGCGATCCGCTTGCGGAAAACACGACTCATGGTCCGATTGCGAACCGTCCACAGTTCGAGCGAGTCCAGGCCATGATCGGTGTCGGCCTGGAAGAAGGCGCCAAGCTCGTCATCGGCGGCCCCGGGCGGCCCGGCGATCTTCAGGTTGGCTTCTATGCGCGGCCGACCATCTTCTCGAACGTCCGTCCCGACATGAGGATCGCGCGGGAGGAGATATTCGGCCCGGTGCTGTCGATCATTCCCTACGACACCGTGGACGAGGCGATCGCGATCGCCAATGACACCGTCTACGGCCTCGGCGCCCACGTGCAGGGCACCGATATGGACACGGTGCGAACCGTCGCCGGGCAGATCCAGTCGGGTCAAGTTCATCTCAATTATCCTGACTGGGACCCCAATGCTCCCTTTGGCGGATACAAGCGTTCTGGCAACGGTCGCGAATACGGCATCGAGGGCATGGAGGAGTATCTTGAGACCAAGGCCGTCCTCGGATTTTACCGGTGAAAGCCAGCGATCTACCGAAGCAATCCATTCGAATAGGGGAATTTTAGCATGTTCGCGAAAAGATCGAACGCGGCGATTTGGTTTTGAACGCAATCGGCGCGGTGCTCGAAGGGCGCTGTTCCGGCAGGATCGCGCGGACGATATCACTCTCGCGCTTGAGCAGCTTCGTTCAATCAAGCGGCCAAAAAACCGAATATCTTGCGAAGTCCTGGATGATTTCAGCACATTCTACCGAGCGCACGATGCGATGAAATGCCTGATCGGAAGTTTGCTTCCGCATTCTTGGCAGCCAAGGTTCGTTGGAACATGTCGCCCCACGTCGAGCGCATTCACAGCGATGAGCGTCTCCCGGCCGAGGCCGACGTCGTCATCGTCGGCGGCGGCATCCTCGGCTCTACGGCCGCCTATTACCTGGCGAAGCGCGGCCTCTCCGTGGCGCTCCTCGAGAAGGGCCACGTCGCCTGTGAACAATCAAGCCGAAACTGGGGTTGGTGCCGCCAGCAGAACCGCGACCGGCGCGAACTGCCGCTATCGGTGCTCTCCATGCGGCTGTGGGACGAACTCACGCGCGATATCAATCGGGACCTCGGATTTCGTCGCTGCGGTCTCGTCTATGCGACCCACGACGAGGCTGTGCTCGCCGGCTGGGAAAAGTGGCGCGAGGTCGCCAGGGAGTACGACGTCGATACCCGCGTGCTGAGTCGGGCGGAGGTGGCCGAGCGCGTCCCCGAAGCGCGCGACAAATGGGTGGGCGGGACCTATTCGGAGCGAGACGGCAAGGCCGAACCTGCGCTCGCCGCGCCGGCTATCGCTGAGGGGGCCAGAGTTCTGGGCGCCACGATCCACCAGGGATGTGCCGCGCGGGCGCTCGACTTGGCCAATGGCAAGATTGCGGGCGTGCACACGGAGAAGGGCTACATCAGAACCAGCGCGGTCCTGTGCGCCGCCGGCGCCTGGTCCTCGCGCTTCCTTCGGCCGCTCGGGGTCAGTTTCCCCCAAGCGAGCATCCGGCAGACCGCGCTGCGTTCCACGCCGACATTTAACATAGGCGAGGCGGTCTCCACACCCTACTGCACGATCACGCGCCGACTGGACGGCAGCTACACGCTTGCGATCAGCGGCAAGGCGAACCTCGAAATCACGCCCCGGGCTATCCGGTATAGCCGGGAATTCATGCCGCAGTTCTTGCGTCGCCTGAAGAACGTCAGGCTCGGCATCGGCCAATCGTTCGTTTCGGGGCCGGATTCATTGCCGGCGCTGCTGACCAACGACGACCGGATCTTCGAACAGAATCGCGTGTTGGACCCGCCGCCCTTGAAATGGCTGGTGAGCCAAGTGGTGGAGAGTGTCCGGAAAACCTTCCCCCAACTCGGCGAGATCAAAATCGACAGCGCCTGGGGCGGTTTCGTCGATTGCACGCCGGACGCAGTGCCTGTGGTGTCGCAGGTGGACGGGGTGGACGGCCTCGTTCTCGCGGCGGGCTGCTCGGGTCACGGCTTCGGTCTGGGCCCGGGGCTCGGCTATCTGGCCGCAGAGCTTGTCGTAAACGACACGCGTTGCGTCGATCCCACACCGTTCCGGCTGTCGCGTCTGGTCGACGGCTCGAAGCTGGACATTGCCGCCATCTGAAGACGAGCCGGACGTCAGGCCCGACGCGTACCCTGGCGAGCAAAGGATTCGGAGCTGTGCTCGAAGATCCTCATCTGCGTGCGGGACCTGATCGCGATTTTAGCAGTCCCTAAGGGGCGTTTCCTCCCCAACTTGAGCCACTCCTTCGGAGTGGCTCTTTCTTTATGGACAAGACGATTTGGCTGATCGAGGTGCACCTGCCGAAGCCCCACCGCTTGGAAAGCGTCGCCAACTCGCCAGCCGATGGTTCAACGGGCAGACTTCTCGCCCAATGGGCAAACGATCGCGCCGGTGTTCATGATGTCCGCTGGATCAAAGGCGCTTTTGATCCGGCGCATCGCCGCGATACGCCCGATATCACCGTACCGTTCCAGAAGGTGCCTTTTAAAACGGCCGACGCCGTGCTCCGCGCTGAACGTGCCGCCGAGCGCCGAGGCCGTGTCGTAGAGCTGCAGATTGTCGGCAGCTTGCGCCGCTGTCGCACACTTTCTCGCGAAGCCTTTGGGACTTGAGAGAAGTAGTCGATGACTTCACGGGTCATCTATCGCGCCTCTGATGCTTGAAGTGGGGCGTCGCTACCCGTAGCCAAGATCGTAGGTTGCCCTGTGCTGAATTGAAAAACGGTACATATTTCAATGGGGGTTGACTGACACGCTCTCCGCCGTCTTTGATCGGTTGCGCAGATTACTTCGGCATCTCCAGATATTTCGATATCGACCGGCGTTTCCGGCCGATCGTCTGGCTCGATCCGGGAGCTTCTGCCGCGACTTTTCTTCGCCATCTGCTTGACCTCAGGTTCTAGATTACGACCACCCGTGGTTCCTGGCGCGATGGATGGTCCGAGAGGCGCCTCCAGCCGCGCAGTTCGGTTTGCGCTGGCCGCGCGATGCCGAGCACTGTCCCGCCGGAGAGAGCCGTCGACTGGACGCCTCCGATGTCGATCCCGACCGCGGGGCGCGAGTTGGCCGGAATGATAGCCTCCAGCGCCGTTTGCGCCGACACGAACCATCCGCCGGTGATGGTCGACACGGTGACGTTCTTGATCTTGCCGGCGATCGGTCGATGGATCGCGATCGGGATCCAGCCGTCCTCTGGCAAGAAGATGCGGTCGGACTCGATCTTGATCTGCTTGGGATCGGGACGGCCTTTCCTTGCGGCGGCGCTTGCCTGCCATTACGTCGCGCGCCAGCTCAGTGGTTTCCCCGTTGCATGGCCAATCCGTTGTGTCGGCCAGGCAGACCATGAGGACTGGCTTGGCCGTAGGTCAATTCCCGCCCATCGTACGAACAAGCAAATAAACGAATTGAATTGACATTTTGCTGCATCAATTATGCTATGGAAACGATGGATATCGAACTCGCCAGAACTTTCATCGAGATTGTGTCAACCGGTAGTTTCATCAAAGCTGCCGACCGTTTGCATGTCGCGCAGACCACGGTCAGCGCACGTGTGCGCCTCCTCGAGCAGCAGCTCGGGCGCCCGCTGTTCGTTAGAAACAAGGGCGGTGCGAGCCTTACCCCGGCTGGCGAACAGTTCCTTCGTTTCGCACCGACTTTCGTGCAATTGTGGCAGCGCGCCAAACAGCAAGTGGCAGTGCCGGAAGGACACAGCGCTGTCTTGACGATTGGAAGCGAAGTCAGCTTATGGCGGCCGCTTTTAATCGAGTGGGTCAGGGCGTTGAGGCGATCACACCCGGACATTGCGCTTCGCGTTCACGTCGACGTTCCTCAGGATTTGATTACGCACGTTGCTGCCGGGCTTGTAGATATCGCGATCATGTACGCTCCCCAACATCGACCAGGGTTGGAGGTCGATCTGGTCATGGAGGAAGAACTCGTTCTCGTGACAACCGATCTCGCGAAGTATCACGAGAACGATCCTCGATATGTTCACGTCGAATGGGGTTCTGAGTTCGCTCTTCATCATGCAGTGAGCTTTCCGGAAACCGTGCCGAGTCTCGTAACAAATCTCGGTCCGCTTGCGCTGAGCTATATCCTCATGGAGGGAGGTTCCGGGTACTTCCGAATGCATGCGGTTCAGTCATATCTTGCCGAGGGCTCACTTCACCTGGTTCCTGGCGCGCCTCGGTTCTCATTCCCCGTTTACGCCACACACGCGACAAATGTTGATGCCGCGGCGTTGGAGGCGGCACTCGTCGCGCTTCGCAAGGCTGCAAGCGTCGGGAAGTAGCTCGACAGGAAAGCGTGTCGACTCGTTCAGCAAGAGCACGTGCAATCGCGTCAGCATTGGCGAAACGCTAATGCCGACGGTCACCAAGACCGCCACCGTGCATGGACGCGCTGTGCCGCCGATTAGGTCGGCGGTGATACGTCGCTCGCTCGCACTTCAAGCACCGCGAGGCTTCGTTCCCTACCACGCTCGGTCCAATGAATTGACTGCCCAGGTCCAAGTCCAATGAGGGCGGTGCCAATCGGACTTAGAACCGAGATGCAGTGAGCGGTTCTGGTTTCGTCCGGAAGAACGAGACGACCGCGACAAAGATGTGAGGTTCCAAGCTCGACGAACTTCACCTCGCATCCGAGTCTGACGGCCGAACACCATGCGGCGGTGTCTGAAATCATATCGGCGCGATCAATCTCCTCTCGAAGAAGGCAATCGGTATCGACGCTCGTCGTCGGCAAGTCTTGAAGCAGCCTGAGCAGCTTTTGTCGGTCCATTCTCGTCAGAACTATGGACGGTCGGTCAGGACGTCTCTGTCCAGCGTCGGTCATGGTACTCTTCTCCCGGAGAGCAGCATCTTCCCATCGGCCGCCCTCAACGACAAACGAGTTTATTTGACCGTTCGATGCAATGAAAATGCTGGGCTGAGCGACACAGATCCAATGCGGCAGCGTGGCAAAAGTCGCAACGATAAGAGCTACAAAGCGCGCCGTGCAATTGCCGCAGGGCCAACGTGACCGCACGACCGTGGGGTCCTCTGCGTTCTCCGAATGATGCGCTATCCAGATCACGAATCCGCGCTTTGCTGTCTGAGATGTCAGGCGAGAGCTACCTCGTTGGTTGTTGATTCCAGCCTGGGCTTCACGCGCAGGACCAACTTGATCCGCGATGGGAATTCAAGCCCGTATCTCATCGCGGTTCAATTCCGCGGAGATCGGAAGGTGTCTAAGTACGGAGGTACGAAGCGGTTCGCGACAAAACGGCGCGGACAAACGGAGTATCTTGATTTAGCGGACCGTCGCGCCAAGTATGTGGGCATGATTATCATTGCGCTCGATCAACAATATTGCGTCGAGGGCCACCTGCAAATTGGCAGGTGACCCGGCAGCCTTAATGGTTGTCCGGGCATAACTATTTTTACAACAATCTTTCCTGCTCTGTCACGAGTTGCGTAGCACGCGCCGCGCGCTCGTTTGACATGAGCCTGTCGGCGAAGGTGCGCCGCGATACGAAGCTTGCTCAGTTGGCGACCGGCAACTGGACGCAATATCGAGCTAACACCGAAGGAGTCAAGCGATGACAGAGGCGAGAGAGTTCGGGCGATTGTACATAAACGCCGCGAATGACGCAGTTGCGACCATTGCGGACCATAGTCGCAAAACCGTGCAACTGGCCGGTAACAACACGCTGCAGTCATTTGCATATCTTGCCCGACTTGCAGGCGCCAAAACTGGAATGGAGGCGATCGAGGTTTCAGACGCGTATTATCGAAATCAGCTCGGCGCGCTGGGGCAGCACGCGAATAATCTGATCGATCTCACCCGTAGGATGCGAACCATATGTCTGGCCTCTTCTGAGCGCCAAGAGGTGGACGAAGGCGTCTTACCCACTCATGAAGACTGAGGAGTAGTGCAATGTCAAACATCGGAGTCGATACCACCGAGCGCTTGCCTTCGATTGTAATACCGCGACGAGACCATGCGCGCCTTGAACGCTTGGCCGATGATGCCGTGAAAGAACGTCATCCGGTAGGCAGCTTCTTGATGTCAGAGATTCGCCGAGCCGTCGTGTTCGAAACCAACCAGGTACCGGACGGTGCCGTGTGTCTCAACGAGTGGGTGACCTACAGGGTCGATGGTGGTCGGCAGTCCGAAAGCAAAATCCTGGTGTGCCCGCACGATCTTAGAAACGGGCTGGTGGAACTATCGGTTCTCTCACCGCTTGGTGCTGCCCTTCTCGGAATGAGCGTTGGGCAGCGTATGAAGTTCTTCAGTATCGAGGGAGGGCTTCATTCCGTCATTGTCGAAAGCGTCCTGGCGCCGGCGGGAGCACCCGTGTTGTTTCCGGCAAAATCCTGCCGCAGCGCCGGTCGGGCTTCCACTAGCTCTCCGGAGCCCGATGACGACGGCCCTCAGGCGGCCTAGGAGCGGATGTGTTGGCAGAGAGCTGGATCGCTCGATAAGACTTGAGGAGTGGGAAATGCAGCGCGACAGAGTAGCTGAGATGAGACCGCCGATTGCCATTGATGCTGATCATTTCACCAGACTATCGGCGCTCTCGTCGATGGCAAGCGGGCCGATGGCCGAGGTATGCGAATATCTTCGGGAGGAACTCGAGCGGGCGCATGTCCTCCCGGCAGACAAACTGCGTCCCGATATCGTCAGTTTCGGCAGCAAGGTGAAATTTCGGGATGAACAGACCGGAAAGGTTGAAGAAATAGTTCTAGTTTATCCGCTTGATGCCGATATTGCACGCCGACGTGTGTCCGTGCTGACGCCGGTCGGCGCCGCACTTCTGGGACTTTCGGTCAATCAGACGATTTCGTTCCGCACCAGAACCGGCGAAAGGCGCGAGCTCACCGTGCTCAAGGTCGGCCGCGAAGACTAGTCGGGCGCCGAAGAGAGAACGTGGGCGCGATGGATGCCATCGCGCCCCCTTTGATCCAATCAGCTCGTTGCAGGGTTGCGATTGGGTATACCTAATCCGACCGATGTCTATCGTGTCTCGGATTCGCCTCGTGCTCGATCCCCCAAAGGGTCCACACGAGGGCAATCCCCAGGCAGACAATAATTGCCAAAAGGAGCAATGTCAGTTGGGGCGCTGTGAGCGCGGGGGTGCCCATAGCATGCTTGGCGAAATTTTCGAGCGGCAGAGGCATTGCATCCGTTTCGATCGTCCGCGTGCGGCGTCCCCATGGGGCCTCCTGAGTTGTCGTCCATTGTGCTAGTCTTGCAAACGAAAAATGTTGTCAGTTCTCATCGACAAGAATGCTAGGTGCAACAGCCGGCAAGTCGTGCGCCTATGGTCGTTTAGACTGAAGAATTCTAGCGCCATTTTCATTCGGCCAATCGGCATCAACCGATGATGGTTTTCGTTTGTCAAATGTTGATCGACGTGTAGGTTGACATCAGCTTGGTCCGCGGGCCAGGAGCGGGAAAAATGCCGACAGACCATGCATCCGAGGAACCATTGCGGGGCCGTCGATGTTCCGAGCTTCAACGGATGTCAAACCAAGGACTCTGATGTACAGAAGGATTCTCCTGGCTTTTGATGGATCACCGCATGGCCGCGACGCACTGGTTCATGCCCAGAATGTGGCAGCCGCGTGCGGTTCGACAGTTCATCTCGTTGCGATCGTTGACTCGTCCGAGCAAGTGCTCACCTTCGAGGGAGGGGCATCGTTTTTCGTGAATCAGGGAGTTGAAACGCGGGCACTGCTCGACGAGGCTGTGAGGCAGCTCACGGGCACCGGGTGCGCCGCAGCAGGCAAGCTGAACTATGGGAGGCCGGCAGAACAGATAATGCTCGCCGCCGTTGAGATAGGCGCGGATCTGATTATCGTCGGTCGCCGGGATCAAGGAGCGCTCGCCCGCTACTTGAATGGCCTGGCAGATGGATCGACCTTGCCTCAGCTGCCATGCAGTGTGCTTGTAGTGGCGAAGTCTGAGCGCACGCAAGCAGCTTAACGCCCATGAGGCACAGACGTGGCTACCGAGCGCGCAGCCTCAGCATTTCCTTTTGTCGAACCCCGGTGCACCACCAACCCCTCCTGGCCTGACGCCGACTGATGATGGTCGCCTGAATCGAGTTCGCAGAAGTGTGACTGTGCGGCAAAAGTCCGCAGCTGCCTTGGGATCGCGTCTTTGGAGCATACATGAGAGCAATCATGTTTGATCGAGTTTCCAATCACTCTCCTCGCAGCTCGGGGTATCGACAAATCCGCTCGTGAACCGGGCGTGCGCCGCATCGCGTGCTCGCGCCCGGGATGTCCGAAGCCCCCAATCTGGTTCCGCAGTGAAGCAGGGGGCCTCGTCTTTGCGGTTACAGCCCCCCGAGGATGTTGAAATGAATATTGTTGGAGCGACAGACGTTTCCACTAGCTCGAGTCGTGCCTTGCGGCAGGCGGGCATGCTCGCACAAACCCAGCAAAGCACGATTGCACATCGTCCACGTCGTGGACGATGACCTCGCGAGAGGGTAGCCGCAGGAAATCCATTCGCCAAGCCGCGCATTCAGCGCGGTCGCGGAGAACAGGTCAGC
Source organism: Bradyrhizobium sp. Rc2d (assembly GCF_900099855.1). Taxonomy (NCBI): domain Bacteria; kingdom Pseudomonadati; phylum Pseudomonadota; class Alphaproteobacteria; order Hyphomicrobiales; family Nitrobacteraceae; genus Bradyrhizobium; species Bradyrhizobium sp. Rc2d. The sequence goes on along the minus strand of NZ_FNCU01000005.1, from coordinate 113,674 downwards.
GGGCTTCGATGCCCGCCGAGATAGGAGAGATTAGTCGTGACAAGAGAAATCGAGACCCGAGAACAGCGCGAGAGGCGGGAATTGGATGAGGAATTGGACAGGCAGCTGGAACAAACATTCCCCGCGAGCGATCCGCCGAAAATCACGCGCCCTGCTCCAGCTAGGGGAAGCAGGTAGGCCAGAACGGTCCGGCCGCGTGGCTTCCGCGGCCACGGATCATTGGCGCCCTGACGGTTATTCCCCATTCTCTCCGCGCAGACGGCTGGCGCCCAACGAGGATGATCAATGTGATCGGCGTCGTGTGTGCAAAGCGTGTGCGAACGGATCGCGGCGCCCGATGCGAGCACGCGGTCGAGGTGTTAGCTTCCGACCATGTGGCCGACAATCAGCACTCCGGCGAAAAGCAAGATTCGCCGGCCGATGTGACAAGGCGTGAACTATGCGGCAGCATTGGCGCGCGCGAATGTCGGCATCACCGCGGGCGCCCCACTCGAAAGCGGCGCGCCCGGCGGCTCACTTGAATTCCCACTGCCGGCGGCGGTGCTGGGCCATGAGGACGGCGCAGGCATAGCGGTTCTTAATTGTGGGAGACTACTGAACGCACCGATACGGGCGGGCGGGCGCTGCGATTAGGTGTGTTTTTAGATATCCGCCGCGCGAACTTGGCTTTGATCCATCGAGATCGCGAGAAAACCTTGCTAATCAGGAGATAGTAAAGTCTCGCATCGTGTTCGGTTACCGTTTGAATGCGAGCGAGACTAAGACGCCTCGGAGGTGCTCCGGCCGAGCAAGAACTCCCTAAGAACGACGGCATCGTTGTGAGCAGCATCACGCGCTGCGAAAACGAGCGTAATACGCCCCCGTTGGGCAAGGGCGCGCAGCTCGTCAAGCCGCTCGCGGTGCTGGCGCATCTCTTCCGAGTAACGGCGGCGGAACTCGGGCCAACGATCGGGATTGTGCCCGAACCACTTCCGCAGCCCGGTGCTTGGCGCAATATCCTTGGCCCACAGGTCGATCGCGGCGTCCACTTTCCTGACACCGCGGGGCCAAAGACGGTCTACCAGGATTCGCGTGCCGTCACCGGAGTGAACATCATCGTATGCGCGCTTCAACTTGATGTTCTCCGCGACAATCTTGCTTCCCATCGATGCCTCTCCCTTCTCTCGAGCGGTCCGCTCGATTCCGAGCGACGATCTAATCTGTTCCGATTCTACTCGATGATCGTGCGACCGTATTCGCCTGTGCAGTCTTGCTGACGACGTTGATCGGCTCGCCGGAATCCCTGGTCGAATTCCGCACGTTGTTTCCCAAAATGGCGATCGAGATGAATAGCGCCCCGACGACCACCCACACCGTCAATCCACCGATCCCATCCTCTGCCCAGGGCGCGGCCGATGAGGGACGGCCATGCGACGGCAATAGATCGATCAAGCGACCAGCCAGCACGATTGCCTCCGACGAAGACCATTGCTCGCTCTTCGATTGTGAAATCGTCGCGGCAAAGCTTTGTATCGCCTGAGCCTTTGAAAGGTTGGTTAGGCGAGCCGCCTCCTGCCAGGGATCGACGTCCTGGCGTGCGAGTAGTGACAAGACGCTCAAGTTGTTCTGGTCTGTCTCGCATATCGAGGCAAACAGGAATGCATCGTATTGAGAGTCGAGACCGCATGGTCCGGCCATGATATCCTCCCATGACCTCATTGCTTCATCGGCGCTGAGGCGTCCCGCGCGCCGTCGGCGGAGTTTGATTGAACATCACAAGATTGATCGGTGCTTCAGTCGCAACTTGGGCAAACGGGCGCCCCGCCATGTATCGTCCGTGGCGACACGCGATTTCGCGCAAAAGCGGGTAATCTTGGGGGATCGCTTGCCGGAAATGTGTCCTCTAGCTCCCGATTCAGTTGACGGTCGATCTCTCTCTTCTCCCGCTGTGCAAAAGAATCTCTGGCGGTCACGACAATCTCCCTTCGTTTTTGCATGTGTCGCGCGACACGAAAGACCTGCTGGCCCTACGCGGGCTATGCGGCGATGGCTTCAAGCTGCTCGACTTGTTTGCGGTGTAGCAGCAGCAAGTAGATGAGCTTCGCATTCAGTTTGGAATCGAAGATATCCACGACGGCATCCTCGATCATGTCGGCCAGCATGGCCTGATTGCGGCTTGCGAATCTTATTCGGCTTCGGAGGCTGCAATCGATATTGGGAATGGCGTCCGCCGCCTTTGCGCGAAGCATGCCGGTCCCGCCTCTCGCGGCAATCTCCTTTCTGAGCAGGATGCAAATCGCTCCCTGGCCCATTTCGGCCTCCAAGGCCATGTCTGCAAGATGGGTGCAGGCCGCACGACCGATCGCCGCGTATGCGGTCAGGCCGATGTGTTCGCCGTCAAGCAACTGCTTGAGAAAGCTCAGTATCTCCTCTTTGGACCAATAGCCAAAGTAGCTGGAGTCGAGCGCATTCGCCTTGAGAGGAGAAGGCGCAAACTGCCGGATCGTGACGTCTGCGTTTGTCTGTTGGGGTAACCGGGCTTTCCGCATGATGTCGTTTCCCTGCGAGAACGAGAAGGGTCTGCAGTCCTTGGCTCATTGGGCCATCGATGTCTGGGGCTGCCGCGCATCAGTACCGGCCATTCGGCCGAGATCTACAAGCGAAAAGTATTGCAAGTTTGCATCAAGAATGTTGTTGGCTTGTGGGAGCGCGAGGGTGCGCTTGCGCCAGGCGCATGTCGCTCCTTCCTGATCTTGTGAAGCGAAGATGCGATCGGCTATGACGGCCGAAGTCAGGTCGTGCGTGCGGCAGAACGCTCTCGCTCGATGCGTTCGGTGACGTCGCGGGTCATGGCGACCGAGCCAAGCACGTCGTCGTCGTCGCCCTTCACGAGGGCAAAGGTCATCTCGACGTAGAGCCTACGTCCGCTTATGCAGGGCTCGCGTCAAAGTCGGGCGACCTTGCAGCTTCATTACGCCGGTTGACATAGCTGCGTCGAAGCCCCGCCAGTGCGGAGCGCGCAGATGCTCTGGAATGATCAGATCGAGACGTTGTCCGAGGGCCTCTTCCGAGGAGAAGCCGAACATGGCCACCGAAGCGCGATTCCATCGCGCGATATCACCCGATCGGTCTGCGTAGATGACGGCATCGGGAGTTTGATCAAGAATTGTCTCAGACAACAGTTCGTTTTCCATGGGGCCCTCTGGTGAACGATATCGTCTAGCCCTGATCGGGCGGTCAGTCGTCAACTCTCGCGCGGCGCCGGAGTTCACGGTGGCGGCACTTGAATCGTTGAACACATCGGAGGCGACGCTCAAGCGTCAGATTCAGGAGGATAGATCAATTTTCTTGATCGTGACGCGCAATGTTCTTCGCTTGTGTTGAGCGAGCCGTTAGCGAAAATAGCGACGTTCGACACCAGGAGTCCGCAATGAATACGCCCGACTGCGATCCGATTGCACTTCCTCCAGTCATGCTTTCAGAGGCGGACCGAGACAGGCTGTACGCCATCGCCATCGCCGCGCTGACGAACAGCCGTGTGGCGTCGTCCGCGTCGAACGTGCTACGGGAGATATCTCGGGCGAAAATCGTCCCTGATGACGAGCTTCCAAAGAACGTCGTAGCAGTCAACTCGCACGTGGACGTGCGCGATAATGTTACCGGCACGGCAAGGCAGGTCGTCCTCGTCATGCCCGACGAAAACGTCGATACAACCGAACGCGGTTTCGGTATTGAGTCCCCTGGGAGCAGCCTTGATAGGATTGTCGGAAGGCCACTCGGTCGACTGGTGTTCAGCAAGCGGCGAGCCGAGCAGCGTGACTGTCCTCCGGTCGACAGCGAGTTCGGCAAGATCGTCAGCCCGTGCCGATCGGCATGTATCGCGCAGTCAGTCCAGTTCATGAAGGGTTCTGTTCCCTGCGACACAATTGCAGCGTCGCATGGCCGCGCATGACGTCCGTGCTGTCGAGGTCGCGCTTCACATGCGATTGAACGCCGTCTCGTTCGGGCCGAGCTCGCGGGGCTCGGCCCGTCTTTTTGGCCAGTTCTGATATCATTGCCCCTCGTGCCGGCAAGAATGGATCGCGGCAACGAGCAGTGCTTCTCCGTGCTCGTTGTCTGCGTCGAAGGTCAGGAGAACTTCTCAGCAAATTGCTTTGCCAGAGCGTCGGCGGTGGCATCTGCGATCTGATAGATGTGAGTCTTCATCTCTTCCCAGGTTTGAGCCTCGGCGTCGTACTGGTGATCGGTCAATTGCTGGATCTGCTGGATGTGATGACTACCGTGGGCCTGGAGCAGGCCGTTCACTGCATCCTTCTGCAGATATGGGTTTGCCTTGCTCAGAAAGTTTGCAATCTCCTCAGCGTTCGAAGTCAGAGACTGAGTTACCGCGCCTTGCCTGGTGGCGTCGCCTGCGACCGTCGCTGCAAGATAGGCTTTTACGGCACCATAGTGCCCCGCAAGGAGCTTGAAGAAGGCGTCCTTGGCCGCTGCGCCGTAGAATGGCTCGATGGCCGCGGCGATGGATTGAGCGTTGGCAACGGCTTGTCGTTCTGCCGTTTTTGCGATCGCTCCCTGCTTTTCGATCGTCGCGAGCGAGACGGCTCTTACCCAGAAAATGTGTCCGATCCAAAGATCGCGAAGCGTGGCCGCCGTCTCGGAAGTCTTGTCGGTTCGCGTTTTCCCTTGTTGAAGCGCGAGCGCCTGCCGGCCGCGAACGCGCTGTTGGAGAGAGGCAGAAGACCGGCGATAGCGGCGCCGACGGTGAGAAGCTCACGACGATGGGCAAGCTGGCGTACTACGTCTCGCGACATCGAAACCTCCTTGGGCGGACCTGAGCCGCTTTGTTGTGTGCTTGAGAGAACTGTATTCATCCGTGGTTGAACGACGCAAACGAAATTCGTTGACAGTTCAATGCAAGTTCGATGCAGGTGGCTGTTCAAACGGACAGCGTCGACACCCTTGTCGCATCGTCACATGTCACGTCTTAGAGCATTCTCGGATTGTGCGTTGTTGCCATGCGAGACCCCGCAGCAACAAAACCGATATCAAGTGTTGATACTTTTCGTTTGTCAAACTTGATCCCAGACATACGTTGATTACGGCTTGATCGTGCAGATCGTTGGCGCCGACCGCGTGCTGCAGAGGAATGCCGAGATGACGCAAACTTCAGTAAGTGCTCTTTTAAAAACGCTTCGGCGGGCCTTCGACGGTCGATGGTGTCGACACTGTCCTGAAGGCTCAATGGCTATCGGCCATCCTTGCTCCAGCAGCTTGAACGTGTCGATGAGGCGCCCGCCGCTCGCGCCGTCTATAGGGCCAAGATTGCCGGTTGCCTCGGCGGTCAGGCGTGTCGCTTCTGGCCGCGCACAAGTATGGAAAGGAAACCTCACATGTATAAGAAAATCTTGCTGGCTTTCGACGGCTCGCCCGATGGCCGCGAGGCACTGGCGCAGGCCGAGACGTTGGCATCAAGGTGCGGTGCGACGGTTCATCTTCTGGCGATTGTCGACGCTGCCGAAAGCATGCTCATCGGGGAAGCGATGACTTATATCCCCGAGAGTCAGCGGTTTGTGATGCAGAAGGTGCTCGACGAAGGCGTCAAGCGTTTCCAGCGCGCTGGATGCATCGCGACCAGCGAGATCCGGTATGGAAGGCCAGCCGAACAGATAGTGCAGTCTGCCCGGGAAATAGGCGCCAAGTTGATTGTTGTGGGGCATCGAGATCAAGGGACCCTTGCGCGCTGGTTGAACGGATCGGTGGGCGAGTCGATCTTGCATCAACCACCCTGCAGCGTTCTCATCGCCATAAAGCCCCAGCAGACGGCGAGCAGCGTCGCGCCGATACCGCAACCAAAGGCGAGGAGGAAAGCATGAACTCCGTGTTCAAAATCTCTCCTCTGTCGGCTCTCCTGCTGTTTGTGGCAGCCGTCTCGATGCCGTCGGGCGAGGTCCTTGCAAAGGAGATCGTCTTGGGAGCGTCGGTACAGCTGACGGGACCCGTCGCCAATACCGGCCGCTACTATCGCGACGCTTATCAGCTCGCGGTCGATCGCGTTAATGCCGCGGGCGGCGTCAAGATCGGCAATGAATCGTACAAGCTCGCGCTCAAGCTCTACGACAATCAGTCCGACGTGAACTTGAGTGTGCGTCAGTACACGCAGTTGGTTTCGCAGGACAAGGTCGATTTCCTGCTGGGGCCGTTTGCGAGCAATTTCGCGCTTGCGGATTCGGCCGTGTCCGAAAAATACAGGATTCCAATGGTGCAGGGGGGCGGCGCGTCCGACCAGATCTTCTCGCGCGGCTTCAAGTACATCTTCGGGACGCTGGCGCCGGCCAGCAACTATTTTGGCTCGACAATCGAGATGTTGAAGGGGCTCGATCCCGCGCCCAAATCGGTCGCGCTGCTGTACGCGGACGATGCCTTCGACGTTTCGGTGGCGGAGGGGACTCGACCAAAATTGAAGGAGGCGGGTCTGACGATGGTCATGGACGAGCGATACAGCACGAACGCCACCGACTTCAGTTCGCTTCTGTCGCAGATCAAAAGCAAGAACATCGATGCGGTGCTGGTCGCCGGTCATGAAACCGAGATCCTGAATTTCGTGCGACAGGCGAAGAGCCTAGCGGTCGCTCCGAAGATGTATTCCTTCACTGTGGGCGTTCCCAGCGAGGATTTCCGCAAGGCGCTGGGCAAGGATGCCGATTACGCCTTCGGCATGACGGCCTGGCTGCCTTCGGCAGACCTGAAGGACCGCTGGTTTGGCGATGCCGCGCAGTTCGCGGCCGTCTACAAGGCGAAGTTCGGCTACTACCCCGATTATCATGCCGCCTCGGGCGTCGCCGACGTGGAAGCCCTGGTGCAGGCCGCGGAAATTGCAGGCTCGACGGATCCCGCGAAGGTGCGCGACGCGCTCTCGAAAGTGAAGTTCGAAAGCCTGTATGGTCCGGTTGCATTCAATGAGAACGGCCAGATCGATCTGCCCCAGACGGTCATTCAAGTTCAGGGCGACCGCTTGGTCGCGATTTACGGCGGCAATGGCAAGATCGCGCCGCCGAAATATCCCATGCCGGCCTGGGACGTGCGCTAGGCACACTGCGAAGCCTTCGACTGAGAAGAGGAAGATGTGGACCTGCTTGCGCAAGTTCTTGTCAACGGAATGCTCCTGGGCGGTCTGTACGCCGCGATGGCGCTCGGTCTCGCCCTGGTCTGGGGCGTGCTCAATATCGTCAACCTTGCGCATGGCGCGTTCATCATGCTCGGCGGCTATGTGTCCTGGTACCTGTACACTTATGTTGGCATCGACCCGTTTATGGGGCTGCCGCTGACCGCCGTGGTGATGTTCGCGGTGGGATACGGCGTGCAGCGAGGCCTTTTGAACCTGATCGTCAGGGCCCCGATGTTTAACACTCTGCTTGTGACCTTCGGGATCGAGGTCGTGCTCACCTACCTGGCTCAGTTGGCGTTTTCAGACGACTTTCGCGCCATCAACCCGTCCTCTGCCGGTAACAGCATCGCCTTGGGAACGGTGGTGCTGCCGGTGTCGCGTCTTCTGGCGTTCGGCATTGCAATCGTGTTGACGGTCGGCATGTGGCTGTTCTTGCTGCGCACACGGCTCGGACGTGCGATCCGCGCCACCGCGCAAAATCTGGTCGCGGCCCGGCTCTACGGCGTCGAGCCCCGGCACCTCTACGCCATGACGTTTGGAATCGGGATTGCGCTGGCTGGGGCCGCCGGAGGCCTCTACGGAACGGTGTCGCAAATCAACCCGTATATCGGCGCGGCGCTGACGGCCAAATCCTTTGCCATCTCGATCATCGGCGGATTGGACAATCCGCTCGGCGTGATCGTCGGCGGCTTGTTCCTGGGAATCCTGGAGTCCCTGACCGCGCTCTATATCGGATCGACCTTCTCCGACGTGGCAAGCTTCGGCGTGCTGGTGTTGGTGCTGATCGTGCGCCCCAACGGTCTGCTCGGTAAAGCGGCATGAAGACGGCACGCACCATGCTACTTCTGGCCGCGCTTGCCGTCCTGGCGGCGGTGCCGTGGTTCGGTTCGGACGTGCTCATCCAGTTCGGCATCAATGCCCTGCTTCTGGCCGTTCTGGCGCAGGGCTGGAACGTCATTGGGGGCTATGCGGGCTATGCCTCCTTCGGCAATTCGGTTTTCTACGGGCTCGGCAGCTACGGCGTGGCCATCGCGATGGCGCAGTGGCAATTGCCTTTCTGGGTCGGCCTCTTGTTCGGCGCGGCGCTTGCGGTCGTGTTTGCCGTGCTCATCGGGATGCCGGTGCTGCGGTTGAGGGGGCACTACTTCGCGATTGCGACGCTGGCGCTCGCCCAGGTCATGGCCGCGATCGTTTCCAACGTGAAACTGGCCGGGCGGAACGTCGGACTCGTCTTGCCGCCCCTCAACAACGACCCGCTGTTTTACGAGTTGTCGCTGCTCCTGCTCGTGCTCGCGACGCTGACCGTCTACTGGCTGACACGCAGCCGCTTCGGCTTTGGATTGATCGCTATCCGCGAAAACGAGGAAGGCGCGGCGGTGATGGGTGTCAATACGACCCTCTACAAAACCGTGGCTTTCGCCATCTCGGGCGTATTCAGTGCGCTGGCGGGCGGCATTCACGCCTATTGGGTTACGTTCATCGACCCGGAAAGCGCATTCGATATCGGCCTGAACGTCAAGATGATCATCATGGCGGTATTTGGCGGACCCGGGACGGTTTTCGGCCCCGTCGTCGGGGCGCTTTCGCTTTCGGCGGTCTCCGAGCTTCTGTCGAGCGAGATCACCAGTCTCGCGGGCCTGTTCTTCGGCGTTATCGTCGTCGTCGCGGTCGTCTTGATGCCGCGCGGCCTGGCCGACGTGCTGCGGCGCTTTCGCAGCACGGGCTGGCGCTACTTCGCCGAAAATATTCGGAGCCATCAGCTATGACGGCGATGCTCGAAATCAGCCACGTCACCCGGCGCTTTGAGGGCTTGGTCGCCGTCGACGACGTCAGCTTCATGCTGCTGCGTGGCGAGATCCTCGGCCTGATCGGTCCGAACGGTGCAGGCAAATCCACGCTGGTCAGCCTAATAAGCGGAACGCTGGCTCCCAGCTCCGGCGACATCCTCTTCGAAGGAAGGTCCATTGTCCGCTTGCCTGCATATCGCCGTGCGAGACTGGGCATAGGCCGCACCTTCCAGATCATGCGTCCCTTTCCCGGTTTATCGGTTCTGGACAACGTCGCCGTGGGGGCACTGTTCGGACGGGGAGGCGGACAGGTCCAAATGGCGAGAGCCCGCGAGCAGGCCCGCGCTCAGCTCGATTTCGTCGGACTGGCCAAAAATATCGATCAGCGGGCCGACGAATTGGGGGGGCCGGGCCGCAAGCGGCTCGAGCTGGCAAAGGCGTTGGCAATGAAGCCGAAGGTTCTTCTGTGCGACGAGGTCATGGCGGGCCTCAATCAGGTCGAGATCGAAGACGTGATCGAAGTGATCCGCAAAGTTCGCAATGAGGGGATCAGCGTCCTTGTCATCGAGCACGTCATCAAGGCCATCAGGAGTCTGTCGGATCGGCTGCTGGTGCTGAATCATGGCGTGAAGATCGCCGAGGGCGATCCGGGCCGCGTCCTGTCGAACCAAACGGTCGTCGAGGCCTATCTCGGCAAGAGGCGGGCATGAAATTGGACCCGGCAGCCAAGACGGTCCCGCTGCTTGACGTGCGCGGAGTAAGTGCGGGCTACGGCGAAATGCCGGTCTTGCAGGACGTAACCCTGAAGATCTACCCGGCCGAGGTCGTGGCACTGGTCGGCAGCAACGGAGCAGGCAAAACCACTTTGCTGCGCGCGCTGTCGCGCGTGCTTCCCTGCCAGGGCAGCATGACCTTAAATTCCCGGAACCTCTTGCCGATGACGTCCGACGGTGCCTTTAGAGCCGGCCTCGTGCAGGTTCCTGAAGGTCGTCAGCTCTTCGGCCGCATGAGCGTACGGGACAATCTGTTGATGGGCGCGTTCGTACGCGCGGACAAGTCTGCAATACGCCGAGACCTGGACAGAATGTACTCTCTATTTCCGCGCCTGGCGGAGCGCCGGCGTCAGCTTGCCGGCAGCTTGTCGGGAGGCGAACAGCAGATGTGCGCGATGGCCCGCGGATTGATGGCCGCTCCGATCCTCTTGATGATCGACGAGATGAGCTTGGGACTGGCACCCGTGGTCGTGGAGCAGTTGATCGATGCGCTGGTGGCGATCCGCAGCGAGGGCGTGACAGTTCTGTTGGTCGAACAGGACGTCAATCTGGCTCTGTCGGTTGCCGACCGAGGTTACGTCATGGAAACCGGACATATCGCTCGCAGCGGGTCCGCCGAGCAGCTCATCGACGATCCAGAAGTCCGACGTGCATATCTCGGGCTTTGAGACATCGGCCTGCCGACGGAACGAACGTATCGAGGAAGACCGATCCGATGTGAAGGCGTGCCGCGGGAAGACAGTTTCGTGCCATGCTGGACGGGGAGTATGTTGAAATGCCGGTTCTGCCCAAACCGAAAGTCGAGCACACCGTCATCAAGCAGCAAGCCATCAATAAACTGAAATCGCTGCAACGGAGCAACGACGGCTGCAACGTGCACGGCAGCGCCGAAACGGTGATCTGCGACTTCCTCGACGCAGCTGGTTATGAAGAGATCGCGCGCGAATTCCGGAAGGTCCACGAGATGTATCCGGTGGCGGTCCCCAGATACTCGAGGCCTTCTGGGCGATCGTAGGCGGATGAGACGAGCGGCGGGCGCGATGGCTCGCTTGGTCCGGAGCGGCCATGCCGTTTCGCTGCCGGCAAAGGGGTTGGTCCCGCTCCTTTGGCTCAAGTCTTCATTCGCCGGAGAGCCACAAGCGTCATCGATGATTGACACAGCCAATTGGACCGTGGTCCGCAACGTCTCTGGCGTCGGCCTGGAAGAAGGACGCGAATTTTGAACGATCAAGAATCATGCATTTAAGCTGCAATTAAAATCGATTGCCGCTCGGGTTCTCTGATGGAAGATAGATGCAACCACTTGCTTTGAAGGTCGCGAGGCAAGCAGGTCTAGCGTTCCAATGCTTGATCGGAATTGACGATGACAACCATGTCGACAGTCGGTGACGCGCACGATGGGGGGCAGGCACATCCGGGCGGCTGGCGTCGGTTTCTCTATTCGACTAACCACAAAGATATCGGCACGATGTACTTCGTGCTCGCCATATGTGCAGGTCTCATCGGCGGAACCTTCTCGGTTTTGATTCGGATGGAATTGCAGCACACCGGTCTGCAGATCTTCACGGACCCGCATGTCTACAACGTATTCGTGACAGGCCACGGCCTGATCATGATTTTCTTCACGCTGATGCCTGCGATGATGGGCGGATTCGGCAACTGGATGGTGCCGCTCATGATCGGGGCGCCGGACATGGCGTTTCCGCGCATGAACAACATTTCATTCTGGCTGCTGCCGGCGTCGTTTGCTCTGCTCATCATTTCGGTGTTCGTCGAAGGCGCGCCTGGATCGGATGGCGCCGGCACCGGGTGGACGCTCTACGCCCCGTTGTCGACCGCTGGTCATCCGGGACCGGCAGTCGATTTCGTGATCCTGTCGATGCATCTCGCGGGTGCGTCGTCGATTCTCGGCTCGATCAACTTCATCACGACGATCTTCAATATGCGAGCGCCCGGCATGACGATGCATAAGATGCCGCTGTTCGTCTGGTCGGTCCTCGTCACGGCTTTCCTTCTGCTGCTGTCTCTGCCTGTACTGGCCGGCGCCATTACCATGCTTCTCACCGACCGCAATTTCGGAACGACGTTCTTCGCGCCCGAAGGCGGCGGAGACCCGATCCTGTATCAGCATCTGTTCTGGTTCTTCGGTCATCCCGAGGTCTACATCATGATCCTGCCGGGTTTCGGCATCGTGAGCCATGTCGTTGCCACGTTCAGCCGCAAGCCGATCTTCGGCTATCTGGGGATGGTCTATGCGCTGCTCGCGATTGGGGTCATCGGATTCCTCGTCTGGGCCCATCATATGTACACCGTCGGCATGTCTAGCAGCGCGCAGGCGTATTTCGCCTTGGCCAGCATGGTTATCGCAGTGCCGACGGGCATCAAGATCTTTTCCTGGATAGCGACGATGTGGGGCGGCTCGATAACCTTTAGGACGCCGATGCTGTGGGCGGTCGGATTTATCTTCGTGTTCACGATCGGAGGAGTCACCGGTGTTGTGCTTGCCAATCCGGGCATCGACCGATCGCTGCAGGACACCTACTACGTCGTTGCGCATTTCCATTACGTGCTGTCGCTTGGTGCCGTGTTCGCAATTTTTGCAGGCTGGTATTATTGGTTTCCGAAAATGACCGGATACATGTTTTCGGAAACCCTTGGCAAACTGCACTTCTGGCTGACGTTTGTCGGCGTCAACATTGCGTTTTTCCCGATGCATTTCCTCGGATTGTCGGGAATGCCGCGACGAATAGCAGACTATCCGGACGCATTCGGCGGCCTGAATCAGATCGCCTCCATCGGGTCCTATCTCTCCGCCGCCGGTCTGATCACGTTCTTCGTGACCATGGTGTATGCCTTCGTTCGGAAAGAGACGGCAGCGGGCAACCCGTGGGGACCCGGCGCGACTACGCTGGAGTGGACGCTTTCGTCACCGCCGCCGTTCCACCAATTCCAAGTATTGCCTCGGCTCTCGGGAGATCATTAGGAGCTACTGCGCACGTTGGCGCGAAGAAGCAGGCGGCTCAGATCGCCGCGGAAGCAAGAGGCATGACAGGACGAAGAGCGCTCTTCATCGATGGAGCCAATCTGGATCAGAAGGCTGCGCTCCTCGATGTGGTAGAGCTCCTGCATGGTTGCGCTGATGTTCACAAGGCACTACGCATGCCAGATCCTGGGCACCTGACCGACGCCGCAAGGTACCTGCAGCATCTTTGCTTCCTTCTAACGAAGTATCGGCTGATACGTCTCTTGTGTTCGGCGGATGATTTGCGGCTTGAGGGCGAACGCTGCTGGAAGCTTGGGTTGATCGTATCCGAGCTGCTCACCAATGTGGCACGACATGCTCGGTTCGACGATAGACATCCGGAAGCGAGAGTGAAGTTGCGGCTTACGGGTAACGTCGCAAAGTGCTCGGTCTCTGACAATGGCTCCGCATCTGATCTCGTGGTGCGCGGTCGCGGGCTAGCGATCGTCGGCGGGTTGGCCAGCAGTTTGGGTGGCCGCATTCATGCATCTTGCGCCGCCGAAGGGTCTTCCTTCCTTGTCACCTTCCCATTGACTGAATCCGAGCAACGTGCCGCCAGCGCAACTCATGTTGTCTTGAAGCGCAGGAAGGTGTGTCTGTCTGACAGCTTACAGGTCCCAAAATCTGAAGATGCAGCGGCTGGCTGGGCCGGTCGTCCCACTGAAGGAGGCCGAACATAACCCAAGTCTATTTCCGCTGCTCAACCCCGAAGGAGGTCTTGGTCGAACGCTTAGAAAGCAAGAAGAACTGGCGAGCCCGACACGATACGAACGTGTGACTGTGGCAACGGTTAGAAGTCCAAAAGCCATTGCGTCTTCACTAATGGAGTATCGCAGCGCGTTGGATCGTACAGAAGGGCTGGGGGCAAAGCTTAGCTTCGAGCTCCGGCAGGTTTTGGCGCAAAGCGGCCCAAATTTGCTTGGCCACGCTGTTCTTGGCCGTTGTTAGCTGAAATTGGCCCATGATGGACTGGAGCGAGAGTTCAAGTTTTTCAATCGGTTAGGTGGCGTCGTGTGCACGACGTGTGCACCGGGAGATCAAGAAAAATCTCATCACAGCCAGTGTGAGCATCCCTTCTGAATCGGGGCAGAGCCTTGGGTTGGTGCACGTGCATGACCGCAAATTTTCCCGAGGGCAGGAGGACAGGCGAGCGTTGACGAGCAGTTCTCAGTTGTCGGAGTTGGAAAGCATCACTCTTTCACCGCGCCTTCGCGCAGCTCCGCTGATCCAACTAAGAACGAAAGCTCTTGCACTGTCAGTGTGGGTTGGTAGCGCTCCCCCGCTACCAAGGGCCACGATTTTCTACGCCAAACTACGATCTTCTATGACCTCGCACTCCTGACGGTAGCGGTCGGAGCCTGCCGGCCCGAACTGTTCTCTGCGAAATGCTGCAACGAAGGTCTTTGCCTTGCGGGAGCTGACTCCCGTGCCAATGGCGCGCTCTGGAATTGGCGGTCTTATTCGACGGCTCTTTGGCGCGCAAAGCGGCCGTTCGGTGTGAGCAGGACCTCCGGCAAGAGCCAATCGCGCTTTCACGAGTTCGCATTGAACGTTCAGTAAAACTATTTGCTAAACAAGGCTGCCCGTCGAGACCAAGCCGAAGCGAGACGAGTTGATGGCGGCTGGCGTCCAGGGCCTCAAGTCTGCAATTCCTATAATATCTCTTATTTCCGAGTGCACTGCAGCAGATGCATTGCACGTCCGAGTAGGTTTTTCACCCGCTGTCAAAGAAACCCGCTTGACGCCCTCGCGAATTTAGTACTACGTTTAGTATTATAAAAACGATAAACATTGCGCATCGAGCCGATGTGTGGGAGGAGCTTCAGCCATCCGGACTCGTTGTCCGGAGGCGGTAACGTCTCGCTCTTCATCATCGCTCATCAACTCGGTTTCAGGGTCTTGGCGTCGTTCCGGCAAGGCACGCGCTGAGCGGGTTAGGTGCTTCAACGATAGAGAGGAAACGGATATGCCAAGATTGAAACGGCTAAGCGGTACAGTCGCATCCGCGGTCCTTGCGGCCGCGTCGCTCGGGGTGCTCGGCAGCAGTGAAGCCGTGGCTCAAAGCAAGCAGCTCACTCTGTGCTGGGCGGCATGGGATCCGGCCAACGCGCTGGTCGAATTGGGCAAGGACTTCACCAAGCAATCCGGCATCGAGATGAAATACGAGTTCGTCCCCTGGACGAGCTATGCGGATCGCTTCCTCAACGAGCTCAACTCCCACGGCAAGCTCTGCGATCTGATCATCGGCGACAGCCAGTGGATCGGCGGGGCCGCCGAGAACAAGTGGTACGTCAAGCTCAACGACTTCTTCGCCAAGGAGAAGATATCGATGGACGACTTCGTCCCGGCGACGGTCGTGGGTTATTCGCAGTGGCCGAAGAACTCCCCGAACTACTGGGCGCTGCCGGCGATGGCCGACGCGGTCGGTTGGACCTATCGCAAGGACTGGTTCTCGCGGCCCGAAATTCAGTCAGCCTTCAAGGCCAAGTACGGCCGCGACCTGGTACCCCCCAAGACCTACGACGAGCTGAAGCAGGTCGCGGAGTTCTTCCAGGGCCGCGAGATCGACGGCAAGAAGGTCTACGGCGCCTACATCTTCACCGAGCGCGGCTCAGAAGGCATCACCATGGGCGTGACCAACGTGCTCTACAATTACGGATTCAGCTACGACAATCCGAAGAAGCCGTATCAGATGCAGGGCGTCGTCAACTCGGCCGAGGCGGCCAAGGGACTCGAGTTCTACAAGGAGCTCTACAAGTGTTGCACTGCGCCCGGCATGACCAACGCCTACATGCAGGAGGGGCTTGACGCCTTCAAGTCTGGCCAGGTGGCCATGCAGATGAACTGGTTCGCCTTCTTCCCCGGCCTGTACAAGGATCCGAATGTCGGCGGCGACAAGATCGGCTTCTTCGTCAATCCGGCCGGCCCCAACGGGCACTTCACTCAGCTCGGCGGACAGGGAATCTCGGTGGTGGCGACCTCCGACCACAAGGACGACGCACTCGCCTACATCAAGTGGTTCGCGCAGCCCGCCGTGCAGCAGAAATGGTGGCAGCTCGGCGGCTACTCGGCCCTGAAGGCGGTGGTCGACGCGCCCGACTTCCCGAAGAGCGCGGCATTCGCTCCGCAATTCCTGGAGTCGATGGGCATCGTCAAGGACTTCTGGGCCGAGCCATCTTACGCGCAACTGCTGCTCGACATGCAGAAGCGCGTGCACGACTACGTCGTCGCCGACAAGGGCACGGCGCAACAGGCGCTCGATCTCCTGGTCAAGGACTGGACCAAGGTCTTCAAGGAGCAGGGCAAGCAGGTCGCCTCGCAGTAACCCGCTCGTGTCAACCGAACAGGCTTCCCCGGGGTGCGTCCCGGGGAAGCCGCCCAGCCAGCCGGTGGACAAGATGACCACGATCTCTCAACCCGATAATGCCGTGATCGCCGGCATGAGCGAGTCCGCGAGGTCCCGCGCGCCGCGCCGCGTGCGCGGCCTGTCCGACCGTGCCATCGCCTGGCTGTTCGTTGCGCCGACGATCGCGCTGCTGCTCGCGATCAATATCTTTCCGCTGATCTGGATGATCCGGCTGTCCTTCACCAGCCTCAACCTCAGCATGTCCTATCTGCCGCTGCGGTTCGTCGGGCTCGACAATTTCACCGACATTCTCGGCGACGAGGACGTCTGGTTAAGGCTGCAGACCACGGCGCAATTCGTGATCTGGTCAGTGACGCTGCAGGTGATCATCGGGTTTGGCCTCGCGCTGCTGATCAACCGCCAGTTCCGCGGCCACAGCTTCTGGACCACGATCATCCTGCTGCCGATGATGCTGTCGCCGGCGGTGGTGGGCAACTTTTGGACGTTGCTGTTGCAGCCGCAGATCGGTCCGTTCAACTACCTGATCAGCCTGTTCACGGGTGTGCCGCCGAGCTCGTTCAGCATGACCGGGCAGGTCTCGCTCGCACCCTGGACCATCGTGCTGGTCGACACCTGGATGTGGGCTCCCTACGTCATGTTGATCTGCCTCGCCGGGCTTCGCTCCATTCCCGACTACATCTATGAGGCGGCCGAAGTCGATCGCGCCTCGGCCTGGCGGCAGTTCTGGTCGATCACGCTGCCGATGACGGTGCCGTTCCTGATGCTCGCCGTGCTGTTCCGCGCGATCGAGAACTTCAAGATGTTCGACATGGTCAATCTGTTGACGTCCGGAGGCCCGGGCTCGACCACCGAGCTCGTGTCGATCACGCTGAAGCGCGCCGCGTTCGAGAAATGGCGCACCGGGTATTCCTCCGCGCTCGCCATCATCCTGTTCGTGACCGTGTTCGGTGCCGCCAACATCTACGTCAAAGCGCTCAACAAGGTGAAGCAACGATGACCGCTGTCCTCACCAAGTCCACCGCTCACTCCATCGTGGAGGCCTCGCCGCGCGCGAAGGCCGTGGCCGGTGGCCTCGTGATCCTCTACGCCGTGATCACGATCCTGCCGCTGCTCTGGATCGTCGCCACCGCATTCAAGTCGCAGAGTGACGCCATCGCCTATCCGCCGAAGGTGATCTTCCAGCCGACCCTCGAGGGTTACGTGAACCTCTTTACTGTGCGTACCCGCCAGACGCCGGATTTCATCGCCAAGCTGCCGCCGCCGGAGACGTGGTACGACAAGCTCGTGCGCCAGCGCGACATGGTCATTGCCGGACCGTCGAAGGTCGTGCCGCGCTTCGTCAACTCGTTGATCATCGGGTTCGGCTCGACCTTCCTGGCCGTCTTTCTCGGCACGCTCGCAGCCTACGCCTTCTCGCGCTTCCGCATTCCCCTAGCGGACGATCTCCTGTTCTTCATCCTGTCGACGCGCATGATGCCGCCCGTTGCCGTGGCGATCCCGATCTATCTGATGTACCGGCAGCTCAACCTCACCGACACCAGGCTCGGAATGATCCTGCTCTATACCGCCGTGAACGTCTCGCTCGCGGTCTGGCTGCTCAAGGGGTTCATCGACGAGATCCCGCGCGAATACGAGGAGGCCGCCCTCGTCGACGGCTACACGCGGCTCCAGGCCCTGCGCAAGGTCGTATTGCCGCAGGCCGTCACGGGGATCGCGGCAACCGCGATTTTCTGCCTGATCTTCTCGTGGAACGAGTACGCCTTCGCGGTTCTCCTGACGAGCGGCGAGGCACAGACCATGCCGCCCTTCATTCCCTTCATCATCGGCGAGGGCGGGCAGGACTGGCCGGCGGTTGCTGCCGCGACCACACTGTTCGTCGTGCCGATCGTCCTGTTCACCGTGTTGTTGCGCAAGCACTTGTTGCGCGGCATCACCTTCGGAGCTGTGCGCAAATGAGCGGTTCTGCGGTTGCCAAAAGCGGAATGTCTCGCTGGTTCCTTCGTGGGCCTTGGGAGGCCGGCGCGATGACCCTGATCGGGGGCGGCATCGTCATGCTGGTGCAGCCGTGGTCGATCGATCTGTACAGCTATTCCTTCGCGACCATCCTCGCCGGCACGGTTGGCTACGTCATCGTCAGCCATTTTCCGGAATAGGGCGGCAGCCATGGCACAAATCCGCGTCGAAAACCTGCGCAAGTCGTTCGATCAGTTCACAGCCGTTGAAGGCTCGAACTTCACCATCGACGACGGCACCTTTTTCGCGATGCTCGGGCCCTCCGGCTGCGGCAAGACAACCACGCTGCGCATGATCGCTGGCCTCGAGCTGCCAACCGAGGGCAAGATCCTGCTCGACGGCGAGGACGTGACCTTCCGCCGCGCCGCCGCCCGCGATATCGCCTTCGTCTTCCAGCTCTTTGCGCTCTATCCACACATGAATGTAGCGGGCAATATTGGCTTTCCCCTGAAGTGCCAGGGCATGGGGCGGCGCGAGATTCGCGAGCGGGTGCAGGAAACCGCGCGGCTGCTGCGGATCGAGCATCTCTTGTCGAGCAAGACGTCAAAGCTGTCGGGCGGCGACCGGCAGCGCGTTGCGCTCGGACGGGCAATGGTGCGGCGGCCAAAGGCCTTCCTGATGGACGAGCCGCTCGGGGCGCTTGACGCCGAGTTTCGGCATCTGATGTGCGGCGAGCTTCGCGACCTGCACGACCGCATCGGCGCGACCACCGTCTACGTGACGCACGACCAGCTCGAAGCGATGTCGATGGCGGATCAGATCGCGGTCATGAACAAGGGACGGGTAGAGCAGATCGGCTCGCCGCAAGAGGTCTATGACCGGCCCGCCAGCATGTTCGTGGCCGATTTCATCGGCTCGCCGCCGATGAATTTCCTGCGGTTTGAAAGCGGCCTGCGGTCCGGCGATCGGGCTGTCGCCTTTCATAGCGTCAGCGTCGAGGTCCCTGAGATCGGCGAGGATCGTGCGAGCGCACCGCTGGTGCTCGGGATACGTCCCGAGCACATCCGCTTTGCCGACGCCGCACCCGTCCGCGGCGAGGTGTTCGGTGCCGAATATCTCGGCACCACGCAGATCGTCACCGTCGACACGCCGCACGGACGCCTCGCGGCGCGGCTGCCCTCCAGCGCGTCGGTGCGGATCGGCGAGACGGTGGGTCTTGAATTCCACTCCGAGCGGCTGGCGCTGTTCGATGTCGCCAGCGGCCTCGCTGTTCGAACCGCCAATGAGGGGAGTGCGCGCCATGGCTGACGTCGCGTTGCGCAACATTAGCAAGCGTTTCGGCGCGGCCGAGGCGGTCCGCGAGCTTTCGCTGGCGGTGAACGATGGAGAGTTCCTGGTCCTGCTCGGGCCGAGCGGCGCTGGCAAAACCACGACGTTGCGGCTGATCACGGGGCTCGAGACCCCCGACGCCGGCTCGGTCATGATCGACGGCCGCGACGTGACGCGTGATCCGCCGGGATCACGCGATATCGCCTTCGTGTTCCAGCAATATTCACTGTATCCGCACCTCACGGTCTATGACAATCTGGCTTTTCCGTTGCGCTCTCCCGCACGGCGCGTGCCGGAGCCGATCATCCGCAAGCGCGTCGAACGGACTGCGGAGCTGTTGCACATCGCAAGCAAGCTGAACAACCGTGCAACCCGCCTGTCCGGCGGCGAAATGCAGCGGGTGGCGATCGGCCGCGCGCTGGTTCGCGATCCCTCGATCTACCTGATGGACGAGCCGCTCTCATCGCTGGATGCGAAGCTCCGTGCGGAGCTCCGTCTCGAGCTCAAGCGGATCCAGCTCGAGCTTGGCGCGACCATTCTGTACGTGACCCACGATCAGGTCGAGGCCATGACGATGGCCTCCCGGATCGGCGTGATCAGGGACGGCCAGCTCCTTCAGTGCGGTACGCCGCGGGAGATCTACGAAAGCCCTTCCTCGAGCTATGTCGCCTCGCGCCTCGGCACGCCTCAGATCAACTTCCTTCCGGCCCGTCTGTTGTCAGACGTGCTGGTGCCGCCGGGGACGGAGACCGTCGGTATCCGAACCGAGCATCTGCAAATTGTCCCGCGCAATGGCGGACGGATGGTCGGCCGCGTGCACCGCGTCGAGCACCTCGGCGAGCAGAATTACGTTCACCTGGACTACAAGGGCGAGATGCTGGTGACGCTTGCGGATCCGCGCCGGCCGCTTCAGTCCGGCCAGGAGGTCGAACTGCACCTGCTGCATCCGCTCTGTTTCGATCGCGCGGGGCAACGCATCCCTGCGATGGTTCACTAGAGGATCCGTTCGATGTCGCTGCAACCCGAGACATTCAAGTCGCTGGTCAAGTTGGCCGCAGAGCAGGTCATCGCGAGCGCGCCGGAACTCACGACCCTGGATCAAGCGATCGGCGACGGCGACCATGGAACGAACATGAAGCGCGGCTTTGAGGCCGTGCTCGGCAAGCTCGATGCCATTTCGGCGCAGCCGCTGGACGAGGCGCTGAAGATGATCGGCAAGACGCTGGTGATGACCGTCGGAGGCGCCTCCGGGCCGCTTTACGGCAGTTTCTTTCTTGCCGCGGGCGAAGCACTTTCGCATGACAAGCACCTGCCGGACGATCTCGCGGACGTCTTTGGCAGCGGCGTGAATGCGGTGAGCGCGCGAGGGCGCTCGCAGGCCGGCGAGAAGACAATGCTCGACGTGCTTGTTCCCGTCCTGGAAACGTTGAGGACGGCGGCCGGCCAGCCGGATCTGATCGCGCGGGTTCGAGCCACTGCTGCCGAAGCGGTCGAGCGGACCGCACCGATGCAGGCCACCAAGGGGCGAGCGTCGTTCCTCGGACCGCGCAGCGTCGGACATGTCGATCCCGGCGCACGTTCGAGCTGCGTACTCGTGCAGGCGGTCTGCGCGAGCCTGGAGGGACAGCAATGACCGACACTGTGGGTATCGTGATCGTCTCGCATTCGAAGGATATCGCCAAGGGCACCGCGGACATGGTGCGGCAGATGGTCGGCAGCGAGGTCAAGGTGGCCTTCTGCGGCGGCAATCCCGACGGCGGGCTCGGCACGAGCGTGTCCCTGATCGTCGACGCCATCAACGATGCCTGGTCGGCGAAGGGCGTCGCGATCCTCGTCGATCTCGGCGGCGCCGAGACCAACAGCGAAATGGCGGTCGAAATGCTGGAGCCCGCACGGCGCGATCTCGTTGTCGTATGCAACGCGCCGATCGTCGAGGGCGCCGTGATGGCGGCGACCGAGGCGGCGGGCGGCAGCTCACTGGCCCAGGTGAAGGCCGTGGCCGAGGAACTCTCTGCCGACTGACGCGTCGGCGAAGCGATGATGGAAGATGAGCATGCTGGACAGAGCGGACGGACAGACATTCATCGGCAATGTGCGGCTGGTGCACGCGGTGGGCATGCATGCACGCCCGGCGGTCAAGCTCACAAAGCTTGCCAAGAAGTTCCAGGCGCAGATTTCCGTTCGGGTTGCGGGCGCGGCCGAGTGGATCAATGCCAAGAGTGTGGCCAAGATCATGGCCATGCGTGCGGCGCACGGCAGCACGATCGAGATCAAGGCATCCGGCGGTGACGCCGAGGCCGCCGTTGCGGCGCTGGTCGACCTGATCGCAACCGATTTTCCGGACGGAGCTTCGTAGCATGCAGGGAGGCGCGACAGGACTGGCCTACCGCGGCAGAACCGCCTCGATCGGCTTTGCCCATGGCCCGTTCGTCCGTGTCGATGCGGGCACGAACGGCGAGCGCGTCGCCGGTACCTTGGTCGAAGAGGCGCTCGCGCTGCGCAGTGCGATAGACGTGGCGAGCGGGCAGATTGCGGAGCTTGCCACGATCGCCGGCGGCGAAGCCGCGCAAATTCTCGAATTTCAGGTCGCATTGCTGGAGGATGAAGATTTCATCGAAGCGATCTTCGCGTCGATCGGGGAGGGGAGTTCTGCGGACGTCGCGTGGCGTTCGGCGCTCGATGAGCAGATTGCCGATTACAATTCGGCAGAGGACGAATATCTCAAGGCGCGCTCGTCGGATCTCGCCGACCTGCGCGACCGCGTGATCAACATTCTGCGTGGAGGCGAAGGCCAGGTCCTGAAAACTCCGAGCGGCGCCGTCGTCTGCGCCGATGATCTGCCGCCCTCGCGATTCCTTGAGATCGACTGGTCCAGCGGCGGCGGTCTGGCGCTCCTGCGCGGCAGCCCCACGAGCCACGTCGCCATGCTGGCGCGGGCACGGGGTATCCCCATGGTCGTGCAACTTGGCGCCGTTCCGGAGATCGGAACCACGGCGCTGCTCGACGGCGAAAGTGCGACGCTCGAGCTCGATCCCAATGCGGAGCAGGTCCGGCTGTTCGAGAAGCGGCGCGAGAACCATCGCAAGAGCAGGGCGTCTGCGCGCGCAATCCTGCGGCGGCCGACGGCTTCGTGGCGCGGCGAGCGGATCAAGCTGTTCATCAATATCCAGCGCGTCGACGATCTCGATCACGCCGACGCACAATACGCAGATGGCATCGGCCTGATGCGCACCGAATTTCTGCTCACCGAACGGGGTCGCCTGCCCGACGAGGAGGCCCAGTTCGCAGCCTACGATGCGGTGTTGCGTTGGGCCGACCGGCGTCCGGTCACCATTCGCACCTTTGACGCGGGTGGCGACAAGCCGGTGCCCGGCTTCACGCTGGACGGCGAAGCCAATCCCTTCCTGGGGGTTCGCGGCCTGCGGCTTTGCCTGGCCCGGCCCGACATCTTTACCGTTCAACTTCGCGCGCTCGCACGTGCCGCCGTGCGCGGAAACCTCAAGGTCATGTTTCCGATGGTCACATCGGCGGACGAGCTCGAAGCAGGGCGGAAGCTGTTCGCTGAAATCGTGCAGCGCTTGCAGGTGGACGGCATTGCCGCGATGCTCCCCGAGCTGGGAATCATGGTCGAAGTCCCGGCGGCGGCCCTGGCGATTGCGAGCTTCAAGGCTTCCTTCTTCTCGATCGGCTCGAACGATCTCGCGCAATATGTCCTTGCCTGCGATCGTTCCAATGGAGCTCTCGCCCCCTTGATGGATCCACTACATCCGGCCTTGCTCGAACTGATCACACGGACCGCGGAGCACGGGCGGCGCGCCGGCATCAGCGTCAGCCTGTGCGGCGACATGGCGAGCGACCCGCGCTGCCTTCCCGCATTGTTGAATTGCGGCTTGCGCGAGCTGTCCGTGAATGCATCGGCGCTCGCACAGATCAAGCGGACAATCGAGCGGCTGAGCAACGGAGGCGGGCTTGGCTGACACGGCGATCGATGAACCGGCAGAAGCCGGCGCTGTTGCGGTCTACAAGCGCATCTTCAAGGAAGTGCTGGAGAGCCGCCCGTCGGGCATGCGGCTACGTCTGGCGCATGCCATCGGGAAGAACCGCAGCTTCGTCAGCCAGATCAGCAACCCGGCCTATCCGGTGCCGATACCCGTGCAGCATCTCAATACGATCTTCGATGTCTGCCACTTCCCGCCGCAGGCGAAGGCCGCCTTCCTTCGTGCCTATGCGCGCGCCCATCCGCGCCGGATCGGCCGGCTGACGGAGGGATCGCATGAGCGGACCTTGACGCTGCATTTGCCGGATCTCGGCAGCGCCAAACGGAACGCCGAACTCGATGCGCTGCTCCAGGAATTTGCACGGCGCTTGATTGCCATCATGCGGGAAAAATAGCGTGAGGCCAGGGGAGGAAACGGGGAGAAGACAATGAAGAAGTTCATCAATTCGGTCGACGGCGTGCTCGCAGAGAGCCTCGACGGGCTTGCGGGTGCGCATGCCGATCTCGTCGCGCTCGGGTCGGAGCGGAAATTCGTGCGACGCCGTGAGCTGAACCCGAAGAAGGTCGCACTCGTGTCCGGTGGCGGCAGCGGGCATGAGCCGCTGCATGCGGGCTTTGTCGGCTATGGCATGCTCGACGCCGCCTGTCCGGGACAGGTCTTCACGTCGCCAACGCCGGACCAGATCGTCGAGGCCGCGCAGGCGGTTTCCGGTGAAGCCGGCGTGCTGTTCATCGTGAAGAACTATGCGGGGGACCGCATGAATTTCGAGATGGCGGCCGAGATCGCCGAGGGCCGCACGGCGACGATCGTGACGGACGATGACGTCGCGGTCGAGAACTCGACGCACAGCATTGGGCGCCGCGGCGTGGCCGGCACGCTGATCGTCGAGAAGATCGTCGGCGCGGCTGCCGAGAAGGGTGCTGACCTGAAAAGCTGCGTTGCGCTCGGTGAGCGCGTCAATGCGCGCACGCGTTCGATGGGCGTGGCGCTGACGAGCTGCACGGTCCCGGCCGCGGGCACGCCGACCTTTTCGCTTCGGGAGGACGAGATGGAGATGGGGGTCGGCATTCACGGCGAACCGGGACGCCGCCGCGTCAAGCTGGAGCAGGCCGATGCGATCGCAGACGAGATGACAACGGCCATCGCGCAGGATCTCGACGCGCGCGGTGGGGCCGAGGCCCTCCTGCTCGTCAACGGATTTGGCGGGACGCCGACGATCGAGCTCTATCTGATGTACAATGCGGCGCGGCGGATGCTCGAGAAGCGCGGCTTGCGCATCGCTCGCTCGCTGGTCGGCAGCTTCGTCACCTCGCTGGACATGGCCGGGTGCTCGCTCACCGTGAGCCTGCTCGATAGCGAGACCGCGGCGCTCTGGGACCATCCCGTGCGTACGGCCGCGTTGAAATGGTGACCGCGGCTGCGAACGGCTGCTGATTTTTTTCCGATCGCGCTCCGGCGGATGATCGGCCGGGGGCCACGCCTCACGCATGCATCGGAATTTTTCCGGTTCACCCTCCCTGAAACTTGCCGTGTCCCTCGGACACGGCTTCTTTGATGTGGCGGTAGACAGCTATTTTCCTGTCCGTCCCAGGCGCGGGCTCCGACGAGCCCATTATGTGCCGCCGTCGGATTGGCCGGGTGTGTGATCCAGTTCATCATGTCTCTCACGCTTTGTTGATGCTTTTCCTGAATTGCGTGCACGTTGGGGTGCATGGGACTTACCCTCGCAGCGTTGGATCAACGCAGGACAAAGAATGATGTCGGTGGTTCGACCATGACGGGTCGGCGTCGGACAGCATCAAAAAGGGCGGCTGCACGCTATGATGCGGAAGTCGGTATCAAATTCGGGCGCGCCGAATTCCTTGACACGACGAAGCAAGACCGCACCGACCCCGCGCAGCGCGACGACGCGCGACATCTATATGAAGAAAATATCCGCCAATCCAAAGTGGCGGGACACGACGAAGTCTGGGCAAGGGTTCGTGATCGGTGGGGCCAAGGCATCCACCAAGACGAAGTAAAAAACGGCGGCTCTCGGGCCGCCGTTTTGGTCTCCGCCTTCGGCCCGATCATCGCAGTAAGGCTGGCGAAGACCCGCTCGGCAAGGAGCTTTCCGAAAACATCAGCAAGAAGGAGCTCGACGCCATCCTGGTCGGCGACGATACCGATGCTTGGGCGGTCGTGCGGACGAATGGCAGAGCACGTTCGAGGTCAACATCCATGCGATGTTCTATCTCGCCAAGGCGGCCGTTGCGCATATAAAGTCGGGGTCCGCCATCATCAACACCGCTTCCGTGAATGCCGACATGCCAAACCCCATCCTGCTGGCGTATGCGACCACCAAGGGTGCGATCCAGAACTTCACGGGCGGTCTTGCCCAGATGCTTGCTGAAAAGGGCATACGCGTTGGATGTGGTTGATCGGATCGATGTCCGTTCACCGGTCCGAGGTATTGTGGTGAAGAACGGGCACGACAACCAAAACAAAGAGAACATTGATCAGTAGCCACGTCCCCAGAATGAGAAGGACAGTACGCACGAGGCAACGACCATAGTAGTTTGATTTAAGATGTGTCAGTCACGTCCTAGACCGACGCAAAACCTGGGTCTGTCCGCTTTCGAACATTCATGCTACCTACGACCTGCTACCTTTCGCTTCGGCTTTCACATCGGCTTCGAACGAACGCTATCTAGAGATCATGCTGGCGGCACGGCGTACGGTGTTACCCATACGTATTTTGCAATTGTGTACTCTGCAGCGGGCCTGCATCCAACTCTCGACCGACGCGGACGAAATTCCGCCTTGCAGGAGATGATTTTATTGTCGAGTGAGAGCGCCTTGTCAGCGAACTGGATCATGATGGGCGTGGCAAAAAAGATCTACTTCCGTGCTGAGGTCGCCGTTCAGCACCGCCCGAAGATGCTTCGCGGGGCACCCGAAGTGACGGGCGTCGGCGGAATTGGCAACTGCCTCTTGGCGGCGCTGCCGCCGGCCGACTTCGATCTGCTGGCGCCCGCATTGGAGACGGTTGCGCTCGCTCAGGACGAGGTGATCTCGCGAGAGGGTGACCGAGTCGACTATATATTGTTCCCTCATAGTGGTGCCATCTCGCTGATGGTCGACTTTGCGGACGGCGAAACCGTTGCTACCGCCATAGTCGGGTGCGACGGACCAATAGGCACTCTTTCGGTGTTTGGGCCGGCGCCTTCGGCGCTCACCGCAATCGTCCGTGCGGGAGGCATCGCCTCGCGAGTCCCATCACTACGATTTCATGCCGCATTTGGCCGCAGCCCCGCAATCCGGCACGTTATCAAGGTTCACGTCAGGGCGATGCTGGTCCAGCTTCAACGCGGCGGAGCCTGCAATGCGCGGCATCCGGTGCAGGCACGGATGGCGCGCTGGCTTCTCCACATTCGTGACCGCATGGACGACAATGTGCTTCCGCTCACCCAGGAGGCGCTGTCGCAAATACTCGGTGTGCGACGAACGACGGTAACGTTACTGATGCGCAATCTACGCGCGTCCGGAGGGATTAGATCTGAGCGACGCGGGCACATAGAGATCGACCGACTGAAGCTCGCGGCAGCGGCGTGCGAATGCCACGGCACCATGCGTCGCGAAGTTGAGGAGATCTTCTCGATGAAGACGGCCTGTCCTTCCGTCGCGGTGCCGTCGAATGGAGCAGGTGTGAGCGATTAGCAACTTGGAGAGTACTGAGCTTCCGCGAGACTGCTCATCTTAGATCGGGATCAGAAGGGTTGAATTGTTCGATCTGCTACACCGGAAAGCTTCTGGCCCTGGGACGGTTTCTCCCTCGATGGGATCGCAGACCTTGATCGTCTCGGTTGCGGGGCCCGCAACTGCCGCAGGTTTCATATAGTCTCGGATCAGCTGAATCTCTTTGCGTGACAGGCTGAACGAAGCCTGGTCACGATGGGTCTTCGAGGGGGAGCGCTACGTCTGCCCCGATTGCGACGACGATCCGCTGCACGATCCCGCCGCCCGGAAGTGGATAGAAGGCCCGCTGCGGCCGCCGGCGAAATAATGGTCCGGAACAAATCGGCCTGGGCTGGTCCGGGCCTCGCAGAGCCAGCACTGGCAAGTTCGTCGTCGGCGCACCAACTCGCTTGTGAGCGCCAAGACGTGAGGAGACGCGATGTCGACGGTCGCAACGCTGCTTGCGCGGAAGGAGCGGCTCCTCGACCAGCTCGAGAGCGATCCGGGCCCGTCCGAGCGCGAGAAGATCTCGTTCAACCAGCTCAATCGGTAGACCGGGCCATCGCATCAAGTACCTCAAGGTCGACGCCGAGACCGGCGACGAGGTGCCCAATGAGTAAATGAAGCTGGTTTTTCCGCCAAACAGGGTTTTCGCGGCCCAGTGCGCCAAGGCCCTCTCCGATTTCGCCGACTGCCGCGCGCGAATCTGGAAGATGCAACAGCGTGGCCAAGGCGTTGGGTTGGATGCAGCGGGGTGTGGACTTTGCGGATGGCCTGCATGTAGCGATATGCCTACGAAGCGCTTCAATCGCGGCCCCCGACGATGAGGAGCAGGAGGATTTGGGCCCGGCGGGTCTGTAAACCTCACGAAGGGGTGCGCACCCCTCTCATATCCCTACCGCGAGCGCCAGGCGCGCTACCCACTGCCTGTATGCTTTTCCAGTTCGGGAGCGACTCGGCCAACCGGGCCATGCTGGATCTCGGTCTCCGTCGATGCCCCGGCCTTGCGCCTTCTCATCAATCCGGCGTCAGTCAAATCACGCCCACAATAACGAAAATTGCGATCTCGACCAGCAACACTGCTCCTGTCATCGCGGAGACAAGAAACCAGTCACCCAATCGTAGGAACTGCATGGTTCGCCTCACCATTTGCCAAAGAAACGGCCCTCACATCCCAAGAGGCGTAAGCAGGCAGGAGCTAGGAGCCGTTTCTCGGAAGCCTGACGCGTTCGTCCGGCGCCAAGCACCCTAAATTAATGCGCATTCAAATATTTGTCGACATTTAATTTATTATATTTGGGATTATATGTGGCTCTAAAAATTAATATCGCAGCGCGTCATAAATGTTGCTGCAGCCCCCAGAAGGCGATCAGCAGAAGGGCTGCGGCCCCAATTCCCAGCAATAGGAGAATGGCTTCCAGCATGACGAATCAAGCTCCGCCCGCAAAAAGGATACACGATTGCGATCGCTGGGTATTCGAAGAAAGTGCCGGCGGGACGCCGTATTTTGAGCCCTGCGGGCGCTTTTGGGATTACTTGTTCAGAACCGATGCAGTCGGTGCATGTTTTCGCGCAACAGTTGAGCTTGCATCATAGCTTTTAGTGCTCGATCCGATGGCCGTCCAATTTGATTGTGTCAAAGGTTCTCTAGTTTTGGCCTGAAAACGAATAAACGAATTTGACGGGTCTCTATAGAACCCGACACCATGGGCCGGCGATTCCACTCCGAGCAGCGCCCCGTGATCCGAAGCAGATGTTCGGTGCACCTTCCAGATACAATGCCGATTAACCTTAGTTATTGTATTAAATTTAAATAGAAAATAAACTACTTTAATATCTTTAATTCGGAGGCCGCTCGGCGGAGCGCCACGCTAGAGAGGAGGGACCCATGAAGCTCACTTGGGGCGTTCTTTCCACAGCCGCATTTGCGTGACTCTAGCGATGGCGACCGTGCCGCCTGCTTCGGCTTGCAACGGCAATGGGAAGTGTTCCGACCCGCCTGGCCAAACGAGGGGAGCCCCCGGACCGATTGCCGGTGCCGGCCTTCCTATTCTCGCGATTGCATATAGCGTGTACTGTCTGGTAAGACGGCGGCGGACGCGCTAGGTCCCCACGATCGCTCTATACCGTCAGCATCACGCCTCGACAACGTGATGCCGACACAAGGACCTCAGCTTGGCGTCAGCCCCGGAGCTGAGGTCTTTTTTTGTTTCCTGTGTAGGCACCGGAACGCCAATCCGGGCTCCTGACTAATCTCAAGGGGACCTCGATGGGATAATAAGATGGGATAATAAAACGTGCGGCGCTACACCTCCTTTGCCAGCGAGGCCGCAGCAATGCTTCTCCGAATGGCCAAAACAACAAAAGACCCGCAGGTTGCGTCCGGATTGATCCAGCCTGCAGCCGATCTGAAGGATCGCACGGGCGAACTGCCCCCGGTTGATATCGAGGCGGTCGCCGAGGAATCCAGGAAGTCTAACGAAGAACTGAGGCTGCCTCAGTTGGCGGCCTCTTTCATTTCGGAACTCATGTGAACAAGAATGGCCCCAGCTCCGGGGGGCAATGGGCGGCGAAGCTGAGGCCAATCGGGGTCGCCCTTGGGGAAGGGCATCGGGAAAACTTGGTAATCGGCAAAGCGTTCCCCACCTGCCGCTTCGCCGCCTCAGGCTGTCAGCGATCCTTATCAGGTTTCCCGTTGCGGCTGCCGTCACCGCCTCCAATGCCATAGCCATTATTGCCGTGGACCAGTCGCCCCCCGGAATGCGCAATGTCCGTGCTGGTTAGAGAGGTCGAAAGCAAAGGCTGTGATAATGGGAGGCGTTGGCGTTACGACGGCAAACTTGCCGCAGGTCTTCACGCGCCTTGCGCCGCAGCCGCTGGCCCCTGCGGCGTCTATCTCGGAGGTTTTAATCCCCGCGAGGCGAGCCATTTTTCAATCTCCGCGCCAAGCTGGGCGTCACCGGCTTTGGCCTGCCGAATCCCAAGCTCATTTCGCGAAAACAGCAGTCCTGCCGCTCGACGAGCCAGATGAGCGATCTGCAGCAACCGCGCATTCATTCTCACCGTCGCCATGCGCCGTCGCATTGCATTGCTCCCTCAGACCCTTGGAGCAAGACACTAAGCTCGGAATGAAATGGTGTCATCATTGCTCTTGATGTAGAGCACGCGCGCCAGCTCTCAGTAGCACTTGAAAGCGATGTGAAGCATCAAGCGAATATAATTTGCGGTCAACTGAACGCCGACGCATGTGAGGCAACCTGAAACCTGAAGGAGCCTTCTTGCGTCGCCAAGTCTGTTTTAGGCAGTAATGAAAAAACGGCTCCAGTTGTGGGACTGGAGCCGTTACCTTCCTAACGAGCGCTTCCGACATAGGGGCTTGGAGGTTCGGAAGAGCGCCTTCATTCTGCGCTGCACTTTTCGATACCGTCAACGTTTCGGGCCGATGCATTTCAAGCGCAAAAGTCAGACGATTGCGCTATCATTGTTGGCCAGCCAAACCCAGGCTATCACTCGGCCTTTCAATCTGCGAGACTTAAGTCCGACACAAACCACGGCTTGCGAAGAACAAGCCCCGAAGGGAGGTTTGCAGTGGAGAAGGTGCGACGCTTGCGCGCGATGGGTTCGTTGTGCCGTCAACAGGCCGCGTACAACGGCATGAACAAATGGAAGCTCCTCGCGGAAGCGGAATACTGGGAGCACCTAGCTCACCTTGAGCTGTCGTCCTACTTCGAAGAATGTAACGCCGTCAGCTCGACCAGTTCGCATGATCTGGCCGCGTGAGAAAATCTAAATCCGGCGGACGAAATCACTCTGAAGCCCAAAGTTGGGCCAACTCGTCAAACATCAGGGGCTGCAATGAGCAACCGTAATCGGGCGTATAACCGCGTTGTCCTGTGCCAGCGCGCTCAGGCGCTTCTTTCTCAGCTTGCCGAACTGGAGATCCTTCGAGGCCGAGTGCAAGAGGCCGAGGAGAATACAATTCTCGGTCAGTCGGCAGACCCGGTGAAGTCAACCATTCACTAGTTGAGAGCGGGCCTAGCCGCCGAGCGCCTGCCGGCGTGCGGCCGATCAGTCCACAATGTGCTTCACCGTCGAAATCGGCCAGCGACCTTCATGTCCCGCGACCTAGATGCGTAGCCCGTGCTCATCATCGAGGAAGACGCCATCAATTGTGCCAGCCTTGCCGTCAGTCAAAACGACGGCCCTGCCGACTAACTCTGTCTCGGCCTCGTGCAGTTCGCGTAAGATATTCATCGCTCGCGCGTCGCCGGTACTTGCAGCACTCACGATGCACCCTGCTTGGTGCGAATTCTCGCCGTGTATTCTACCACTCTGGTATTTTGACGCGAGCGTTCAATCGGTTCTGAGCCGATCCTTGGATCTCACCTGCTATTATGGCTCGCGGTTTCAGTCAGCCGCGCCAGTGCGGCGACTACGTATTGCAAATGTTGGTCACGGGCGAGCTATCCGTGCGCGGCGGCGCGCGCACTGTCCCAGCGCATCAGCGTGATTTCCCTTGCGGCCTCCGAGTTGCGGATCACACGCGCCGGGTAGTCTAGAAGACGCCGGCCATCTGCGGCAGGTTGCCAACCTATCGATGACCACGCTGAAGAGCGCGAGGATGGAGGCTCTGTTTTATGGTGATGCTGTATATATGGCATATGGAGAAACCGCCGACTTGCTCGGCCTAGATCATCCGCTCCTTGGTGACCCGCAAGCTGCGAACGTAATAGCCTTGCGCCTGAACGGCTGACTTGATTTCGTCGCTGACTTTGAGAACTCTTTTTCTGCTCTTGCGCCATTTGCTCCGAGAGCAAACGACGGGTATTGCAGAGCCATTGCTTAGAACAAGCAACTCACGTTTGTCATTGCGATAAACATCAAACACTTTTCGCCCCCGCCTGATCGTATCGAAGTAAGCACGAACAATGTTTCAGTTAATCTGATCGGCCAGCTTACTATTCCGATTGGCTCTGCGGGTTGTAAATGTGCAACGCTCCGCGACTTCTGCTTCACCGCGTGCCACACCAGCAAAGATGCGGTGGAACGTCCTTGCGCCAACGGAGAGTACCATTCGGCTTGGATTGCACACCTTTGGGTGCCGCGGCCCCCTAATAAGTAGCCACCGAGGACCGACACACTTTTTTGCGCCACCGGCCGGTGACGGCGAGCTGATCTGCGCTCGGTGCATCGAAGTCAAGCTCCGTCGAGCTGTCGCGAAGCTACCGCGCGGCGATAACTAATGCCATTGCATAATCCTTCAATGGGAGTTGACTGACCACTCTTTTTCCATCGCCCTGCCTTTCCACTGTATTCGGTTGTCTGCTGTGGCAGCGAACCAATGAATCGCGTCACAACGGATGTTTCGGTTCGCGATGCTCCCCAGTTCTCTGCGCAAACAGTAGCTTCGGACGTGGAGGTCGGATCTCGCGATGAAGAACATGGCGCGCAAAGCTCTAGCCGCTCGGCCTTGGACGCGAAGGGGAACGAAAACCTCGGTAAAGATCGCAACCTGAACTGATGTCGGTATCCTTGCGCCTCCAGTATTTGAACCTATGGCGGGCTCGGTCTCGGGGCAGGGACGAAAGGACGGCCTTCTGTTTTGTCGTTGGCGAGGCGACACTGTCTCTGATTGGATCCAAATGGACGTCGGTTGCTGGAGCTAGCTCAAACTTGCCCTTGATGGACTGGACCGAGACTTCAAGTTTCTCAATGATTTAAGAGGCGGCGTGTGCACGACGTGTGCACCGGGAGATCAAGAAAAATCTATTGAGGGCAAGTGTGGCCTTGCGCTTTGGACTGATGTGGCATCGGCAGAAAGCTTGGACGGGCAGGGTACTCCTGTCCGAGCTGATAGTTTCACGAATGGCTTGGCTTTTCGCCTGCCGGTGAAGGCATGCTGACTGCACCGAAAGTGAGAAATAATGTCGAGGGTTCGAGTCGCTCCGTCGTCTCGCCCCCGAAGCTTTCGTTTTCGACTCGAGTAGTCGCGCCTCCAATGTGGCGCCTGCAAAGCGCAGAACCTACGTAAGCTCACAAAGCTGATCCCGTCGCCCACGATCCAGCCCGCTTAGGCACAATCAAACGGCCCACGCGCCCAGCGCGTCGTACGACCCTGGATCATGACTTCGTGGACGTCTTCGACACAATCGGCGCAAAGCGGGACTCTTTCCAAATCGGGTGACAGTTTGGCGGGCCGCTCGACGCGTCTTTCTCCACCGAGCCATCCTCGCCACGCAAGCGGGCGAGGTATGAGGCTCAGGAGCCCTCGAACTTGAACGATACGTTGAGTTTGGCGCGATAGGCCTCCACTTTTCCCATGGCATCCAGTTGCATATCTAGTTTGACGACCTCTGCAACGCGAAGATCCCGAAGAGATTTTGCAGCTTGCTCGACCGCGTTAGCGGCGGCCTTCTCCCAAGAATCGTTGCTGGTACCGACTAGTTCAATGATCTTGTAGACGCTATCAGGCATGTCGTCCTCCTGTTCGGTATGAAGCAGGAAGCAGGGCGCCCCCTGCCTTGTGGAATCTAGCATCAAGATATCGGCGCTTATACGACGCGATATGGTCTCAGGGACTTCGCTCGGAGTTGAGAAGGGGCAAGCCGGGACTTGGAGGGGAGGATGGCTCTTGGCGCGAAGCGGACATCCGGTCGGACCCGCACGCCGGAGTGTCGAAGCGCAAGTAGAAATGCGTTGAATTGGCAGGCGGCGGTCGAGGCGCTGATGCTGGCGGCGGCTCGCGGCGCCGCGCCAGGTAGCGGGCAAAGAGACGATTCGAACGCTGATTTCAGTGAATCACTTGCGGACGTTGCAGATGCTCTCAATAGTGTGGCTTCGCAGCTGTCGGGCTTTGCACACGAAAGACGGGCGGTCCCCACCTTACTGCATTTCAAGTTCCTTGAGGCCGCAATCCATTTCGGCTTGACGGTGGTCTGCCGGCCTTCGTCAGGCAGCCACCCATCTCCCCGTCTGGCAACGTCAGTTGCGCCATCGTTATGCAATGCAGTGATTAATTCAGTAATACTCCTCGCCGCGGGCAGCGCGCTGCGATATATTTCCGGTCGGAAGGACTGCTGAGCCCCAAGGTTTATGGGCATCATGGTCACCCCCACGCCCGGAATGCGGAGAGTGCTGCGGCAAGCGCACGTGTACGGCCGTTTGGTCGCACATGGTGGGAAATTGTACTATCCCGGCGGGAACCACCGGTTATGCAGTGAAGAGACCGCGATCGCGATGGTAAAGACAGGCTGGCTCAGGCATCGCGGCGACGAGTATGAAATTACATCCGACGGCATAAGGGCCGATGCGCGGCGTGAATAGCTCCTTCTGACCGGCACGTCCGCCTTGTGCAGAAACAGTAGTGATATGCAGGCTCAGACCGAGAGAATTCCACAACCACGAGTGCGCCCCCGAGGCATCGATAATTTACGGGCCCAATCGGACGTCGCCGGGACCGCAATGCCCGAGGGCGAGATAGGCTGATCTATTGCGGTGACGGTTTTCTCACCCGATGTCAGTGGCGCCATCCGCAACGCCGGCTGTTAGCCACCAGACCCGAGCAAAAACGCATCGACCGACGCAGCTAGTCGGCCGGCCACTTGCATGGCCGGTGTGGACTGAAGGGGCAGCGAACCGACAGAATGGGTTGCCAGCCCAGTGCCGGCAAGAAGAGCTATTGCGATCGCAGGGAGATACTGAATCCTCATGGCGATGGTCCTTTTCATCGCCCTACGAACTAACCGGACGTCTCAGAAGTGGTTCCCGAGCCGCCTAGAGGCCCTCAAGCGTGATCAGCATGTCGAGATCGCTCGTGCTTTCCTTGCGCAGCTTAATCGGGGGCTGGTACTCGGGTGAGTTGTACCAAGCGGCTAGTGATTGCTTGTCAGGAAATTCGATGACGACGACGCGATGCGGCTCCCAATGGCCGCCCTCCAGGAACTGATGCGCGTTGCGCTTTGCCAGATACCGCTCACCGTATTTTTCGATCACAGGTCCAACCTTGACCCGATATTCTTCGAATATAGCGGGCTCCGTGATGATGTGTTCGGCGATTAGGTAGGCCTTTGGCATAGGCCAGTCTCCGCTCTTGATTTGCATGCCGGGAAATTATCACGCCCACCAGCCGACCAGAGGAAGGCGCAGCGCCCGGTATTGCGCGATACAAAATTTCGTGCGGGGACGCGCGACTGCCCGCCCTGACAACACCTCACGCCTGCTTCCCAATCTTGCCTCGCGCAAGCGACCACGGGCGAGCTTGCAGGCGCCCCGGGGAGCGGCTTGCGTAATGGTCAATATTTCGGCCGTACTTGGCCAAGCTCCAAAACTGACTTCATCCCATGGGATCTCCGCGCAGGCTGCGAGAGGCTCACTAGCCGCGGTCGCCCGCCGCTCCACTCATTCGCTGCGCGTTCGCTCTTTCTTCGTGTGTGATATGTTCATCTAGTATACGATTGTTCGGACACCGAGAACGAGCGGGGTGCCATGAGAGGCGTCACGGAGTGGCTCGAATCAATCGGCTTATCGGAGTATGCCCAGCGCTTCGCCGAAAACGGCATTGACCTCTCAGTCGTCCGCGACCTGACAGAGCAGGACCTAAAGGAGCTGGGTGTCCTGCTAGGTCACCGCCGCAAGCTGCTGCGCGCCATCGCAGAGCTTGATGACGAAATTAGGCCTCCGGCTAAAACAGAGCTTTACCCGGGCCGACCGGACGAAGGCGAGCGGCGTCACCTTACAGTGATGTTTTGTGACTTGGTTGGTTCCACAGCCCTTGCGGCGCGATTGGACCCTGAGGATATGCGAACGCTGATTGGCGCGTACCATAACTGCATCACCGAGGTCATAAGCCGCTATCACGGAAAGATTGCCCGTTACATGGGCGACGGGGTGTTGGTCTATTTCGGCTATCCGCAAGCGCATGAGGATGATGCCGAACAGGCTGTGCGTGCCGCCCTCGCAATCATCGATGCAGTTGCGAACATCCGGAATGTCGCCGCTGCCCTGGAGGTTCGCGTCGGCATTGCGACAGGCACTGTGGTGGTCACCGAGCTTCTGATTGAGAGTGTTCCGGCGGAGCAAGCAGTTGTTGGTGAGACGCCGAACCTCGCTGCGCGGCTGCAAACGATGGCCGAGCCAGGGTCTGTGTTGATCTGCGCGAGCACGCGTCGGCTCACCGGGGGTGAGTTCGATTACTGCGACCTAGGTCCCGTCGCGCTGAAAGGCTGGGCGGAGCCGGTCCGGGCCTATCAGGTGCTGCGGGCGAGCGGTGTCGAGAGCCGCTTTGAGGCGATGCACACCACCAAGCTGCCGCCGCTGTTCGGGCGTAACGAGGAGATGGAGCTGCTGTTACGCCGCTGGCAACAAGCTATCCGGGAAGAAGGACGGGTAGTGACCCTTACGGGCGAGCCGGGTATTGGCAAGTCCCACATTGCGTCGGCGCTTAATGAGCGGCTCCAGGGTGAATCACACGTCACCCTACGCTATTTCTGCTCTGAGCATCATACCCACAGCGCGCTGTTCCCATTCATCAACCAGCTCGAACGTGCCGCCGGATTCAAGCACGGCGACTCGCCTCGAGAGAAGCTATCCAAGCTCGACGCTCTGCTGGCGCAATCCACGCGTCATCCCGAACACTTGGCGATTCTGGCAAACTTGTTGGTGCTGCCGACCGATGATCACTACCGGCTGCAGGACCTCACTCCACAAAAACGTAAAG
Source organism: Bradyrhizobium sp. Rc2d (assembly GCF_900099855.1). Classification (NCBI taxonomy): domain Bacteria; kingdom Pseudomonadati; phylum Pseudomonadota; class Alphaproteobacteria; order Hyphomicrobiales; family Nitrobacteraceae; genus Bradyrhizobium; species Bradyrhizobium sp. Rc2d. Next base: position 76,869 of record NZ_FNCU01000005.1, on the reverse strand, counting down.
AGAAGACCTTCGCCGCATTATTGGCCCAGCTTGATGGATTGGCGGCGAGGCAGCCGGTCTTACTCATTTTCGAAGATGTGCACTGGATTGATCCCACCTCGCTTGATCTGCTCGCAGCTACGGTGGAGCATGTGCCGCAGCTTGGGGCACTGGTGCTGATTACGGCGAGAGCCGAATTCACTCGCCCCTGGCCGAGTTATCCTCACACCACCACCATCCCGCTCACCCGACTTGGCCGACGCGATGGCACGGCGTTGGTACTGCGGGTGACCGGAGGCAAAACCCTTCCCAAGGAGGTAATGGAGCATATTCTCGCGCACACCGATGGCGTGCCCCTCTTCGTCGAGGAGTTAACGAAGATGGTGCTGGAAGGTGGGCTGTTGCGAGAGCACGACGGGGAATATGTTCTTGACGGGCCTTTGCCGTCATTCGCAATCCCGACCACCTTACAGGCTTCGCTGATGGCTCGACTTGATCGGTTGTCACCGGTGCGGGATGTGGCCCAAATCGGCGCCGTCGCGGGGCGAGAATTTCACTACGAGCTTGTGAGCGCCGTCGCCGGGCTGCCGAAGCAGAGGTTGGACGAGGCTCTTGAGCAGTTGGTCCGTTCGGATCTGATGTTCTGCAGGGGTGAAAATCCACATGCGGTATACACCTTCAAGCACGCTTTGGTGCGGGATGCCGCATATGCTGGACTTCTAAAGAGCCGCCGCGTGCATCTGCACGCCCTTATAGCGAAGGCGCTCGAGCAGAAATTCCCCGAAGCTGTACGAACCCAGCCCGAGATTATTGCATACCACTACACTCAGGCGAAGAACCACGAACGGGCCTTACACTACTGGTATGAAGCAGGCAGACAGTCAGCGGCGCGCTCGGCGCACAATGAAGCGGTCCGTCACCTGAAGCAAGGGTTGGATCAGATCCGTAAGATCGACGACCCGATTCTACGCAACAAGTCGGAGTTGCTGCTTCAGATATCACTCGGCAACTCTCTTCGGGCAATTAAGGGCTGGAGCACTGACAGCGTGAAGCATGCGTACACGCGAGCGCTTCAACTCTGCAAAGAGAGTGGGTTTGACGAACATGTTTTCCCTGCGATCTTTGGTTTATGGACGTGGAACTTCGTTCACGCATCGCTTGGTGAAGCTCAAGGCCTTGCAGAACATTTGCTGGATAGCGCCGAGAGGGCGGATAACCAGGTTTTCAGGGTTCTTGCCCACGAGGCTGTAGGGTTTACCTTGTTTGCACAAGGGAAATTTGCCGATGCTCACGCGGAGCTGGAGCGTAGTATTGGCCTCTGTGAGGACAGTAAGGCTGCAGAATACCTTGACCTGTCGGCACAAGACCCCCGCGTTCATGTCCGGGTATACGACGGCATGACACTCTGTTTGCTCGGTCATCCAGATCGAGCTTTGCGAATGTGCACGGAGGCTCGCCGATACGCAGATGCATCTCAACATCCCTTCAGTGAGGCAATCGCACGAACGATAAGCCTTCGCGTGCATCAGCTTCGGGGCGATGCCACCGCTGTCGCCGCGGAGGCGAACGCCGCAGTTGCGTTCTGCGAAGAACATCAGTTTGCGCACTATTTGGCCATGGCCCTGATTTTGCGTGGATGGGCTAGCGCCTATCAAGGCAATTTTGAGAAAGGTATCGCCGAAATTCAGGAGGGCTTGGAACAAGAACGAGCCACTGGCGCGCTGCTATTTGAATCCTACGCTTTGGGGCTATTGGCGGATGCATGCATAGAGCACGAACGCTACGCGAAAGCGTTCGACGTTTTGAAGCAGGCGCAATTGAGGCTTAGTGGGGAGAATTCCGAACGATTTTACGCGGCTGAGATATATCGTTTGTTCGCCGAAGCCCACCTCCGATCGAACCAGGATGTGGATCAGGCGGAGTACTATTTTTGCGAAGGCCTTGAGGTTGCGCGCGAACAGAAGGCTAAATCTCTAGAACTTCGACTTTGTTTGAGCATGTGTGGTTTGAGCGCACTGACACACAACGTTGAAAGGTGTCGCTTACAACTCGACAAGATCTACGGATCGTTTCGCGAAGGTTTTGAAACTCCAGACCTGGTCAGAGCCAAGGCAAGATTAGAAAGTGCGTGGTAGTGCTCAGCTTTGGACCAGTTTGGGGTCGAACGCGACCGGGCAGGGCGGGCCGCTCTTGTGAAGGGTTTCGGATGCCGGCCGCTTGATGGACGGCGCGGCGTATTCGGCGGCCGGCGTCCGAAAGCCTCCAAGGGAGGAAACCGCGCTTGAGGGAACGTAAGGCCGTGCTGCAGGCGCTATGGGGATTTGGGTGCCGCGGGCGAGCTGACCGATTTGGATCGAGCCGCTGCAAGGAGGTTTGCGACCGCAAAGCGGCTGATGAATGAGCCGCGGGTGATGTCGAATTCCACAAGTTGTCGAACGATTTGCGACGTTGGGTGGAGATCTGGCCGTGCTCTGCTGTGGCCGGTCGAGAGCCAGCGAGCGTGACGGGCAGGCTCGCAGGCGTGTGACGCAGTCATGAGGTGTCGATCCTGATCACGGTCGCCGGACCTGTTGGCCGGTGCCGTGGCGCTGCACCGCGCGCGAACACTTCGATGATGATCATGCGACCGCCGCAGCATGGACAGCTCGGCTTGCTGCGATCGGTGGCACTGGTAGGCTGGCCGTCAGGTTTGGCGAGCAGCTCACGCGCACGGGCGATGTGTCGGCGCAAGCGCCTTTGGCGAACAGGCCGTAGTGGCGGATGCGGTGCAAGCCTCTTGGCAGCACGTGAATGAGGAAGCGGCGGATGAACTCGTCGGTGGCGAGCGTCATCCGCTTGTAGCGATCGCGGCCCGCGATCCGGTAATCCTTCCACTTGAAGGTGACGGCGCGCTTGTCGCAGGCGATCAGGCGGCCGTTGGCGATGGCGACGCGGTGGGTGTAACGCGACAGATAGGCCAGCACCGGCTCGGGTCCGCCGGATGGCCGCTTGGCATAGACGACCCACTCGGCTGTGCGCAGCGGTACGAGATAAGCCGCGGAGGATTGCGCCTCGGCGAGATGGGCGTGGTGGGCGAAGAAGCTCAGGCGGCCGGCCTGGTGCGCGGCGACGAGCTTCGCCAGGAACAATCGCCGGAACAGGCGGGAGAGCACGCGCACCGGCAGGAAGAAGCCCGGCCGGCACGACACCCAGCGCCGGCCGTCGGGCGAGATGCCGCCGCCCGGCACGTTCATGTGCACGGTGGGTCAGCGCCGAGCCCCAGGTGTGCAGCACGGAGGTGATGCCGATCCTGGCCCCCAGATGCTTCAGATCGGCGGCGATCGTCAGCATGGTCTCGGCCGAGGCCTTGAACAGGAGATCGTAGACCACCGCCTTGTTCTGGTGGGCGATATCGACGATGGCCGCAGGCAGCGTGAACACCAGGTGATAGCACGGCACCGGCAACAGCTCGGCTTCGCGGTCGGCCAGCCAGTCTCTTGCGGCGGCGCCCTGGCACTTCGGGCAGTGCCGGTTGCGGCTCTTTGGGGCTCGACAGGCGAAAAGTCCCGCGGGAAGTAGCCTCGTGGTGGCAGGATCGCTATCGTGTTCCGGCGTGTCCTGACCCCAATGACCGCCTCCTTTCGCCAGCGGAGCGCGAGTATTCGGTAACGCGCCGGCATCGCATAGCCGGCGAATGCGCCCGGCAGGCGCTCCACCGCGAGATCAGACGATGAAAGAGGTTATCGATACATCGCCTTCGCGTCGCCAAGTCTTGGGACTTGCAGCCATAGCTACGGCTTCTGCCGTGGCTGCGAAGGCTCCGAGCGCCGCGGAGCCTCTAGAGCGAGAAGCCAGCAGCGCCTACGTTCCCGCTGATGGCGTCTCGACCTTCGAGAGCGTTTGGCAGACCGTGCGTGATCGCTTTTACGATCCGCGCCACAATGGACTGAACTGGCCGGCGGTTCGGGAAAGATATCTCCCAGACGTGCAGCGGGCAACCTCCCAGGCCGCCCTGGCGCGCATCGTCAATACCATGCTATCTGAGCTGCACGCTTCGCACACGCGCTTCTATACGCCGGATGAGCCGGAATATTATCAGCTAGCAGACATCTTTGTCGGCGCATTACGGCGCCGGGGACTGCAGCGTGCGTTTCCAGACGGCCGCATTTCGTACCCTGGCATCGGTATCATTTCAGGTTTCGAGGCGAGGGGTCGCATCACGATCACCGCCGTCATCGATAGAACGCCGGCTCAGCAGGCGGGCCTCCGTGCCGGTGACGAAATCATTGCGGCTGACGGGACCGTCTTTGAGCCGGTCGGGTCATTCCGTGGGAAGGTGGGCAAATCGGTTGTCTTGGAAGTGCATCGGAGCGCCTCGGTGCTGCAAGTCCCGGTCATGCCAGTCGATCTCGAGCCCACCAAAATGTTCCTTCGTGGGTTGGAGTCGAGTGCACGCATCATTGAGTCCAACGGACGACGCATCGGCTATGTCCATGTTTGGTGCTATGCCGGCTCCATCTATCAACGCGCTCTTGAATCTCTGCTGTCACAAGGGGCGTTGAAAGACGCGGACGCGCTGATCTGGGATTTGCGGGATGGCTGGGGCGGCGCGCAACCCGAATATCTCGACCTGTTCAACGCCCGGGCGCCCACAATGCAGGTCACCGACCGAAGCGGCACTAGCGAATTCGTCAACGTGAAGTGGCGCAAGCCCGTTGCGATGCTCATCAATGGCGGTACGCGCAGCGGCAAGGAGGTCCTGGCCTATGGCTTCAAAAAGTACCGGTTGGGCGAGCTCATCGGTACCCGGACAGAGGGCGCGGTCCTGGCCGCCACCGCATTCCTCATCGGAAGCGGGTTGCTGCTGCTCGCAGTCGAAGATGTCCGGGTCGATGGCGAGCGCCTGGAGGGCGTGGGCGTGACGCCGACGATCGAGGTCCAGGCAGGCGGGGCCTCCGCCGGGGCAGACGACCCCCAACTGAGCCGTGCTGTCGCGGTTCTGTCCGGGACATGATCCGGGCGTCATGTTCATTCCAGAGCGGAGGCAACGCGAAAGTGGTGATCGGAAGCGCTCCTTGGTCGCTGGCACCCTTAGCGCGCTCTGAGCGAGTGACACCAGGACGATCCAGCCTCTTGATGCAGCTCGGCACCCCGCATCAAGCGGCGGGCGACGTCGGCTGTCTGCAGCGCCGTGCGTTCTGTCGGGAAATGGGCCGCCAGATAGCGGCCAACCGCGATGAGGATGTGCCGGCCCTCCGCTGTGTTGCCCCACACGCCGAACTGCCGGACTCCCGCTTCCAGCATCTGATACGCATGGAAGCCTGCATCTTCGCGCAGCACCGCATGCGCGAGTGTGGCGATCAGCGCCTGCGGCGAATGGCCGAGCGTGAGATGCCGTGCCACCAGGCTTGCGGCGAGGTCGATCTGTCGCTGCCGGTCGAAGGCGTCGAGCAAGGCCGTACCGATCGTCTCTCGATCCGTGGGCAGATCATCGAGCTGCTCGCCGCCGTCGCCTGGGATGCGCGCCGGCGGCACATTGAGATAGCGGGCAAGGTAGAGCGCCATCGCGCCGTGCAAGATGGCACGGACGGCCGTGACGTGAGTGTTGATGTTGGCAGTTCCGATGCGCGTCAGCATCTGGTGGACTGCATTGGCGTAGGTGAAGACGTGATGCGCCGTCTCCCAGTCGGCATGCTCGTTGGCAGTGCCGAAGCGCGCCACCCTGAGCGCTGCCGCGTAGGCGAGGGATTGGCCAAGGTCGGCGGGCGCGGCGCCGGCGCGGATCGCCTCCTTGAGCGCGTCAATGATCCTGACCGGATCGTCACCGAGCAGCTCTTGCGCAAGTGCGGCGTGGCCTGACCAGTCACGCGAGCCGCGTCCGGCAGCGAACGGGTCCGCGAGTTCGCCGGTTGATTCCTCACACAACGCGACAAGGTCAATGGGCTGGCGCCAGGCCGTCGATTCTTCGGCGCCACGGGCCGCCACCGTCTGACCCACGATAGTCGGCAGCAGGGCCGCCGCGTGTTGCCAGCCGACCAGGTCGAGGCACTCGAACGCCTTGTTGATGAAGTCGAGCGAGTGCCCGGAGTCCGCGTACGCCCGCTCGGTCGCGGTGGCGAACAGGGTATCAGCGAGCTCAGCCGGGGAGAAGCCGGCGGCAATCGCCGTGAGCAGGGTACGCTCGGCCGCCTCGCGATGGCGCACGTTTGTCCAGCGCCGCAGCCAGCGTTTGAGCGCGGCCGGATCCGGCCGGCTCCCAAGCGGCGCGCGTTCCCGCCGCGGTGCCTCGCCGTCGCAGTCCGCCGCCACGCGGCGCGCGCCGTGGAACAGAGCGAGATAGGCGTCCTCCTCCGGCAGCACAGGCAGGAGATTGGCGAGTGCCGTAAGGATCGTAAGACCGACGCCCCAGCCGTCGCGATTTTGCGCCCCGAATAGCGCCACCTGCCGGACGATTTCGGCCTGCGGTACGCCGGCCGCGAGCTGACCATGGATGGCCTTGGCAACGACGAGGCCGAGGTCGTGGGCGAGGCCGTCCGCAAGCCGCTGACGCCAGTGCCCGGCGGGATCGGCCCGAGTGAACGTGGTCTTCACCCAGACGTCACCATTGCGCACCTCCACCGGGCAGATCGGCACGTCGTCCGCCCATAGGTCGAAGGTGCAGCCGCTTTCGAGATCGAAGCGAGCGTGATGCCAGTGACAGGTCAAGATGCCGTCCTCGATGCTGCCGCGCTCGAGCGGGAAGCCCATGTGCGGGCACCGATTGTCGAGGGCGAAGACGCGTCCGCGGTCGTAGATGACGAGGATCGGACGATGGCCACCCTGTATAATGAGCCGCCCCTTGAGCTTGAGCTCCTCAAGGCTGCCCGCCAGCGCAAATTCCTTGCCAGGCGCGTCCATGAGTATACCTCCCAGTGTCGCTTTGGGGATGCTGCAGGTACTCCGCAAGATAGGCATCCTCTCGCGCAAAGGCGAGAGGGCAGGCGAGCCGCTCATACCACTGTCATTTCGCGCCTGAGATCGGGAGCGAAGATGGCCTTCGGGATTAGGGCGTGAACGCCGCGCACGATGTCCACCACCTGCGTCACGCGGAAGCTCGCGGCGATGCTGCAAAGGGCGTAGGCGTCGAGCTCGCTGATCTTAGCCCGCGTCGCCAGAAACTTGATCGCATTGCGCGCCGCAAGCGTCATCGCCGCGTTCAGGTCCTTGTCCAGCCCCTGCGGATGATACCCGTTCCCTTCTCGTCGCCGCAGCCGAAGAGGTTGGCGCAGGCGTGAAGGTGATCGTGACCGTGTTGGTGTGCATGCTCGAGCTCTGACATGGTGACCCTCGCAAGTGAGCCCCCTCGCGACATCGATCGTGCTCGCCATGACGAAGTTATCGTCTTCATCTCCCTGATCGACTCTGTGAGCAGAGTCGAATGAGTCTCCGAAATTGTCGAATCGAACGGTTCTCCCGTTGCGATGTGCGGTCGGCTACTGCTTCTTTACCGGCGTGTCCGGAAGCACGGCTGCCACACCTTCCGGATTGATGTTGAAAGCCAGGAATATCAAGGGTTCGCTGCTCGGGTTTCCCCATTGGTGGACGAGGGTGTGCGGTTCATAGATCAAGGAACCCGGTCCCCTGGTTTCAGTCTTACCGTCGATCGTGTTCGCTCCGGTGCCCGAAATGATGAAATAAAGAGCCGCGCCCGACCGATGGTGTGGCGGGTTGGAAGGCATCTCTGCCGGAAATGTGACGCGGGTGAGATTGAGATCATAGCTGCCCGGCTTCAGGTCGGGAATGGGCTGCACCGTGCGATACAGTTCTTTTACTGCGGCAGGTGGCGTCTCGGCAGGTCGACCCAAGTCCGCCGCGGAGACAAGAAAGAAGTGGAGGAAAGTCGACGGCGCCCCGGTGCCCGCTGTGAGTGCCGCTGTCTTTCCGTTGGCGATAAATCGCCCCTCTCCGGTGTCGAGCATTTTAGTCTCGCCATCAAGCGACACCTCGGTCGATCCCGACATCTGGTAAAGGATGCCGTCGACCTCTGACACGCTGCTCTTCTCGCCTGGCTGCAGGATGACACTGACGGCTTTGAAATGGAGCGGCGCGTCCACCACAATCGGCAGTGTGGTTGCAGCGACAATGGTCCGGGTAATTGCCGATGGGGCGGGCGTCGTTTGTGCTGCTCCGGGAGCGGGCAGTGCCATTGCGCCGAGCAGAAGGAGTGCTCTCGTCACGGACAGCATGACGGCCTCCCAGTTTAAGGGATATCAAACCAGCATACGCTCTTCCGGCGCCTCTTGGAATGGCCGCCAGTCTTGAGCTGCTGTTGGCCGGATTAATGCGCATATTCGGGATCGCTAAGCGTCGCCCTTCGGCCGAAGTTGCGGGCTCGGCTATCAGCTTAGCCCTCGATACCAGACAAACCGTAGGCGATGAACTTGGCTGCGTCGATTTAGCGGCGCCCTGACCGTTTCCGGTCAGCCTCTGAGAGCCGACGCAGGGACATAGGTCGGGTTCGTTGCGTTCGGGTCAACTGCGTCTATTGGGCCGTATGTCAATCACGTCCGGCCTATCCGCAACTGCCGACACTAGGGCAGGGTACGCCACGTATGGGCCAGGAAAAGACATCGCACGCGTGGTTTGGCTATGCGCGTGTCGCACGGTCAAAGTGCTCCGCGACGTGCTAACGAGCGCAGACCGTGACAAACGCAAGCTCTTGAAGATCGCAGGTGGCTGCACGATAATCCGCTTGCTGGATGGCGTGTCGTTCCGCGGTCCGTGCGAGGATGCCGGAGGCATTCTGTAGCGGCCTTGACTACCGCAACCTATCCGCTCGGCGACGCCTCACGTCCTGACCTCGAGCGCCTGCGCCCTGTCCAGATGCAAGGTCTCATTGTGATGTTGCAGCTTGACGCGCCGGCCGCAGCGTCCGCGGCCACCGACTAGACCGTCCACAGGTACTAGGGCGAGCGGTGGATCGAGAAGTCAACCTATCGATCGAGGGAGGATATGCTATGCGATCATCGCCAAACTATTCGCGTCGTCGCTTCCTTCATGCCGGCACAGCCGGGATAGCGGCAACCGTCGTCGCCGCGACAAAGCCCGTTCGTGCGGCCACCGAGGCGGGCGTGCAAGCGCCGCCCCCGACGGCCACGGCGCCGCGGATTTTGCGCAAGCCACCGCTGCCTGAATTGGCGCGCATTGCCAAATCTTACAACTTGGATCTCAGCCGCGATGATCTGACGTCGTTCCGCAACCTCATGGACGGTGTGCTCGCGTCGTACCGTCGCCTGGACCAGTTTGCGGAGCCGACATTGGCGGTAAAATACCAGCGGGAGGCGGGCTTCCGTCCACGCGCCTCGGACAATCGGCTGAACGCTTGGTACTGGAGGTGCTCGATCAAAGGCGCTACCTCGGGGCCTCTCGCGGGCAAGAAAATCGCCATCAAAGACAACGTGTGCGTCGCCGGCATCCCAATGATGAACGGTTCCAATGTGCTAGAGGGCTACGTGCCCGACGTGGACGCGACCATTGTGACCCGCATCCTAGATGCCGGTGGGGAGATCGTCGGCAAGTCCGTGTGTGAGCATCTTTGCTTCTCGGGCGGCAGCCATACCTCCGACACTGGGCCTGTGCTCAATCCGCACGATCCGAAGCGTTCTGCCGGGGGCTCCTCCAGCGGCAGCGCCGCGCTCGTCGTCGCGGGCGAGTGCGACATGGCCATCGGGGGCGACCAGGGAGGGTCGATCCGAATTCCAAGCTCTTTCTGCGGTGCGGTTGGCCACAAGCCAACCTATGGGCTCGTGCCATACACAGGTGTCTTCCCGATTGAATTGACACTCGATCATACCGGGCCCATCGCCCGTACCGCCCGCGATACCGCCCAGCTTCTCGAGGTGCTCGCCGGGGCCGATGGCCTTGATCCGCGCCAATCGGGTGGACTGCGTACGGAAGCGTATGCCAAGCAGCTCACCGGACACGCCCGCGGCCTGAAGATCGGGATCGTCAAGGAGGGGTTTGGCTGGCCTAATTCCGAGCCTGATGTCGATGCCATGGTACGCGAGACGGCGCAGCGCCTGACGGGAGCGGGGGCAACTGTGAGCGAGATATCGATCCCCCTTCACCGCGACGGCATCCATATCTGGAACGCGATCGCCGTCGAGGGCGCTACGGAGCTGATGGTCGCCGGCAACAGCATGGGAACCAACTGGAAGGGGCACTATACAACTTCCCTTCTGGACTTCTACGGCCGGAGCCGGCGGGTGCGCGCCAACGACCTTTCGGACACCGTCAAGCTTGTCATCCTGCTCGGCCAGTACATGCAGGACAACTACCAGGGCCGCTACTACGCCAAGGCCCAAAACCTCGCGCGCGTGCTCCGCGCCGCCTATGATGAGGCGCTTGGCGGCGTCGATCTCCTGCTCATGCCGACGTTACCTTTGAAAGCGACGCTACTCCCCGCCCCGGACGCGAGCCGCGAGGACTACGTTGCGCGGGCACTCGAAATGATTTCCAACACTTGCCCGTTCGACGTCACTGGCCATCCGGCCGCTACGGTTCCGGCAGGCATGTCGGCAGGGCTCCCTGTCGGCATGATGCTGATCGGACGTCACTGGGAGGACGGCACCGTGTTGCGTGCGGCTGACGCCTTCCAGATCGTCGGGTAGACGGCAGTAGCGAATTGCCGGCTAACAGCAGCGCCCGCGTCCAAGGTTCGGAAAGAGGCCCGCGAGCTATCTGATGCAAGCCTCGGGTGCCAAGCCTGCGCTATGGCCCAACGTGTCTGGTCGTCCGGACTAGGTCCGACGGGCGGCTCCGTGACCTTGGCCGGTTCAAGTTGGCGATAGCAAGCCGTGGCTCTGACGTTCTCGCACTATATCAGTGACATTGCGCCGAGCGGCCATGCGGAGGATCGCGTTACTTTCGGCGGAAGAAGTCGGGCCGGCCTGTCAAGATCGAGCTAACTGAAGCAACGCGACAAGCAGTCGACGACACTCTCAGAGCACCATGGAAGCCCCGCGAGCATCTCTTCGCTGGGCGAGATTGTACAATCTTTCTAGCCGTACGAAGGCGCCTCGTTGTCCTCAATGGGCCTGCAACGACTAAGGCGTCATGGAAGTGGGAGTTCCGCTTGAGGAACCTCATTCGCGATGCCGCGGGAGTGATCGTGACGGGCGACCAGTTATTGCAAAAGCAGGGCTAGGCGTGCGGCGGGTGAACCGCCTTATGCCCTTGAAAGTTGCCAATGCGAGCGGAAGACGTTGAGGCTTTGCGCAAAGACATGCTCGCGGTCATCGCCGCCAGCGCCTTTGCGCTGCGAGACACAATCGGCAAGAGCGCCTTTGACGAACGCGTCATGACGGCCCTGGGCAAGGTGCCGCGGCATGAGTTTGTGCCAATCGAATTTCAGCCCTACGCGTATGCCAATATTCCGCTTCCAATTGGCTTCGAAAAGACGATCTCGCAGCCATTTATCGTCGCCTTAATGACCGATCTGCTCGACGTCAAGGCCGACGACAGTGTTCTCGAAATCGGCACCGGTCTTGGCTATCAGGCCGCTGTCCTTGCGCAGTTGGCCCGCAAGATATACTCCGTTGAAATCATCGAAGAGCTTGGCCAGAAGGCGAAACAACGGCTCCGGCAGCAGGGCTGCAGCAATGTCGAACTCAAGATTGCGAATGGCTATCACGGTTGGCCCGAGCACGCGCCTTTTGACAAGGTGATCGTGACGGCCGCTCCCGATCTCATTCCTCCTCCGCTGATCCACCAATTGAAAGCGGGTGGGAAAATGGTCATACCGGCCGGCCTGCCCAATACGCAGCAGCTCATTCTGGCGGAGAAACTCGCCAACGGCAGAATGACGATGAAGGAGATTCTGACCGTCCGGTTCTCCCAACTCGAGGAGACTGGATCCGGCTTTTAATGAGCCGGTGGCGTATCGCAGCGAAGATGGTCGCAATGATCGAGAGCATCAGCGCGGTTATCCTCGTGACCCCCGCATATCGCGCGCCGTCCACTTCTACCGCGGCGTTAGATTTGAGATCATTCACAGTGGCAAGGAGGTTGAATTCACGAGCTTCCTGGCGGGAAAAAGCTTTCGCGTCGCGAGAGTAGAAGGAGACTGGTAGTGCTCGGACGGGAGGCCAACTAGATGACCACCTCGAAAACGATCGCCGGCCTGATCGGTCCCACGCTTGTCGCAATCGCGGCCGGAATGCTGCTGAACATTGGCTCGTTCCCTGAGTTGGCTGAACAGGTTTCCCGCGACCCCGCGCTCATCTTCGTGTCCGGCATCCTCTTGTTCGTCGTAGGACTCGCCATTGTGCGCGCTCACAATCGCTGGACGAAGGAATGGCCCGCTTGTGACCATCCTTGGCTGGCTTGCCATCCTCAGTGGCCTTGCTGTTCCCAACCGGCCTGGCCGCAATTGCCGGCGGAATTGGTCAGACCACCGGCGCGATCATTCCAGGAGCCATCGTGCTTCTGGGGCTCGGCGCCTTCCTCTCGGTCAAGGCATATCGACGTGATTGAGCACGTGCTCTCTCTTCACCACATGATGCGCGCTATACCACTTCTCGACATCGCGCATTTCGATCATGGTGCCCGCGATTTTTGGAATGCCAGCGCCGCACTGCAGGATTCTGACCTCACAAACCGACCGTCGCAACCTCGCGCCTATTGACGATCAGGATTATCTTTCGCCCTGATCGTGCTTTCTGAACCGAATGACGTTGGCCCGGTGGCGGCTCCCGGGTGCAAGGAAAGAGCCGTAAGCTTTCGTTGGTGATCAAATGACGCATGGCGGCCAAAAGGGTTTCGGCATGAGCAAGCACGGCCGATCGGGGCACGCGACCCGATCGCCGCGTTTCCGTTTCCTGCAGAAGCTCGAAGCACAGAAGAACGTGCGCAAGGACCGTTCCCGGATCAAGGACCCGAGACAGTCCGTCGAAGAGTTATTCCGTCCCCGGAAGCCAACAGGAGCCTAACGAACGCTTCGTAGGCACATTCGGAAGTTCGCGTGCTTGTGCTAAATTCACGAACGGAGCTGAAGGACCAATGCCGCTAATTGCTGGCGCGTCAATAGCCTATATACCAAGCATGACTTTATCCGACCCACCGCGTCGCCATCGCCAACAGCCGCCTGATCGCCTGTGACGAGGGCGGCGTCACTTTCAAGTGGAAGGACTACCGGATCGCGGGCCGCGACCGCTACAAGCAGATGACGCTCGCCACCGACGAGTTCATCCGCCGCTTCCTCATCCACGTGCTGCCAAGAGGCTTGCACCGCATCCGCCACTACGGCCTGTTCGCCAAAGGCGCTTGCGCCGACAACATCGCCCGTGCGCGTGAGCTGCTCGCCAAACCTGACGGCCAGCCTGCCAGTGCCGCCGATCGCAGCAAGCCGAGTTGTCCATGCTGCGGCGGCCGCATGATCATCATCGAGGTGTTCGCGCGCGGTGCGGCGCCACGGCATCGGCCGACAGCTCCGCCTGTCGTTATCAGGATCGACACCTCGTGACCGCCTCACAAGCTTGCAAATCTGCGCGTCGTGCTCGCTGGCTCTCGCCCGGCCACGGCAGAGCACGCTCAGCTCTCTGCCAACCGTCGCAAATCATCGGGCAACTTATGCAGTTCGACGCCACCCGCCGCTCATGCGTCAGCCGCTTCAACGTCGCACACCTCGTTGCATCGGCGCGATCCAAATCAGCCAACTCGCCCGCGGCACCCAAATCCCCATAGCGCCTGCCGCACGGCCTTACGTTCCCTCAAGCGTGGTTTCCTCCCTTGGGGGCTTTCGGACGCCGGCCGCCGAATGCGCGGCGCCGTCCATCAAGCGGCCGGCATCCGAAACCCTTCACAAACTCGGAAGTCATCGTTTTTTGATTTGAAGGCGGCAGGCAGCCAATTTCTAGCTGCAATCGTGTATGCGCAACCTGGGCGATCATCGTGGTTCGCCGGAGAATGCCTGCCGCAGTGCTGATAGCCGGTCGAGCGCAGCTCGTGGTAACGGGCCTTTCTGGACCGCGGCGAGTGCGTCCTCGAACTGTTGCCGCGTCGCTATGCCGACCAAGATAGTGCACATCGCCGGGTGAGAAAGCGCAAAACGCGTGGCGGCTTCGGTCAGGCTGGTGACGATCCCTTCCTTTACCAGCGGGATTAGACGGCGTGCGCGATCGACGTCGGCATCGTAGCTCATAGCCGATCCAATCGGCTCGGGCGCTGGACCTGCGATCGGGTGACGCTCGGCTGAGCCCGACAATGCGCCACCGGCAAGCACGCGGATGCCCACTACTCCAACGCCGGCCGCCTTGGCGTGATCGAATAATCGTCCGTAATCTTGTGCCGGATAGTTCGTCGGCAATTCCTCGGCGGCAGATGGATTGAGCACGTTGTAGACGACCTGAGCGCTGTCGAAGGCGCGTGAGTCGATCACCTGATGCAGTGTCGCGGTGTCGCCTACTGCCGTAATCCCGAGGAAACGAGTTTTCCCGTGCTGACGCAGGCGCTCGAACGCTGGTACTACTTCGCCGAGCACCTGTTGGACACTCAGCGCCAATCCGCCTCCTGTCTCGGTAATCGGATTGTGCAGGTGAAAGATGTCGACCCGGTCAAGACGTAGTCGCGCCAGACTGCCTTCGAGCGACATCGCTACGGCGTCGGCGATGCGACTGAACTCGCTGGGCAGCAACCGGACTTTGGTGCCGACGGCCACGTTAGCAGGTTTCAGCTTTTGCAAGACTCGGCCAAGGTTCCTTTCTGATTGGCCATTGCCGTACAGCACCGCGGTGTCGAAGTAGTTCACGCCAGCAGCGATCGCCCACGCGATGGTACGCTCCTGTTCGGCAGCATCGCCGCGTACCATAAGTCCCCCCACTGCGCCGCAGCCGAAGCCCAGCACCGAGAGCTGCATCCCCGTACGCCCAAAGGCCCGCAATTGCATCGTTGTTTCTCCGACTGCATGCAGCGAGCGGCCAAACGGTCACGGCTCCTTCCGGCACCCTGATGAATTTCCGCCGTCGCATGTGTCCCGTAAGAACCGGGCCTTGCGCAGTCTTCTTCTAAGACTAGCACTTTTCGACTGCCGGACGCGTGAGAAATGGCTCACATCGTGCCTCAAGTGCTGATCGGACCAGATATCTTACCGGGGCCTCGCGACCACAAGTGTCCTTGTGGCGCCACAGCGTCGAGCAAGATTGTGGCCTTCCTCAAGTTGGGCATGCCGAAGCCCTTGAACCAACCGCAGATCGGAGAGAGGAGATCACAGACTCCGGCGTTCCTGCCTCGGTCGCTCCAGGGGCACGCGTCGCGCACCTTGGATGCGGTGCAGCACCTGAGTGTCCCCTCCACGTCGGCCATTCTTAAGGAGTATTTGTGGCCGTGCTGAAGCAGGAGTACGATAATACGAGTTGCCCGGTGACCTCGTCTTGCCGCTGTTAGGGGAAACGATGGGTTACGCAGGTGCTGTAGCTGCCACTACTTCTATCCCTGGCCGCGGGCTTGGCTCGCGCTCAAGAGTGGTGGAGCTCGCCGACTGACTTAGGCAGGATTGGGCTGTCGTCAGAGCCAGCTGCCACGACTGGTGGGCTCCTAGTATCGACGTATTCGATCGCAGCCCGAATAGCCATTCTTGGACCAGCTGGTCGCGAGACCAACCAGGAGGTCAGTCCTGGAGAGCGCCAGCCGACCTAGGGGGCGAGGCACTTACATCGGCGCCCACCACAGTCGAGGAACCAGGCGAAGGCGTTTGCAACGCCAGCCTGCAAAGCCTCGCCACGTTGCAATGTGGTTGGTCAGAACAACGACTGTCAGGAGGAGACGAACATGCGGTCAGAACGAGAAATTTCCAGATCATCCGTCACGCGACGCGGGTTTTTGAAGCGGGTGGGAGCAACGGCTGGAACTGTGGCTCTGGCGCCGGCGGTTTCGTTGCCGTTCGTGTCTACCGCGCTTGCACAGGCTAAGACGCTAAAGATCCTCCAGTGGAGCCATTTCGTGCCGCAGTACGATAAGTGGTTTGATGGGTTTGCAGCGGAGTGGGGAAAGAAGAACGGCATCACGGTGACCGTTGATCACATACCGCATCTGGAGCTACCAGCGCGTGCTGCGGCCGAGGTCTCCGCGGGTGCCGGACATGACATTTTTGCCTTCAGTGGATCGGGCGGCCCGCATTTGTACGAAAAACATGTCGTCGATCTCAGCAGTCTCGTCAGCGAGGTGGAGAAGAAGCACGGCAAGGTCCATCAGGTCGGTCGCCAGATCGGGTACAACGACGATACGAAGGTCTGGAGCGCCCTTCCGGCCTACTACATCTCGTTCCCCGGCCTTTACCGGAAGGACCTTTGGGACGAGGTCGGGATCAAACCAGATAGCTGGGAAGACATCCGCGTCGGTGGCGCCAAGCTGAAAGCGAAGGGCACCCCGATTGGGATCTCGCTTGGGCACTCCGTCGACCCGAACCTCTCGTACCGCAGCATGCTGTGGAGCTATGGCGCCTCTGAATGCGACCAGACGGGCAAGCGCGTCACCCTCAACTCCAAAGAGACGCTCGAGGTCGTGAAGCTCGTTCGCGCCATTTATAAAGACGCCATGGAACCGGAAGTCTTGTCCTGGGACGATGCCAGCAACAACCGGTTACTGGCATCCGGTCGAGGATCATGGATCCACAACCCGATCTCCGCATACCGGTCGATACAGAAGGCCAACCCCGAATTGGCCGACAAGATCCACGTCTGGAAAACGCCGGCCGGCCCTGTGCGTAGGTTGGCATGTGGATCGCCCAACTCCTATGGAGTCTGGCGTTTCGCGCGCAGCAAGGACACGGCAATCGAGTTCCTGCGCTACTGGACTGACAATTGGGTCGCTGTCTTCGAGGCGAGCACGGGCTACAATCATCCGCTGTTCGAGAACCTCGTGCCCAAGCCCATGCCGATCTTGTCGAACGATCCAACCTCGCACCCGGCCGACAAGCTGCAGGTGCTGGAGACCGCCGATGAGTGGCACGCCACTTATGGCTATCCGGGACCGGCCGGGCCAGCCTCGGACGAGGTCGCGGACAATTTCGTCATCGTCGACATGATGGCCAAGGCCGCGACCGACAAAGCGACACCAGAGGAAGCGGTCGCCTGGGCACAGAAGGAGACCGAACTGATCTACCGGAAGTGGTCGGCGGCATAACCGCGGCGCCCCGCGAGCGAGTGGATAACTGCTCGCCTCGCGGCACATCGATACCGATCGGGCAAGGCAACTGCAGCCTGCGGGCCGTGGAGGACAGCTTTAGGCGTTCCTTGTTCAAGGATGGAGGAAGTGCAGATGGCCGCGGTTGTTGTCAAAGACCTCAGAAAGGTTTTCGGTGACGTCGCTGCCCTCGATGGTGTCAGCTTATCGGTCCGCGACGGCGAGTTTCTGGTGCTGCTCGGTCCATCGGGCTGCGGCAAGACTACTTTCCTTAGGATCATCGCCGGTCTCGAGCGGCAAACGTCCGGCGACATCCTGATCAATGACGAAATCGTCAATGACATCACGCCGCGCGCGCGTGGCGTCGCCATGGTGTTTCAGAGCTATGGCCTCTATCCCCACCTGACTGTCGCCAACAACATTGCATTTCCGCTGAGGACGCAGGGTACGCCGCGGCCTGACATCAAGCGCAAGGTCGATTGGGCCGCCGGCCTGCTCGGGATCGACCACCTGCTTCACCGGCGTCCCCGCCAGCTTTCGGGAGGCGAACGCCAACGTGTGGCGCTGGCCCGTGCGCTAGTACGCAATCCAACCGTGTTCTTGCTGGATGAACCGCTGTCCAATCTGGACGCGAAGCTGCGGGCAAGCGCGCGTAGTGAGCTGAAGCAGTTCCAGCAGAAGGTGGGAACGACCACTATTTACGTCACGCATGACCAGGTCGAGGCCATGGGCATGGGCGATCGCATCGCGGTTATCGACCATGGCAAGCTCCGACAAGTCGGAACTCCAAGCGAGATTTACGACCACCCCGCTGACGATTTTGTCGCGAGTTTCCTCGGGACCCCGCCCATGAACCTGGTCGAGCATAGCTGTGGACTCTTGGGTTTTCGGCCGGAGCATTTTCTGCCGCGGGAGATGCTCGACGGAGCCGCGCTCTCCGAACTGCCCTTCCGCATTGATCGCATGGAATATCTCGGATCGGAGCGCATCTTGTACGGTGCGTTGGATGGCTTCCAGGCGAAGCGCGAAGTCACGGCGAAGCTGCCGGCCCACGTTCCACTGTCTGGCATCCGCGCCGGTGAATGGCACAAATTTGCGGTTCGGAACGCGGAGCTACGCTATTTCGATCGGGATGGTCGGCGTATCGTCAGCCCCAGGGATCAATCTCGATGAGCGCGATCGCCGAAGCAGGTGCGCCCCGTCGAACGACACGATCGCGGTTTACTGCGTTCGATCGGCTCGATGTGCTCGGGCCGCTGTTCATCATCCCCGCGATCCTTTATGTCGTCGTGCTCGTCGGGTTGCCATTCCTGCTGGCCCTGTATTACAGCGTCAGCGCCTACAGCATCTTCAATCCGAGCTACACGTTTGTCGGGTTGAAGAACTTCCGCGAGGTCATCGACAGCGAGATCTTCCGGCGGACCCTGGCCAACACCCTCATCTTCACGATTAGTGCCCAAATCATCGGTCTGCTGCTGGGCAAGATCGGCGCCATGCTCCTCATGCAGGAGTTCCCGGGGCGCCGTCTTGCCCGCGCGCTTATCGTTCTGCCTTGGGCAGTACCGGTTTCACTGGCGACGCTGGCCTGGGTGTGGATGTTCGATTCGCTCTACAGCGTCATCAACTGGACGCTGGTCGCGGTAGGATTGATCGATCCGGCACACCGGCCACAATGGCTGGGGCAAGAGGATTTGGCGATGATTGCCGTGGCGACAGTGCATGCCTGGCGGTTGTTTCCCTTCGGTGTCGTGATCTTTCTTGCCGGATTCACGTCGGTGCCGCAGGATGTGCTTGATGCCGCTACGATCGACGGTGCGGGCTTCTGGCGGCGCAACTATCAGATCATCCTGCCAATCATCGCCCCGATCATCATGATCGCTCTGATCTTTGGCACTGTGTTCACCTTCACGGATCTCAGCGTCGTCTATTTGCTGACGAAGGGCGGACCGATCAACAGCACGCAGGTGCTCGGCTCGCTAGCGTTTCAGGTGGGCATCCTCTCGGGCGATGTCGCTCACGGAGCCGCCATTTGTCTGTTCCTGTTCCCCTTCCTCTTGGTCGCGGTGATCCTGCTCTTGCGGTCGCTGCGGCGGCGGGAGATTTGAGATGCCGCGGCTTGCCGGAAAGGTAGTTGGGCGAAGTTCGTTTTATGCCGCGGTGGTTACTCTGGTCGTATTCGCCGCGTTTCCTTTCTACTGGATGCTGATCACGACCTTCAAGACAGATGGCGACCTCTACAATCTCAAGTCCATCCCTTATTGGTTCAACGCGCCGCCTACGCTCGAGCATCTCAAGTATTTGTTTGAAGACACGCTGTTTGTGCAGTGGCTGTCCAATAGCGCCCTTATCGGGCTTTGTGTCGTGGCTATCACTCTTGTTGTGGCCCTCCCAGCCGGCTATGGGCTAGCCCGCATGCCGGGCCGGAGCGGCGAAAATCTGAGCATCGGCATCTTCCTGACCTATCTGGTGCCGCCGACGCTTCTGTTTCTTCCTCTCGCGCGGGTGGTTACGTTGCTCGGATTGCAGGACAGCATGTGGGCTCTTGTCGTCGTCTACCCCACTTTCACCATCCCGTTCTGCACCTGGCTGCTTATGGGCTTCTTCAAATCGGTGCCGCGGGAGATCGAGGAGGCCGCAATCGTCGACGGCTGCACTGTCGTGGGAGCATTCGTGAAAACGGTCCTTCCTCTTTCCGTGCCTGCCATTCTGACCGTAGTGATCTTTGCGTTCACGCTAACGGTGCAGGAGTTCGTGTACGCGCTGACCTTCATCTCCTCTTCCAGCGAGAAGCCCGTTACCTTGGGAGTTGCGACGGATTTGATCCGCGGAGATATTTTCTATTGGGGCGAATTGATGGGCGCGGCGCTCATTTCCAGCGTCCCGGTGGCGATCGCCTACAATCTCTTTTTGGACCGATTCATCAGCGGCATCACGGGCGGCGCGGTCAAATAATCGACCGTTTCCGTCCTGCGCCCAGCCCGCATGGCTTCCGATGCCGCGAGATCATCAGGCTGCAAGGTCGATGGAGAATTCAGGCGGGATGACGCGCAATCGCGCAACAGTACATGTTGAGCGCAACATGCTCGCCTTGGGTCAAACTGCGACTTGGCAGGGGAGAGCGGCCTTTGGCGCAAAGTGGACGTTCGGCCCGATGTGCGTGTCTCGGAAGGGCCAGAAGCGGCCATTGAACCGGAGTTGAGGCTCGAACTCGCCAAGCCGGCACGCCGCTGCAGTTCTGAGCGTTACCTCAACGCGCGCTGAAGGTGAGGCCGGCGCGCTGCTTCAGACGCTTGCGCAACGCCGGACCCATCAGCGCGCCCGGCGTCCAGGTGCCGCCCTCGCCCTGTACGTCGCGCAAGAGGCAGAGAGCGCTCTCGGCGATCATCTTGCTGGTCGAGCCGTAGCCCGGATCGCGGTCGCCCGTGACCACCGCCTCGACCCGTCCGCCATCCGGCAGCTCGCCCAGGAAGAGGATGTCGTAGAAGCCCTTCTCGCGCTCCTCCCGAGTCGGGCCTGCGCCGGGTTTGAGACCGCCGGTTCCGAACAAGGAAACCACCGTGGCGAATGTCTCAGTTGTCACGCGAGCGATTTCACCAAATCCCGGCGCGACCATCATCTCGTCGTAAACGAAGTTCGTGCCGTAGGGATGACCCAACAGGAAATTCGTGCGGTGCACGTTCTTGGTGTTGATCGGCGCCATGGGGAATGGCACGAGCCACACGTTCATGCTCGGGTCGTATTCGGGGATGAGGCCCGACGGCTGAGACGGCCCGGTGAATCCCGGCGTCAACGCGAAGGGATCGGTCAGCAGCCGGATCAGGGCCGGGTCGCGCGCGGCGGCGGCCAGCGTCGCCTAAGCACTCGCCGCGGTGCCGCCAGACATGCCGCCTTTCACCTTGCGCAGGCGGGCTTTGACCCGCCGCGCCGGGCGTCCGAATTTCTCGCGCGCCTTCTCCTGCAGCGTGAGCACGCCGAGGTCGAACGGGATGGAATCGAAGCCGCAGGAGAACACAATGCGCGCGCCGGTCCGTTTTGCGTCATCTTGATGGGCGTCGATCATGCGTCGCATCCAAACCGGTTCGCCGCACAGATCAACATAGGCCGTGCCCGTAGCCGCGCAGGCCGCCACAAGCTCTTGACCGTGGAGCTGATAAGGCCCGACCGTCGTGATGATCACGGCTGCACGCTCGCACATCGACTGCAGGCTGGTCGGCTCGGCGGCATCCGCCTTGACCAACGGCAAATCGTCCGGTGCGCCGATGTCGGCACGCACCTTCTGGAGCTTATCGGTCGAGCGTCCTGCGATCGCCCAGGACGGAGCATCGTCGCCGCGATAGGACGTCGCCAGATATTCGGCGATGAGACGGCCGGTGTAACCTGTCGCGCCATAGACGATGAGGTCGAAGTCCCGCTTCACGACGTTGGTCCTTCTCGAGGCCCGGGAGGGCTATCTTCAGATCCGTGTGTAATCGCTTTGTACGATTCGTGGCCACTGTCACCAGGGGCCACGCAACATTCGCTACCAAGCGGGCGCTACCCCTTACTCGGACCGGTCTTCCACCGGCTGTATCGCACCAGGTTAATCTGACGCACTCATTCGATCACCTCGTCGGCGTGGGCGATCAGCGCCTAAGGGGTGGGGATGCCAGGCTACTTTGTACTGTGTGGGGCCCGGCGAGGACACAAGGACACTCAGCACGTGCAGCTGCTTCTTTGAACCGCCCATCGCGTTTGACGGAGGATACCACAGTTCCGCCTTGGGGCCGCGGACTGCCAAATGTGGGCATTTGAACTGGCCTGCGCGCATAAACACTACCAGGCGCTTGCAGCTTGTCAGAATTGCTCAGATTTTTTGCTGCGCAAACGTCGATCATGGACTCGAATTTCGCTGGCGCAAATTCTGACAGTTCGGCTGACCGGTTCCCATGCTTGACTTGCCTAGCGCCTCTAATAGGATTTCCGAGTGGCGTTCTCCGCGAGAACGCGCAAGTGGTCCGACCGGAAGGAGACGCGCGAGCAGCGGGTCATACAGGAAGGACATCCAATGAAATCCAGACCCGGTTGGATGATGCTGGCTCTTGCCCTGCTCCTGGTCGCGAGTTGGGGGAGGGTGCGGGCGGACACCAGTGACGTCAAGGGCGCCCCCCCGGTGATCGTGGGAAAGTCTGGCAAGCACTGCAAGGACGATCCGCACTGCTTCAACCGGTATCACTTCGCAATCAAGCCCGTCACGCGTGTAAATCCCGAGCAGCTCTTTGTACTCGAAACGCGCGATGCGCTCGATTCCGACCTCACCTTCGATTCGACGGCGCAGGATGTGGCGGCCGCCAACCTCAACCTCGTGCATCCGCTGACCGGGCCCGTCTACATTGAAGGGGCCAGACGGGGCGACGCACTCGCCGTTACCGTGGTGGACATCGCGCCCGATGATTTCGGTTACACTACGATCGTGCCAGGGTTTGGCTTCTTGCGTGATGTCTTCCGCGATCCTTTCATCGTGCACTGGAACCTGACGCGTCTTGAAGCGCGTTCGAAGGACTTGCCGGGAATCTCCGTTCCCATGAATGCGTTCATGGGCACGATCGGCGTCTTGCCCGGCGAGCCTGAGCTTGAGATGTGGCTCAAACGGGAGAAGGCGCTCGCTGACGCGGGCGGCGCGGCGTTGACCCCTCAGCCGGTTGATGCCCTGCCGGTGGATCTTTGCGGTGCCAATGGTACAGCGAAGGACAAGTGTGTTCGTACCGTTCCGCCACGGGAGAACGGCGGCAATCTCGACACCAAGCAGACGGTGGTCGGCACCACGCTGCTATTTCCTTGCTTTATCGACGGCTGTGGGCTTTTCGCGGGTGACGTTCATTTCGCCCAGGGCGACGGCGAGGTGGCGGGCACCGCCATAGAGATGGGCGCAAAGGTATCGCTCCGGGCCAAGGTGATCGCGGGCATGGCTTCGCTGCTTACGACCATGCACTTCGAAGGCGGCTCGCAGCTAAAGGACCTCGCCCCGGGGAGTTTCTACGCTGTCTCGGGGCTTCCGCTCAAGCCCGAGGGCGAACTGCCAGTGTTCGACACCTACCTTGGTGGCCAGAAGATCGCTCCACTGGCAAACCTCTCGGAGGATGTCAGTTTGGCAGCGCGAAACGCCACGCTCAACATGATCGACTTTCTGGTCAAGACAAAGGGTCTTAGCCGCGAGCAGGCTTATGTACTGGTGAGCGTGGCTGTCGATCTCCACATCGCGCAACTCGTCGATGTCCCAAACCTGGGTGTCACAGCGATCTTGAACCGCGACGTGTTCAAGCCGCAATGACGGGTGCCTGAGCCAATTGTTGGTGCAGGCTCGCATCGCACCGCTGCCTTGGAGCTTGGCGAGTATGAAGCGGCGCACGATCCTCACGTCGGTTGCGAACGCGGCGGCGCTTGTTGTTGCCGGGCACAGAACGTTTGCGGTCGCGAGCCCTGATCGGCAGCAACGGCCGATCAGGCTGCGGTTTGCCGATTTGAATCCGGACCGTATGTGGCCGGTCTACCGGCGCTACCACCTGCTGATTGTTGGCCAACGGGATGATGAAATCGGCAGTGCTCTTGCAGCGGCGATCGTCGACGTGCTGATGCGATTTCTCCCGAACTCGCGCGCCATGCTGGTCCGCGCTGCGGATGCTCGGCGCGTCGGCGTGCTCGTTGCCACGGATCAACAGGACGTCGCAATCATGGCGGCGGGAAGTGCGGAGGCCCTCTTTCTCGGCAAGCCGCCCTTTGACGATATCCGCGACGCGCCGTTGCGGGTAATAGTATCATTTGGGAGCCACTCCCTCGTGTGCCGCCCGAGTTTCATGGCACGCCACGCTTATGTGATCGCCAGCACGCTGGCTGAACACAAAGACGCATTTCCCACGCCCGCCGGTGCTCCCGATGGCGTCGTCCCGGCGCACCGGGGATCGCACGCCTTTTTCGCCGGTGAAGAGATGCCCAATGATTGATGACTCGGGTACGGCAAACGCGTCCCGCGCGGGGCAATCGCTGACCGCCGCCTGCCCGCGATGCGCAGCCTTCCGGGGCCTGCCCAGGCTCGTTCTTTTCGTTCTCCTCCTTTCGACTCTTGGCGCCCTCACGCTGGCCGCTCATGATATGATCGACATCGAGCGGGCAAACGTGCTCGTCTCCGCTGCAGACGAGGAGGTCGCGCTCGCCAAAACGGCCGCCGGGCCAGGACCTGAGGGCATGGCGCGATTTGCACTCGGTATGGTTCTGGTCGAGGCAACCAACACCCTCAACCGCGATCTCGCGGCGCACGGTGGTCGGCTTACGATTAACGCCGAACTTTTGCTGAAGGCTCTCGTCCAGCGCGATCTGGCGCCCCTCTTGGACGATGCGATCGGGCGCTACCGCCTGCCGAGAACCCAGCTCGAGGAAGCCATTCGCCTCTCACCCGATGCACCTTATTCGCTTCGCGCGCGGTTCGAGCTCCTGAAAGCCGGCTTCTACGAGAGCTTCGTACTCGATCCTTTTCAACTTGTCGGCATTGGGTTGGACGATCTTGACCACCAGATCGCCGAGGCCAAGGCGTTGGCTTTGGCCATCGCGAGCGGGGACGAGGCCGAGGAGGCAGCGTTCATTCACGCCATCGATCTTGCACGGGCCTCGCAGCTTGCGCCCCCTGAGGAAAGGCGCGCTTACGCCAGCAAGGCGCGGACGGCGCTCGGGGCGTTCTCAGAAGCCTACTCCCAGAGCATTCGTGCCGCGACGGCCGGCGTAATCATTAAGCGCCTAGGCGGTGCCGAATGATTGGCGACCGACGCCAGCGACGCCAATGAACTGGGAACTCCGCCGAACGCAGTTTATACAAAGCTTCCGGATGCACTCAGGCCGTGCTCGACTCAACAGCGGTCCCGCCGCGACCGCGTCTCGCGCCTGGCTTGCCCTGGCCAGCGTTGCCATCGCTGCTGTCGCCACTTGGGAGGCACAGGCGCACAATGCCGGGGTCAGCACCTCGCGCATCGTGATCCAAGGCCGCACGGTCGAAGTGGAAATCAAGGCGCTTGGTCGCGACTTCGAAAAGTCGGCCGGGGTTCGAATCACCGAAGCGGGATCGGGCGAGGTCAACCGTGTGGCCCTTGCGGTCATGGCGCCATCAGTGCTCACCTATATTGGCGACCACGTTGCAGTCTTTGCCGGCAGGCAGCAATGTGCGCCTGGGCCAGGAACGGCACTGCCGGCCGACACCCACGTTCTGGTGACGGTGGCATGGACCTGTCCATTGGATGGCGGCGAGCTGCGTTATCGCACGACCCTGTTTCACGATGTGGATCCTAGCGCACGACATCTAGCTATCATCGCAACCGAGGGCGGCGAGCGCGAGCTTGCCCTCGACAGCAGAGCGCCCGAGATCGCTCTCTACGGTGCGGGGTCATCGGCACTCCAGGTGGTCGGGCGGTTCGTCCAGGCCGGTATCGAGCACATCTTTCTCGGCTACGATCACATCGCATTCCTTGCCGCGATCGTGCTTTGGGCGCATCACTTGTGGCCGGTGATCAAGATCGTCACCGCCTTCACGATTGCTCACTCGATCACGCTGTCCTTTGCTGCGCTGCAAGTCGTCGTAATCCCAAGTGCCATCGTCGAAGCGGCGATCGCCGCGACGATCATGTTAGTAGCGGTCGAGAACTTTTTCTCGCGCAATGTGGACGGTCGCTGGCGGGTGACATTCGTTTTCGGGCTTATTCACGGCTTCGGCTTCGCCAGCGCGCTGCAGGAGATCGGGCTGCCAGCGGACGCGGCCGTGCCTGCGCTCGCGGCTTTCAACATCGGCGTGGAGATTGGGCAGGTCGTGATCGTTGCCCTCATATTTCCGCTTCTGTTGTGGTCGGATCGGATCGGTGACCGGGCCCCGGCGTTCGAGGGACGGCATCCGGAGGTGGTCTACTTCTGTTCAGCGGCGCTATTGTCGGTCGGGCTTTACTTGCTGATCGTGCGTACCGTGCTCCCCTGAAGCATGGGCCCGTCGGCGATCGCAGCCATTCGCGTCTTGAACCCGACGGCGACGTTCCAGGGCAATAATCCGAGCTTCAATCCAACTACGGCGACGCAAATGCCCAGCGACACGACGTTACAAAACACCATCGCAACCGCATGGCATCATTAAGGAGTGGTGCCGACCAAGGTGGGGCGGCTGAGGCAGATCGAAGAGGAGCCCCCCCGTAAGCTGGCCCACTTTTGATGAGCTTTGATCTTCTTGGCTGGACCTAGCTCAAATTGGCCCGTGATGGATTGGAGCGAGAGTTCAGTTTTTTCAGATGGTTAGAGCGCGGCGTGTGCACGACGTGTGCACCGAGAGATCAAGAAAAATCTCATCACAGCCAATGTGAGCAGGCCTTCGGGAAGAGACGTGTGACGGCAGGATTTACGTTCGCAATATGGCTTCGATCTCTTGCGCTGCTTCAAGCAGCGTACGGTCTTGTCCGCGCGCGGCGATGATCTGAAGGCCGAATGGAAGTCCGCACCGATCGGCTCCGCACGGAATCGAAATCGCCGGCAGGCGGGCATGGTTGACAAAGGGCGTGAACACCGCGTGGGCGCGTGGGCTTACGGCTTTTCCGCCGATCATGTCAGGGCCGAGCTGCGTCAGCGGCCACGCGACGCATGGGACGGTTGGCGTCAGCAGCAGGTCGATCTCGCCAAAGAACGCCGCAAAGGCCTTGGCGATTGCAGCGCTTGCGACCAGCGCCCCGGCCACCTCGGCGCCTGACCACGACAGCCCCCGCTCGATCTGCTTGGCGATATCAGGATCGAAGACAGTCGGGTCCTTGCGGAAGGCCTCGCCATAGAGCGCGGCAAGGCCGGCATGCTGGAGCGGCATGATGGCGTCTTCCGTCGCGCCGGCCGGCCAGACGGGATCGTCTTGCATGATGTGCAATCCAGCGGCGGTGAGACGCTCGACGGCAGAAACGAGCCCGTTCGCGACGGCCTCATCAACGGCGACATCGAGACCGAGGCGAGGCGAGAATGCGATGCGCAGACCGGCGACGTCGGCGGGCTCTTGCGCAATGCCCGCCGAATCCGGATCGCGCCGATCGGCGCCGGCCATGGTCTTGAACGCCAGCGCGATGTCGGCGACGTCGGTGGCGATCGGCGCAATGACGGAGAGACCGAAGAACGGCTCGGCGAAGCCAGGTCCATAAGGGATTGCGCCGTAGGACGGCTTGAAGCCGGCGACACCGACATGGGCCGGCGGCCTGCGACTGGAGCCGCCCGCATCGGTGCCGATCGCGAGCGGCACGAGGCCGGCTGCGACGGCGACAGCCGGACCACCCGATGAGCCACCCGGCGACAGCCCCGGATCGAGCGGATGCCGCGTGGGACCATGCAGCGGCGAAGTCGTCACGCCCTTGCAAGCGAATTCCGACGTTGCTCCGAGGCCGACCACGACCGCACCGGCGCTGCGCAGCCGCTCGATCGCAATCGCATCCCGAGGCGCGACGAAATCGGCGAACAGGCGCGAGCCCTGGGTTACGCGCCAGCCGCCCACCCAGATGTTGTCCTTGACGATGACGGGGACGCCGGCGAGCGGCATCGGCTCGCCGGAGCGCAGGCGCTCGTCGACCGCGGCGGCATCGGCCAACGTGCGCACGGGATCGATCGTCACCACCGCGTTCAGCGCCACGGCTGCCTCGATGCGTGCGAGCGCGGCCTTGGCGGTCTCGACCGCGCTCGCTCGTCCGGCCGTCACATCGGCCGCAATCTCGCGCGCGCTATTTGCCTGCTTGGTCATGGCCTCCCCAGATCAGACCCAATGTGCCGCACAGCGCGAGGCACGCCAAGGCGAAGAAGGCCGCGCCGAGGCTGGCTGCGCCATCCAGGATCGAGACCAGAGCCGGCGCGGCAGCAGCGCAGGCGCTGGCCGAACGGCCGTGTTTGCGTCTACCATGGCGCTGCGCTCACGGGAGGAACATGGTGGCAGGCGGCATTTCCATTCACGCGGTCGATGTGGCGAGCGGACGCCCGGCACAGGGGCTGCGCGTCGAGATCTGGCGGATCGATCCGGAACAGGTGCGCGTCGCCGACGGACGGCTCGGCGCCAATGGCGTGCTCGACCATGCCGTCGCGCAAGGCGCAGGCGTGACGGTGGGCGAGTATGAAGTCCTGTTTCATCTCGGCGAGCTCTTTGGCGATAGCGAGAGCTTCCTCACCGTGACGCCGTTCCGCTTCCGCATCAAGAACGTTGACGAGCATTTTCATCTGCCGCTGAAATTCACGCGCTGGGGCTATTCGCTGTTCCGCGGTGCCTGATCAGTTGGTCAGCCGCCGCGACAGGCCCGTGACGCGCTCCATCACAGCGACCAGAGCCACGGTCGCGATGATCAGCACGCCCGACAGCGCGGCGATGGTGACGTCGAGCTTGCCTTCGAGGTCCTGCCACATCCGGATCGGCAGCATGTCGGTCGCGGCATCGCGCAGGAACAGCGAGACCGGCACGTTGTCGAAGGACGACATGAAGGCGATGAAGGCGCCCGCGATGATGCCCGGCCGGATCAGCGGCAGCACAATCCGACGGAGCGTGTAGAGGCGGCTCGCGCCGAGCACCGCCGAGCTTTCGAGCAGGGGCGGCTCAAGCTGCGCAAGTGCGGCGACCGTGTTGCGCACGACATAGGGCACGCAGACCACGGTGTGGCCGATCACCAGCGTCAGCGGCGACACCGGCAGGCCGACCAGCGAGAACAGCATCAGCGCAGCAAGCCCGAAGGCCAGCGCGGGCAGGACCAGGGGCGACATGAAGAGGGAATCGAGCAACCGCGCCGACAGCGTCCGCGACCGCGAGATCGTAAGGGCAGCCGCAACGCCGAGCACGACGGACAGGCCGGTCGCCCACAGCGCGACGATGAGGCTGTTCTTGGCGGCGAAATGCAGCTGCCAGGCGTTCCAAAGCTCGACATACCAGCGCAGCGAATAGCCGGGCGGGGGAAAGCGAAGTGAGAAGCCGCTGGTGAAGGACACGATCAGCACCACCAGCGAGGGCGCGATGATGATGACTAGCGCGATCACCGCGATCACGGTCATGACGAGCTCGAAGCTCAGCGCCTCCAAGGTACGCCTGCGGCCGCTCATTACGTCCCTCCATAGCCGCGCGACAAGCGGCCGAGCGTGGTGAAGACGGAGACGACCGCGAGCACGGCGAGCAGGAAGATGATCGAGATCGCGGCGGCGAAAGGCCAGTTCTGCAGGGTCGACGCCTGCTGGTAGAGATACATCGGCATGAACAGCATCTGCCCGCCGCCGACTAGCGACTGGGTGATGAAGGCTGTGATGGCGGCGGCGTAAGTCAGGGTGCAGCCGGCGATTACGCCCGGCAGCGACAGCGGGAGTACGATCCTGAAGAAGGTGCGCCAGCTCCCGGCGCCGAGCGAGCAGGAGGCGTCGTCAAGATTGGGGTCGATGCGGCCGAGCGCGGTGATCAGCGGCAGCGTCATCAAGGGCATTTGCACCTGTGCTAGTGCGATTACCACGCCGAACTGGGTGTAGAGCAGCTTTAAGGGCGTATCGATGATGCCAAGGGATTGCAACGTCGCGTTGATGATGCCCTGGCGGCCCAGGATGACGATCCAGGCGAAGGTGCGCACCACCACGCTTGTCAGAAGCGGCAGCAGCACGATCAGGATGATGATGGTTTGCAGCCGCGGTCCGACCCGCTGGTAGAGCCAGGCGATGGGAAAGCCGAGCACGAGGCACACGGCCGTCACCTCGGCCCCCAGCAGCAGCGTCGAGCCGAGCACGCTGAGGCTGAAGGGATCGGTGAGGAAGTGCAGGTACTGGCCGAGCCCCCAATGGAGCCCGGCCGTGTCGTTGTGAAGCGAGAGCCAGAACAGTTGCAGCAGCGGCGCGACGAAGAACAGCAGGAAGAACAGCGCCAGTGGCGCTGCCAATCCCATTCCGTAGGACGTGACGTCCCGTGATGCCGGTGCTGCGCCCATGGCTTAAGCCTTCAAGGTCTTAGATCTTGATCTCGCGGTTGAAGCGCTCGATCCAGGCCGAGCGCTGCTCGTTGATCTTCTTCCAGTCCTGGAACACGAATTTCTGCTTCAGCTCCGCGGTGTCCTTGGCGAGCACGCGCGCGATCTCGCCGCCCATCGTCACCTTGGAATTGGTCGGCACGATCAGGTAGGGCGGGTTCATCAGCGCGGTCTGTACCTCGGGCGTCAGCGCCGCCTCGATCAGCTTGAAGGCCAGCTCGCGATTCGCTGAGTTCTTGACGATGTGGATCGTGGTCTTGAAGGCGATCGCGCCTTCCTTTGGCGCCACGAACTCCACCGGGACGCCGCGGGCTTTGAGGATCTGGATGGCGTTGAAATTGCCGGGCGAGATGTCGATCTGGCCCTGCTGGAACAGTGTCGCGAGCGCGCCGGGATTGGCGGCGACCGCGGCGAGATTGGGCTTCAGTTCCTCCAGCGCCTTGAAGCCGGGATCGACATTGGCTTCGGAGCCGCCGCGCATCTTGGCGATCTCGACCAGCCAGCCGGTGCCGAGCGTAGAATTGAGGTTGGTGATGCCGACGCGACCCTTGAACTCGGGCTTCCAGAGATCGGCCCATGAGGTCGGCGGCGTCTTGATGGCTTCGGGATTGTAGGTGAGGCCGACGACCTGGAAGAACGGGGCGGGGCCCATCGGCTCCTGCGCCTCGCTGATCAGGTCCTTGTAGTACGCGCTTTTCTCGACCGGATAGGGTTCGACCAGGTCCTGGCCGATCGCGACGAGGGCAGGGCCGGGATCGTGCAGCATGACGTCGATCGGCGGATTGGCTTTCGCGGCATTCACCTTCGCGATCTGGTCGACCGACAACATGGGGTCGAGCACCAACGCCGCATCGGCGTTGGCCTTGCGGAAGGCCGGCACCAGCACGGCCTTGTGCGCTTCTTCCCAGCTTCCGGTGAAGGTCGCAAACACCAGCGGGCGAGCCTGGGCAAAACTCAGTCCGGGAAACGCCTTCATGGCCCCGAGGGTGAGGGCGGTCGTCAGCAGGCTTCGGCGGTTGAGGATCATGTCGAACTCCGTGTGGACTATGACTGGAACTAAAGCGTTGCGGGAAAGGCGTTGGCGAGCGAAGGGGCGAGCGGTGCGAGGCGCACGGCCGCGCCGCTCTCAAGCGCGCGCGTCTCGCCGATACGCGCCTGGGAGACCTTGACGCCGGAGCCGTCGGCGGTGGTGATCTCGTGGACAACGGTGGCCCCGAGCGGCAGCGACATGCCGACCACGCCGGCAAAGCCGGTCTCGTCGCTGACGAATTGCAGATGCTCGGGGCGGATGCAGACAGTGACGCGGCCGCCTTCGCTGAGCGCACCGCCGGCCGGCCGCGCGATGACCTCCGCGCCGGCATCGAGGCGCACCTTGGCGGCGGCGCGATCGGCCGAGACCACGACGCCGGGCATGCGGTTGGTCGAGCCGACAAACGTATTCACGAACAGCGTCTGCGGCCGGTCGTAGACGTCAGACGGCGTTCCGAACTGCTCGAGCTTGCCGTGGCTCAGCACCGCGACGCGATCAGCCATCGACAGCGCCTCTTCCTGGTCATGGGTCACGATCAGCGTGGTGATGCCGGAGACGCGCTGCAGCCGCTTGACCTCGATCTGCATGTCGAGGCGTAAATTCTTGTCGAGCGCCGCAAAGGGTTCGTCGAGCAGCAGGATCGACGGCTTGATCGCCAGCGCGCGGGCCAGCGCGACGCGCTGCTGCTGGCCGCCGGAAAGCTGCCGCGGCAGCCGTTCCGTCATCGACGGCAGTTGCACCAGCTCCAGTAGGCGCTGCGCCTCGCGCTGGCGCGTCGCCTTGTCGATGCCGCGGGCTGCAAGCCCGTAAGCCACGTTCTCGCTGATCGACAGATGCGGGAACAGCGCGTAATTCTGGAACACGATGCCGACAGCGCGCTTGTTCGGCGGCAGGGCATCGACGATGTCATCGCCGATGATGATGCGGCCCTGGCTCTGCGCGATGAAGCCGGCGATGATGCGCAGCAGAGTGGTCTTGCCGCAGCCGGACGGGCCGAGCAGGGCGATGATCTCGCCGCCCTTGATGTCGAGATTGATGTTCTCGACCGCAAGCTCGCCGCTGGGATAGCGGTGGGTGACGGCGTCGACGACGAGCGAACGCCCGCCCTGCGCTTCAGCCATGGTGTTGCCTCCCGTTCTCCCGAGGAAGAAAGCAAGTCTCGTGCCCACCGCGCTCGCCTTTCAATGCGAGGTTTGGCATTGTGCGGCGATGACGCCGAAGCCATCGATCTGCGACCTCACTGCCAAAACCCTTGCGCGCGCTATCGCGAAGGGCCAGCTGTCCTCGCGCGACGCCGTCGAGGCGCATGTGGCGCGGATCGCGGAACAGGATCCGCGGCTGGCGGCGTTCGTGACCCTCGATGCGGACGGCGCTCGCCGCGCCGCGCAAATTTGCGATGCGGCATCCGTGCCAGTCGGCCCGCTGCACGGCGTGCCCGTAGGGATCAAGGATCTCACCGACACCGCGGGGCTTGCGACCACCTACGGATCGGTTCTGTTTCGCGATCACGTCCCCGCCGAGGACGATCTCGTGGTCGCGCGGCTGCGGCGCGCCGGCGCGATCATTCTGGGCAAGACCAATACGCCCGAATTCGGCTTCGGCGCGGTCTGCGCCAATAAATTGTGCGGGCCGACGCGCAATCCGTTCGATCCTGCGCTGACCTGCGGCGGATCGTCCGGCGGCTCCGCCGTTGCCGTCGCGGCCGGCATGGTGCCGCTCGCGCACGGCACCGATTTCGGCGGCTCGGTGCGCACGCCCGCAAGCTTTTGCGACGTCGCCTCGATCCGGCCGACGCCCGGCCGCATCCCGTCGACGCGCCGTCCGCTCGGCTGGGACATGCTCGCCACCCACGGTTTTCTCGGCCGCAGCATCGATGATCTCGAGCTGGCGTTGTCGGTCTGTGCGGGAGGTGATGCGAACGATCCGCTCTCGACCGGCGTCGGCAATGACAATCGGCCGCTCGCAGAACGCCCGCGGATCGCTGTCACGCCCGATTTCAGTATCGCGCCGGTTGCGCGCAACGTCCGCGCCCGTTTTGCCGCTGCCTGCGACGCGCTCGCGCGTGTTGCCGATGTCGTGCCGTCCTCGCCCGATTGCAACGGTGCGATCGAGACCTTCCGCACGCTGCGCGCCGCGCACATCGCCAACAGCTATGGTGAGTTGCTGAGGACGCGCCGCGCCGAGCTGACGCCCACGGTGATCTGGAACATCGAGGCGGGTACAAGCCTGTCGGCTGAGGATTACCTCAACGCCGAACGCCGTCGCACTGCGATTTACCGCAGCTTTCGCGAGCTGTTCACCGGCTCCGATTTCCTGGTTGCGCCGGCGGCATCGGTCTTCCCCTGGCCGAACGAGATCAGCGATGTCACCGCGATCGACGGCACGGCGCTGGAGACGCCCATCGATTATCTCGCCGTCACCTTCATTGTGTCGCTGGTCGGTTTCCCGGTCCTGACTTTGCCGGTGCGGCGGGAAGCAAATGAGCTTCCGTTCGGTATCCAGATCATCGCGCCACCGGGCTGCGAATCCCGTCTGTTTGCCTTCGGCCGTGCCATCGAAAACGAATTGGGCTTTTCGCATCGCCGGCCGCCTCTCTGACAGCTGTCGCGATGCTCGAGCCGGGCGCCGAGCGCGTCGGCAAGACCAGTGGTGGGTTTGGCGGCGGGCCGGCGGAACGTGCCTGCGGTTGCCTTGCGCAGGCGGAGCGCCACGAGTGCTTCGGCCTGCTTCACGGCGGCGACGACCTGATCGACAACGGGGACGGGGATCCGGTCGGCGACGCGTTCGGCAAGACCCGAAAGCGGCGCGCCCGCAAAGATCAGGACATCGGCCTCGTCCTCGACGATGGCGCGCTGCGCGAGATCGACGAGCAGGTCCTCCTTCTCGGTGCCGACCTCCGAAATCGCCTTGAATGGCGTATCGAGCATGCGGATGCCGGCGCAGCGCTCTCGCAGCCCGTGGTCGCGAACGCATTCCTCGTACCAGGGGCCGAGCGCTTGCGCGAAAGTGACGATGGCGAATCGGCGTCCGGCCATGCAGGCGGTCAGCATCGCGGCTTCCGCAAGGCCAATGACGGGAATGTCGAACGTCTCGCGTGCGGCGAACAAGCCGGGATCGCCGAAAGCTGCGATGATCGCGGCATCGACTTTCGTGTGCTGCTCGGCCAGCATCTCCAGCGCGATGGCGCCGCCGATCTGCGCCTCGGTGCGCGTCGCGATATAGGGCACGCCGCGCGAGGCGGTGCAGGGGACCAGCTCGGTGCCGGGCGCGGCGGCGCGCTGCCCGACATCGGTCATCAACTGGGTGACAGAGGCGCTGGTGTTGGGGTTGAGCAGCAGCAGCTTCATGGTCACGCCGCCGTCAGCTTGGGTTTGGGGGCGAGGGTCTCGAGCAGGGCGGTGCCGGTCTGGCGGACATGGGCGCCGAGCAGGCGTCCTGCGGCTTCGCTGTCACGCGCCTCGAGGGCGGCGAGGATGCTGGCGTGCTCGTCGACCGAATTGCTCCAGCGCTTGTCGGCACCCAGCGCGAGATAGCGTGCGCGTTCGGCGCGGGAGATCAGCGTCTCGTGCGCCTCGCGCAGCGGCGTATTGCGGGCCATGCGGACGATGGTGTTGTGGATCTCGCCATTGATGGCGAAGTACTCATCGAGCTTGCCGTTGCGATGGTGACCCTCCATGCGGGTCTGAAGCGTGCGCAGGCGGGCGAGATCGCGCTCGGTGGCGCGCTCCGCAGCGAGTTCGGCGGCAAGCCGCTCGATGCCGGCGAGCGCCTCAAACAATTCCGAGATGTCCTCGACCGCAATATCGGCGATGCGCGGGCTACGGTTGGGGCGAAGCTCGATCAATCCCTCGGCGGCGAGCACCTTCATCGCCTCGCGCAGCGGGGTGCGCGACACGCCGAGCTCCTTCGACAGCCTGGTCTCCTGGGTCTGCGATCCCGGCGGCAACTCGCCGCGAATGATCATCGTCCGCATCCGCGCGGCGGCGCGCTCATGCAGGCCCATCCTCTTGAGTTTGGGCGACTTTCGGCCCTTCGGGGTTTCCGACTTCTGCTGCACGCGCGCCTCATTGCTTCCGTTCATCCTAGCCGTTTCCGGCCCCTTGGCTTGCCCAAAATACCGACGCATGTAGCTGAAAACAATGGCACAACGCGCAAATTGTATGCAGCATGCAAAAACCGGATTGCGTTGCCGCAACGCCCGGCCAATGATCTGGCGCGACGCGCGAGATCTCGCGCGCTTTCCGAAACGGAGTAAGCGATGCGGACGAGTTTGCGATGGGGCCTCGTGGTGATGGCGGCGATGTTTGGCGGAGGCGATCTCGCCATCGCGCAGACCGCGAAGATCAAGCTCGGCTACGCCAAATGCGCGCACTGCCTGCCGATGTCGCTGATCCCGGGCATGACCAAGGGCGTCGAGGTCGAAGCCACAGGCTTCAACTCGGGCAATGACGTTCTCACCGCTCTGGTCTCGAAGAGCATCGATGTCGCGCAGGTCACCTACCTCCATTACATCACCGCACTCGACAAGGGCTTTGACGTCGTCGCCGTCTCCGGCCAGATCAATGGCGGCTCGGAATGTCTGTCTTCCGCGAAGCTGAACCTGCCGCCGGAGGATTGGGCTGCGTTCAAGGCGACCGTCGCAAAGGCCAAGAGCGACGGTCAGCCGCTGAAGGTCGCTGCGTCGCGTGGCAATGCGCAGGACATCCACATGCGCGGCGCGTTCCTCAAGCAGGGCGTCGATCCCAACAAGGACATCCAGTTCATTAACATCCCCAATCCGTCCGACCATCTCGCAGCGCTCCAGCGTGGTGAGGTCGACATGATCTGCTCGGTCGAGCCGTTCGCCTCGCAGATCCGGCTCGCCGACGCCGGCAGGCATTTTGTGCTGCCGTATGACCAGGCCGCCGGCAACCTGACCAATCTGATCGTCACACGCTCGGATGTGATCGCCAGCCAGCGCGCGGGCGTGCAGGGCGTCGTCAGCGCCGTGGTCGAGCTCGACAACAAGTTGATCGCCGACAAAGGGCCGTGGATCGAGGTCATCAATAAGCTCACTGGCCTCGACAAGACGGTGGCGACAGAAGCGCTGAAGAATGCCTCGCCCGATCCTGCGATCCATCGTTCGCAGACGCTCGCGATCGCCGCGATGATGCGCGACCTGAAATACATCTCCAAGGACGTCTCCGTGGAAGCGGAGAAGAACATGGATTATTCGTTCCTGGAGAAGGCCACGGGAAAAGCCAAGAATGACCTCGGCTACTGACGTCTCGCCCGCAAGACCGGCGTTTCGGATGACGCGGGCGTTCCAGGGGCTCGAACGCCTCATCGTGCCCGCGCTGCTGATCGCGGGTTGGGAAGCTTTTGCCCGCAGCGGCATGCTTCCGCCGGCGCTGCTGCCGGCGCCGAGTGCGGTGCTCCACGCCCTCGGCGACTGGGTGTTTGGTTTCGACGAGACCACGCAGACCTATTCGGGGCACTGGCTGCGCGACGCGCTGGCCAGCGCTCTTCGCGTGTTCGGCGGCTTTGCGCTGGCGAGCCTCTTTGGCATTCTCGCCGGTGTCGCGATCGGCTGGTCGCGGCTGTTCGAGAAGACGCTGGAGCCGACGTTGCAGATGCTGCGTCCGATTCCGCCGGTGTCCTGGATTCCGCTCGCCATCATCTGGTTCGGCATTGCTGACAAGCCGGCGATCTTCCTCGTCTTCC
Organism: Bradyrhizobium sp. Rc2d; assembly: GCF_900099855.1. Classification (NCBI taxonomy): domain Bacteria; kingdom Pseudomonadati; phylum Pseudomonadota; class Alphaproteobacteria; order Hyphomicrobiales; family Nitrobacteraceae; genus Bradyrhizobium; species Bradyrhizobium sp. Rc2d. The sequence continues at coordinate 40,020 of NZ_FNCU01000005.1, read as the reverse complement.
TAGGCGCCTTCTTCCCCGTGCTGATGAACAGCATCCACGGTGTGAAGACCGTGGACCATAATCTCGTCCGTGCTGGCGCGATGATGGGCGCGAACGGACGGCAGATGCTGACCGACATCGTGCTGCCCGCGGCGCTGCCCTCGATTTTCGCGGGCCTGCGCATTGCGGTCGGATCGGCCTGGATGCTGACGGTCACGGCCGAGATGGTCGCGGTCAAGAGCGGCCTCGGCTACGTGCTGTGGGATTCCTACTACTTCCTGCGCTACGACATCGTGCTCGCGGCAATGATCTCGATCGGGCTGCTTGGCTATCTCTCCGACCTCGGCCTCAAGGCGATCATGGCGCGTACGCTGCGCTGGCAGCAGACAACCACAGTGCAGGGCAGGGCGAGCTGATGGCGGCAATCGAGCTTCGCAACATCGTCAAGGTGTTTTCCGACAAACGGCGCGGCCGCGACCTGCTGACGCTCGACAACATCAATCTCGACATCGAGGCCAATGATTTCGTCTGCCTGCTCGGCCCGTCCGGCTGTGGCAAGTCGACCCTGCTCAACATCATCGCGGGCTTCGAGCAGGCGACCTTCGGCCGGACGCTGGTCGACGGCAAGCAGGTGGAGCGGCCGGCTCGGATCGCGGCGTGGTGTTCCAGCAGCCGACCCTGATGCCGTGGTTGACGGCGATCGATAACGTCGCCTTCCATCTCAAGCTCAAGGGCGTTGCCAAGGCCGAGCGGCACGACCGCGCCATGGAGTTCATCGATCTCGTTGGCCTCCGCGGCTTCGAGCACCATCATCCTTCCGAAATGTCCGGCGGCATGAACCAGCGGGTCGGCATCGCCCGTGCGCTCCTGATGAATCCGAGTGTCATCCTGATGGACGAGCCGTTCGCGGCGCTGGACGCCCAGACCAAGCTCGAAATGCAGGAGGAGCTGGTGGCGATCTGGCAGAAGCGGCGCTGCACCATCGTGTTCGTCACTCACAGCGTCGATGAGGCGCTGGTGCTCGGCAACAAGATCGTGGTGATGACGAAGCGGCCGGGCCGGATCCGCGAAGCCGTCAATTTCGACCTGCCGCGTCCGCGCGACATCACGAGCCCCGAATTCAATGACGCAAAGCGTCACATCCTGTCCCTGATCCGGGAGGAGTCGACGCGCTTTGCGCAGGCGTCGTAAGGTAAAGACGTGCGCAAACGGCTGGGCATGGTCACTCCGTCCTCCAACTCGGTGCTGGAGCCCGTCACCAGCACCATGCTGCATGGAGTTGATGGCGTCAGCGCACATTTCTCGCGCTTTCGTGTCACCGAGATTGCGCTTGATGCCGCGGCGCTGAACCAGTTCGACGCCTCGGTGATGTTGCCGGCGGCGGATCTACTGGCGGACGCCAAAGTCGATGCGATCGCCTGGAACGGTACCTCGGCGAGCTGGCTCGGCATTGGCCGCGACCGGAGCCTTTGCGAAGCGATCACGGCGCGCACAAGCGTGCCCGCGACGACGTCGACACTCGCCTGCATTGACGCTGCCCGCGCACTCGGCGCCAAACGTATCGGCCTCGTCTCGCCCTATACGGACGACGTGCAGCGGCGCATCGGTGACGTCTGGACCGAGGAGGGGATCGCCCCGTTTGCGGAGCGGCATCTCGGCCTGCGCGACAACTTTTCCTTCGGCGAGGTGGAGTGCACGACCATCGCGGGCATGATCCGCGCCGTTGCGTCGGAGGGCGCCGATGCCGTCGTCATCCTCTGCACCAATCTCGACGGTGCAGCGCTCGCCGCCTCGCTCGAGCGGGAATTGAATATCGCCGTACTGGATTCGGTCGCGGTCACGCTGTGGCGGACACTTGAGCTCGCCGGCGGCGACATCGGGGCTCTTGCGGCGTGGGGCCGGATCTTCCAGACATCAGCAGGCATCAAGTGACGGAGACGCATGTGACGCAGCTCGATCTCGCCATTCGCGGCGGCACCATCGTGACGGCCAGCGACGAGTTTCGCGCCGATATCGGCATTCGCGACGGCCGCATCGTCAGCATTGCCGATCATATCGAGGGCGCCGCGCGCGAGATCGACGCGACGGGCCTGCTGGCACTGCCCGGCGGGATCGACAGCCATGTTCACATTTCACAGCCTTCCGGCCCCGACGTTGTCATGGCCGACGATTTCGCGTCGGCGACGCGCGCGGCTGCTGCTGGCGGCAACACCATGGTGCTGCCCTTTGCGCTCCAGGAGAAGGGTACGTCGCTGCGGACTTGCGTCGAGAATTACCGCAAGCTCGCCGAGGGCGAGTGCTACATCGACACCGCGTTCCATCTCATCATCTCCGACCCGACCGCGGTCGTGCTCGGGCAGGAGCTGCCGGCCCTCGTCAAGGACGGCTACACCTCGTTCAAGGTGTTCATGACCTATGATGACCTCGTGCTCAGCGACAAGCAGCTGCTCGAGGTCTTCGACGTGGCGCGCCGCGAGGAGGCGCTGGTGATGGTCCACTGCGAGGGCTATGACGCGATCCGCTTCCTCACCACCAAGCTCGAACGCGAAGGCCATATTGCGCCCTATTATCACGGCGTCTCGCGCCCCCAGGCCGTCGAGCGCGAGGCCACGCACCGCGCCATCAGTCATGCTGAGGTGATCGGCGTTCCCATCGTGATCGTGCACGTCTCCGGGCGCGAGGCGATGGAGCAGGTGCGCTGGGCCCAGCAGCGCGGATTGCCGGTGCATGCCGAGACCTGCCCGCAATACATCACGCTCACCGCCGAGGACATGAAAGGCCTGAACATGGACATGTCAGGTGCCAAATACGTCTGTTCGCCGCCGCCGCGCGACGTCGAAAGCCAGCAGGCGATCTGGGAAGGCATCACGACGGGCGTGTTCCAGACCTTCTCCTCCGACCACTGCCCGTTTCGCTATGACGATCCCAAGGGCAAGCTGACGCCGAATTCCCGCACCTCGTTCCGTTGGGTGCCGAACGGCATTCCCGGCGTTGAGACGCGTCTGCCGATCCTGTTCTCTGAAGGCGTCTCGAAGGGGCGGATCAGCTTGCAAAAGTTCGTCGAGCTGACCGCGACCAACCATGCGCGGATCTACGGCCTCTATCCGCGCAAGGGCTCGATCGGAATCGGCTTCGATGCCGACATCGCGCTGTGGGATCCGAGGCTGACAAAGCCGATCCGGCAGGCCGATCTGCACCACGGCTCGGACTATACGCCCTGGGAAGGCTTTGATGTCACCGGTTGGCCCGTCACCACCATTGCGCGCGGCCGGGTCGTGTACGAACGGGGCGAGATCGTCGGCGACAAAGGCTCGGGTGAGGTGCTGAGCCGCGGCAAGTCGAGCCTGATCTGACCAGGCGCAGCTCGCGCGGCGGGAATGGATCGCGGAATGTAGTCCATGAACCTACCGTTACTGCCCGCTGCTATCTACCTGCGCCGCTCGCAACGATGGAGGAGGGTGAGGTCGAGAACTTGCCGAGCGCAAGATAGACGAGGCCCGAGACCCCGATGCCAAACAGCCAACTCAGATCGGCGCCGCCGAGCAGATTGATCGAGATCGGCCCCTGAAGCGCGCCGACCAGGCCGTCTTCCACCAGCCATCCGACGACCAAGCCCGCACAGAACGCGCTCATGCCGGCCCAGTTGATGTCGCCATAGGCGCTGGTCTCCGGTGAGCGATAGAGCTCGGCGATGTCGATCTTGCCCTTCCGCTTGATGAAGAAGTCGGCCAGCACCACCCCGGCCCACGGGCTCATCCACAGCAACAGGCTGATCATCCAGTTGTCGAACGCTTTCGCGAAAGACGGCGCGAAGATGAAATACAGCGTAACCAGATAGCCGGCGATGCCGACGATGACGGTGAGCCAGAAGCGCGAGAACTTCAGCCCCGCGCTCAGCGCCGCCAATGTCGCCGAATAGACGTTGAGGATGTTGGTGGCGATCGGGCCGTGCAGCACCATCAGGAGGACCAGGATGCTGACGGGACCCGCAAATACCGCGCTCACCATCTTGGCGGGATCGGTATCCAGCGTCGTCGAGGCGATGGTCGCGCCGAGAATGCCGAGCCAGACCGTGGGCACGAACATGCCGACATAGCTGTACCAGAACACGGATTTCGACGGCACGCTTTTCGGCACGAAGCGCGAATAGTCGGAGGCCCAGGTGACCCAGGAAATGCCCCAGCCGACGCCGATCGCCGTCATCAGCAGCGTCAGCATTGCCAGATGCGCGCCGGGCGGCAGCGAGGTCGTGAGGCCCCAGTTGACGACGCCGGGGCGCGTCCACGCCAGGATGCTCATCAAGACCATGATCGCGATGGTCGGCGGCACCGTGTACTTCTCGAAGGTGCGTATCGCGTAGAAGCCGTAGATTCCGATCAGCACCTGCACGGCCATCACCAGCGTGATGACGACGATCTCGACCGGCCAGGTGTCGGGAACGCCAAACTGCCCGAGGATGCCCATCGAAACCTTCACCGGGAAGTAGGTATTTACGCCGATCCAGCCCAGCGTCATCAGGAACATCAGGATGCTCGGCAGGTAGGCGCCGCGGACGCCGAACGCGGATCGGCTGAGCACCATCTGGTTGACGCCGGTCTTGTGTCCCATCACCGTGAAGGTCGCGAAGATTGCGCAGCCGACGATATTGCCGAGCACGATGACCGCGATCGTCTCCATCAGGCCGAGCTTGAGGATGATGCCGAGCGCGCCGAGCGCCCAGTTCACCGGCGCGATGTTGGCGCCGGCCCAGATCCACATCTGCTGCGGCCCGGTTGAGTCCCGGTCCGCATCGGGAATTGGCTCGATGCTGTGAAGATCAGCGCGAAGTTCGGAATCCGTCATGACATTCCCCAATACGAAGCACGCTTCGCATCATCGCAGCATAAATCGTGCCATTGGTTGTGGCCGGCCGGAGCAGGGCCTGCATCGATGCCGGATGCAGCGTCGCTTGCGTCGGATTGCTGTTGGATTCTCAAGCGCGCTTCGACATTCGCGTGTGAACTGGCCGCCGCAACTGCGAGGTGGCGATCCTCTGCGCGAGCCAGTGGGCGAGAGGCAAAGGACGTTGCATGGCTGAGCAGCGGTACGATGATAAATTGAGCAGCCCAACTCAAAAGCGCAGCAGGTTGCGTCTAATCGAATAGGGCAGCGACGCTGTCGCGACTTGGGTGGCCGGCTACGATGCGCTGCATCATCTCGATGAAGAGCGCTTGTTCCCGCTCGCTCAAATCACCGAGCGTCGCACGATGCGCCCGTCGCGCCGCGCCCTCAATCTTGACCAGCAAGGCTGCCCCCGCCGGTGTCAATCGGCACAAGCGCGCCCGGCGATCGTCCTTGTTGACCGCGCGCTCGACCAAGTGTCGTGCCGCGAGACGCTTCAATGCGCCGGTCGTCGTGGTGCGATCGAGGGCTATATCGGCCGCCAAAGTGGTCTGATCGGCGGTTTCGCGCACCGCCAAAGCCGAGAGGAGGCTGTATTGCAGCGGCGTGACCTCGAACGCGCCGCAGGCCTCCTGAAACAGCGCGACGTGAATCTGGTGCAGTCGGCGGATCAGATATCCGGGACGTTGCGATAATGGCCAGGGGCGATGTTTGCCCCCGCTGCGACGTGTCTTCGCCTGCCGCAATGCACACTCTCCCAAGCCAAAACCCGGTCGCGCTTAGCTCGATTCGAGTGCGCCCGCCACCGCCGGATCATGGCACGAAGCTTGCTTTTGTCAAAATGCGAAGCATGCTTCGTAATTCGAGAGCGGGGCAACCGCCTGCCCAAGATAGAGGAGAGCGTCATGTCCGTCACTGCGAGCTTCGACCTTCTGTTGCGCGGCGGCCGCGTGATCTGTCCGGCCTCCGGTGTGGACGGCATCAGGGACGTCGCCATCCGGGGCGGCAAGATCGCGGCGGTCGCGGCGGACATCCTGCCGACCAGTGCGAAGGAGGTCGTCGACGTCAGCGGCAGGCTGGTGCTGCCCGGGCTGATCGACACCCACGCGCATGTCTATCAATATGTCTCCGGCCGCTTCGGCATGAACGCCGACATGGTCGGCGTGCAGTCAGGCGTGACCACGCTGGTCGACCAGGGCGGCCCGTCCTGCATGACGCTGCCCGGCTTTCGCCATTTCATCGCGGAGCGGTCGGCCTCGCGCGTCTACGCCTTCCTGTCCGCCTATCTCGTCGGCGGGCTGGAAGGACATTATTATCCGCAGCTCTATAGCCCCGATGGCGTCGGCATCGACGCCACGGTCAAGGCGGCGACGGCCAATCTCGACATTGTGCGCGGCATCAAGGCGCATGCCGAGATCGGCGGTTTTGCGCGCTGGGGCATTCGCGTCATCGAGATGGCGGCGGAGATCGGCAAGCGCGCCGATCTTCCGGTCTACGTGCATTTCGGCCAGCTCTGGGGCCTGCCCGAGAGCGGTGCCAATGGCGAAGATGCCGACACCATCCTCACCCGCGTGATCCCGCTCTTGCGCGAGGGCGACATTCTCGCCCATCCCTTCACGCGTCATCCCGGCGGCTTCGTCAACCGCGAGGGTGAAGTGCACCCGGTGATCCAGGCTGCGCTCGACCGCGGCCTCAAGGTCGATGTCGGTCACGGTAGCCACTTCTCGTACCGGCTCGCCAAGAAGGCAATTGCTGCGGGCATCATTCCGACCACGCTCGGCGCCGATATCCACGGCTACAACACGTATGTGCCCGCGCCGGCCGGAACGCCCGACCAGCACGAGGACGAGGAGAACCATCCCTTTGCAGGACAGGCCAAGTTCAGCCTGGTGCAGGCGATGAGCTCGATGATGGCGCTCGGTTTGTCGCTGGAGCAGGTGGTGCCGATGGTCACCTCCAACCCCGCAAAGATGCTTGGCCGCAGCGAGGAGATCGGCGCGCTCAAGGTCGGCATGGGGGCCGACGTCTCCGTGCTCACGGAGCAGAACGGCCGCTTCGTCCTGAAGGACAACGAGAAGAACGAGGTCATCGCCGAGCGCCTGCTACAGCCGGCCTTCTGCCTGCGCGCCGGCACGCGCTACGACGCGATCGCACCGATCCTGCCGCAGGCTGTCGCGGCATAAGACCGTGCGGTGAGGGAGAACGCCGGCGTGCGCAACGAGCGAGAGTTTCCTTCTGGCAGGTCCGGGCAGGGCGTGGGCGCACGGCTGCCGCGGAAAGAGGATGACCGCCTGATGCGCGGTCGCGGCCAATACGTCGCCGACATCAGGCTCGCGGGCCTTCAGGACGTCGCCTTCGTGCGCAGCCCGATGGCGCATGCGCGCATCCGCGGCATCCACGTGCCTGAACGCTATCGCGGCAGCGTGTTCACGGCCGCGGACCTCGTCGGCATCAAGCCGATCCGCGCGGTGTCGGGGCTGCCGGGCTTCAAGATATCCGAACAGCCCGTGCTGGCGACCGGCAAGGTGCGCCAGGTCGGCGAGCTCGTTGCGATGTGCGTTGCGCCGACGCGCGCCGAGGCCGAGGACATCGCGGCCGCCGTGACGCTCGATCTGGAAGAGCTGCCTGCGGTCACCGATATGCTGAAGGCGCGCGAGCCTGGCTCGGCGCTGGTGCATGAGCATTGGGGCGACAACGTCTTCCTCGAGACCAGTTACGTGGTCGACATCTCCGCCGCGCTCGATGCGCCGATCAAGGTGACGCGCGAGATCTCGACGGCGCGGCAATGCATGTCGCCTCTGGAGGGCCGCGGCGTGGTCGCGACATTCGATCCCCGGCTCGACCAGCTCACGCTGCATTCGGCGGCGCAGATGCCGCACATCACCCGCAGCGGCCTTGCCGAATGCCTAGGAATGGAGGAGGGCCAGATCCGCGTCATCTCGCCCGATGTCGGCGGCGGCTTCGGCCACAAAGGCATTCTGCTGCCCGAAGAGGTCTGCCTGTCCTGGCTGACCATGCGCTGCGGCCATCCCGTGCGCTGGCTGGAAGATCGCCGTGAGCACCTCGTCGCCAGCTCCAACTGCCGCGAGCACCATTACAAGATCACGGTCTATGCCGATCGTGACGGCACGCTGCGCGGCATCGATTGCGAGGCCACCGTGGATTCCGGTGCCTACTCGTCCTATCCGTTCTCGGCCTGTCTCGAAGCCGCGCAGGTCGCGAGCATTTTGCCTGGTCCCTACAAGATGCCGGCCTATCGCTGCCGCACCTTCTCGGTCGCCACCAACAAATGTCCGATCCTGCCGTACCGCGGCGTGGCGCGCACCGGCGTTTGCTTCGCACTGGAGCTGATGCTCGACCTCGTTGCGGTCGAGGCCGGCCTCGAGCCCGGCGATGTGCGGCTGCGCAATCTGGTGCAGCCGGAGCAGATGCCGTTCGACAACGTCACCAAGAAGCATTTCGACAGCGGCGATTATCCGGAAGCGATGCGTCGCGCGCTGGCCACGATCGACATCGATGGCATTCGCGCCAGGCAAGGGCAGGGCGAGGCTGACGGTCGTCGCATCGGCGTCGGCGTCTCCATCTATTGCGAGCAGGCGGCGCACGGCACCTCGGTCTATTCCGGCTGGGGTATCCCGATGGTGCCGGGCCACGAGCAGGCATCGGCGCGCCTGACGCCGGACGGCGGCCTCGAACTGCGCGTCGGCGTGCATTCGCACGGGCAGGGCATGGAGACGACGCTCGCTCAGGTCGCCCATGAGATCCTCGGTATCGATGTCGCGAATATCCGCATCATTCTCGGCGACACCGCGATGACCCCCTATTCAACCGGCACCTGGGGCTCGCGCTCCATGGTGATGGCGGGCGGCGCAGTGGCCGCCGCCTGCCGCGAGCTCGGCGAACGCGCCCGGCGTATCGGTGCGAAACTCCTACAGCACGACCCGGCCTCCGTGGTCCTGCAAAATGGCGAGGTGCGCGGCGTCAATGGCAGCGTCGGACTGAAGGCGATCGCCTACACCTGGTATCGACGGCCGCAGGACCTGCCCGCCGATGTCGATCCCGGCGGGCTGGAGGTCACGCAAGGCTACAAGCCCGTGCGCGACAGCGGCACCTTCAGCTATGCCGCGCATGCGGCCGTCGTCGCGGTCGATCCTGATCTCGGCGAAGTGGAGATCCTCGACTATGTGATCGTCGAGGACGGCGGCGTGCTGGTCAATCCGCTCGTCGTCGACGGCCAGATTTATGGCGGCCTCGCGCAAGGGATCGGCACCGCGCTCTACGAAGAAATGCCCTTCGACGCGTCCGGCCAGCCGTTGGCGACGACACTTGCCGACTATCTGCTGCCCGGGCCGACCGAAGTTCCGGCCGCGCGCCTCGATCACATGGAGACGCCGTCACCTTATACACAGTTCGGGGTGAAGGGCATCGGCGAGGGCGGGGCGATTGCGCCGCCCGCCGCGATCGCCAATGCCGTCAACGACGCGCTGCGCCCGCTCGGCGTCGAGTTGATGCAATCGCCGATCACGCCGCATCGGATCGTCGAGGCCGTGCTGGCCGCACGTGCGGCCGAAAGGAGCGCGGTATGAAACCGGCGCCCTTCGCTTATGAACGCCCGCGCGATATCGATGCGGCACTTTCGATGCTGGCAGCCAGCAATGGCTCGGCGAAGATCATCGCGGGCGGCCAGTCGCTCGGGCCGATGCTCAATCTGCGGCTGGTGCAGCCGGAGCTGATCGTCGACATCTCCGGCCTTGCCGAGCTCAAGCGCGCCGAGATTTCCGGCAGCGAGCTCGTGCTCGGTGCCCTGGTCACGCATTCCGATATCGAGGACGGTCGCATCGCCGACGTGACCCGCGGCGCCATGCGCGGCGTCGCGGCCGACATCGCCTATCGTGCGGTGCGCAACCGCGGCACGATCGGCGGCTCGCTCAGCCACGCCGATCCCGCTGCGGACTGGATTTCAGCGCTCGCTGCTCTGGGCGCGCGGGTCACGCTGCGGAGCCTTGCCGGTGCTCGCACGTTAGCCGTCGAAGCCTTCGTCGTCGGCGCTCTGGAATCGGCGCTGCATGTCGGTGAGATCGTCGAGGCGATTCACGTGCCGGTGCGCACGGCATCGTCCCATTGGGGTTACGCCAAGAGCTGCCGCAAGACCGGCGAGTTCGCACACGCCATCGGCGCGGTGCTGGTCGATCCTGCCGCCGCTTCGGCGCGCGTGGTGATCGGCGCGATCGACACGGCGCCGATCGTGGTGACCGACGCCGAGGAGCTGTTCGGCGGACCGATTGCGGCTGACTACAAGCAGCGTTTCGACGTCCGTGTGGCCGATGCGCTTCTTGCGAAGGCCGGCATCGACGACGCCGCGCAGCGTCACATCCATGTCAGCGTGTTGAAGCGCGCGGTTCTGGAGGCCGCGGCATGAATACAGTCGCGCTTCAGATCAATCGACGTGCCGTTGAGGCATCGGCCGAGCCGCGCACCAGCCTTGCCGATTTCGTGCGCGACAAGCTCGATTTGACTGGCACTCATCTCGGCTGCGAGCACGGCGTCTGCGGCGCCTGCACGGTGCTCCTCGACGGCGTGCCGGCGCGCTCCTGTATCACCTACGCGGCGGCCTGCGAGGGCGCCGACGTCACCACCATCGAGGGCCTTGACGACGACGAGGTCACGACCGAGCTGCGCGCGGCGTTCACCCGGGAGCATGCGCTCCAATGCGGATATTGTACGCCCGGCATGCTGGTATCGGCGCGCGACCTGGTGCTGCGTCTGCCCGACGCTGACGAGCAGCGCATCCGCGTCGGACTCAGCGGCAATCTTTGCCGCTGCACCGGCTATGTCGGGATCGTGCGGGCGGTGCAGTCCGTGATCGAAGCCCGGCGCGCGCGCAACATTGCGCCGCTGGCCGACGGCGGCCGGACCATCCTTGGCCCCGCCGGCTCGGGGCGAGCCACATCCAGCTCAAGTGAACCACTCACGATACGGCAGGCGTTGGTGCCGGCATCAGAAGGCACCGCACCGGTCAGAATTCCGGATTTCACCCCGGCGACGGTTCTCGATCAGCGCTTCACGCTGCCGCATGCGCCGGCACAGGTGTTTGCGAAGTTCGACGATATCGGGGGCATCGCATCCTGCCTGCCCGGCGTATCGCTGACAGCACCGCCAAGGCCCGAGCGCGTGAAAGGCAGCATCAGCGTCAGGCTCGGGCCAATCGCCGCGTCCTTCGAGGGCGCCGCACGTGTCGAGCGCGATCCGGCAACGCTATCGGGCCGCATCGTCGGCATCGGCACCGATCAGCGCAGCCATTCGGCGACGCAGGGCGAGATCCGCTATCGCCTGCTGCCGCTCGAAGGCGGCGCGGCGACCGCGGTCGAACTTTCGATCGGCTACACGCTCACCGGGATACTCGCTCAAGTCGGCCGGCCAGGCCTCGTGCGGGATCTCGCCAAACGCCTGGTTGCGGAGTTCGCCGCAAATCTCGACCGCCACATGTCCGGCGCGTCGTCGGGGCGGGCAGCTCCGGCGGAGTTCAGCTTCTGGTCGATTGCATCGGATGTTTTGCGAGCCCGGCTCGCGCGCATGTTTAGCCGCGTCATCGGAAAAGGTGGCGCGGAATGATCGGCGCGCCGGCGCCGCGGAGTGACGAAGCCTGGACTGCCATAGCGATCAACAGCGTGGGATTTGGAGATACAACATGACACGAGCACTCGGACTGGTTCCGGCCATCGCGCTGGCGACGGCCTTGTTCGGCGGCACAGCGGGGGCGCAGACCATCAAGATCGGCGTCAATGAGCCGCTCACCGGCGCGTTCGCAGCCTCCGGCACCTATGTCGTCAACGGCGCGAAGATCGCCGCCGACGAGATCAACGCCAAGGGCGGCATCCTGGGCAAGAAGATCGAGCTCGTCATCGAGGACAACAAGAGCAACCCAACGGAAGCTGCCGCCGTCGCCGAAAAGCTCATCACCAGCGACAAGGTGCCGGTGCTGATGGGCGCCTGGGGCTCGAGCCTGACGCTTGCGGTGATGCCGAAGCTGATCGAATACGAGACCCCGATGGTCGTGGAAACCTCGTCCTCCGGCAAGATCACGACGACGGGCAATCCGTTCATCTTCCGCATCTCGCCGCCCTCGGCCGTCGAGGCCGCCGCGTTCAAGGGCATCGTCGACAAGCTCTCGCTCAAGAAGGTGGACTTCCTCGTGATCAACAACGACTGGGGCCGCGGCACCGCCGAGGATTTCAGCAAGATGATGAAGGACAAGGGCATCACCATCGGCCTCGTCGAGACCATGGACCAGGGCGCGCAGGACATGAGCGCGCAGCTCTCCAAGATCAAGAGCTCGGATTCCGAGACGGTGATCGTCACGACAGCGGTCGATCAGCTGACGCTGATCTTCAAGCAGGCGGCCGCGCTGGGCCTGAAGAAGCGCATCATCACCACCGGCGGCTCGCAGAACCCGGACCAGATCATCGCCCAGGCGGGTGCTGCCGCCAACGGCACGATGCATCTGACCACCTTCCTGCCGTGGTTCCCGGACAAGACGCCGAATCCGGAAGCCACCAACTATTTCATCACGGAGTGGAAGAAGCGCGGTTTCGAGTTCGCCGGCTGCACCGAGAGTTTTCGCGGCTATGACGGCATCCGCACTGCGGCGGCGGCGATCGAGAAGGCCGGCAAGGCCGAGCCTGCCGCAATCAAGGCGGCGCTCTGGGACATCAATATCAAGGGACTGAACGGCGATATCGTGTTCCGCAAGTCCGGTCCGGAGGGCAAGGAGAGCGGGCAGAGCCAGCCGAACGTCTATCTCATCGAGATCAACGACGGTAAGGTCGAGATGAAGACGCTCTAGAGCATGATCCGGAAAAGTGTGAAGCGGTTTTCCGGCAAGATCATGCTCAAACAATAACGCGCTTCGTCAAAGGCGAGGGCGGTACAGCGCCGCTCTCGCTGAATTGCGGATCACTCGGGAACGGTCTTGAGCGAATTTTTCCAGCATCTGGTCAACATGCTCGTGCTCGGCGGCACCTATGCGCTGCTGGGCATCGGGCTGACGTTGATCTTCGGCATCATGAACGTCGTGAACTTCACGCACGGCGTGCTCTACACGTTCGGCGCCTACATCATGTTCATCGTGGTGCAGCAGCTCGGGCTGAATTTCTTCCTGGCATTGCCCGTCGCGGTGCTTGCCGGGTGGCTGCTCGGGGCAGCCATCGAGTTGACATTACTGCGACCGCTGCGCGGCTCCGACATCGACACCACGATGCTGGTCATGATCGGCGCCTGGATCGCGATGCAGTCGGGCACGCTGTGGATCTGGGGCGGCGTCGCCAAATCGGTGGCGACACCGTTTCCGGAGGCGCCGCTGGTGCTCGGACCGGTGTCAGTTTCCTGGCTGCGCCTGTTCGTGCTCGCCGCTGCGGCGCTGCTGATCCTGGTGACGTATCTGCTCATCAACAAGACGAGCCTGGGACGTGCGATGCGCGCGACGTTCCAGGACCACGACACGGCGTCGCTGATGGGTGTCAACGTGGACATGATCTACACCTCAACCTTCGCGATCGGCTCCAGCCTTGCCGCCGCCGCCGGCGCGCTGCTCGGACCGGTCTATGTGATCTTCCCGCAAATGGGCGACCTTGCCGCCGTCAAGGCCTTCGCCATCGTCATCCTTGGGGGCCTCGGCAACATCACGGGCGCAGTGATCGGTGGCTTCATCCTGGCGCTGGCCGAGGAATTGGGTGCGGGCTACGTCTCGTCAGGTTACCGCGATGCCATGGGTTTCGTGATCATCATCGCGGTCCTGATCTTCCGGCCGACCGGCCTGTTCGCGCGGGCGGAGCGCGTTGGATGAGAGCTGCTGTCACCATCCTCGCGGTCGCTGCGCTTGCCTCGGTGCCGCTCTGGCTGCGCGATCCCTATCTGCTGAACGCGCTGATCACGACCGGCATCTTCGTCATTGGCGCGATGAGCCTCAATCTGCTGCTCGGCTTCACCGGCCAGCTCAGCCTCGGCCACATCGCTTTCTTCGGCATCGGTGCCTATGTCAGCGCGCTGACGTCGCTCGGCTTCGACGTCGGTCTGCCCGGAGACATCCGCCTGGTTCACGCACCTTGGCCGCCGATTGCAGGCTTTTTGCTGGCAATCCTGGTCGCCGGATTGTGCGGCTATTTCGTCGGGTTGCTCTCCTTCCGCGTCCGCGGCGCCTATTTCGTCATCGTGACCATCTCCTTTGCCGAGGTCGTCCGGCTGGTCGCGCTGAACTGGGTTGAGCTGACGCAGGGTCCGCTGGCGCTGACCAACATTCCATCCATCGCGCTGCCCTTGCTCGGCATTGGTGAGCTGACGCTGCGCACCAAGATGCAGAACTACTATCTCGTGCTGGTCGTGGCGCTGGTCGCTTATCTCCTGATCGCGCGGCTCGTTCATTCCCATTTCGGCCGGGCGATGCGCGGGTTGATGGAGAACGAGACGCTTGCCGTTTCCGTCGGCATCGACGTGACAAAGACGCTGACGCTCGCGGCCGTGATCTCGGCCGCGATCGCGGGCGCGGCCGGCAGCCTCTATGCGCACTACATCCGGATCATCGACCCCGAAGTGTTCGCCTTCATCAACACCGTCACCATGGTCATCATGGTGATCAGCGGCGGCAAGGGCTCGCTGGCCGGGCCCGTGGTCGGCGGCCTGATCTTCGGGCTGCTGCCGGTCGCGCTGCGGCCGGTCATGGCGCCGGAGGCGCAGTGGATCGCCTATGGCGGTGTGCTGATCGCCATCCTCTTCGTGCTGCCCCGCGGCATCGTGCCGTCGCTCGCACAGCGCTTCATCCGACGGCGCTGCGGCGCGCCGGCGCTGGCACCAGTTGCGCTCACCGAAACCGGTGTCAAGGAGCCGGCGTGATGACCGCGCGCAGCATTGCCATGACCATCGAGCAGGTCGCCGTCCGCTTCGGCGGGCTGGTCGCGATCTCCGACATGAGTTTTACGGTCGGTGAGGGCGAGATCGTCAGCCTGATCGGGCCGAATGGCGCCGGCAAGACCACCGCCTTCAACGTCATGACCGGCTTCCTGACGCCGAGCGCAGGCCAGGTCACCTATCAGGGTACGACGCTGACCGGGTTGAAGCCGCACGAGATCGCTGATCTCGGCCTGATACGCACCTTTCAGCGCACCAGCGTGTTTCCCAACGACACCGTCTACGACAATCTCCTGATCGGCCTGCATCGTCAAGGCCGGGTCCGGCTGCTCGATGCCATCCTCGGGCTGCCGGGCGCGCGCGCCTCGGAGCGCAGGCTGCGGCAGCGCGCGAGCGAGTTGATCGAATGGGTCGGCCTCGAACGCCGCGCCCATGATGCGGCCGGCTCGCTGTCCTACGGTGAGCAGCGCCTTGTCGGTGTCGCGCTGGCGCTGGCGGCGGAGCCCTCGATGGTGCTGCTCGACGAGCCGGTCTCGGGCATGAACGCCTCGGAAACCCACCGCTTCGTCGAGCTGATCCGCAGCATCCGCGACCGCGGCATCACGATCCTCCTGGTCGAGCACGACATGCCGATGGTGATGACCGTCTCGGACCGCATCGTGGTGCTGAACTATGGCCGTATCATTGCCGAGGGAACCCCGGATGTGATCCGCAACGATCCGGCCGTGATCGAGGCCTATCTCGGACATGGAGCGGGTCGTGCTTGAGATCCGCGATATGGTGTGCGGCTATGGCGGCGTCACTGCGCTGCGCGGCATCTCGCTCGACGTGAAGGCCGGGCAGCTGGTCGCGCTGATCGGCGCCAACGGCGCCGGCAAGAGCACGACGCTGCGTGCGATTTCCGGCCTGGTGCCGCCGCGCGCAGGGCAAATGCGGTTCGAGGGCGTCGACATCACCGGCGCGGGACCCCCGCGGGTGCTGGCCAGCGGCATCGCACACTGTCCGGAAGGACGGCGCGTGTTCCCGCACATGAGCGTCGAGGAGAATCTCGACATGGGGGCTTACCTCCGTCGTGGTTCAGGCGAGATCGCGGCCGATCGCGACCGCATCTACGCGGAATTTCCGCGACTCGCCGAGCGGCGCCGGCAGGCGGCGGGCACATTGTCCGGCGGCGAGCAGCAGATGCTGGCGATCGGGCGCGCGCTGATGTCGCGGCCGCGGTTGATCATGTTCGACGAGCCCTCGCTCGGGCTCGCGCCCAACATCGTCGAGCGGACCTTTGCGATCATCCGCGGCATCCGCGATGCCGGCACGACGGTGCTGCTGGTCGAGCAGAACGCATTCGCCGCGCTCGAGATGTGCGACCATGCCTATCTGCTCGAGAACGGCCGCATCGTACTGTCAGGCGCAGGCTCCGAGCTGATCGAGAACGAGCATGTGCGGAAGGCCTATCTCGGTGGATGACGATGCCGCCGGTTCGGCGGGCTTCGGCTGGACGCCGGTCTGCAATCTCGATCGGCTGAAGGCGCAGACGATCGTTCGCGTACATGCCGCAGGCCTCGACCTGCTGGTGGTCTGGAACGACGGCGATGTCGTCGCATGCGACAGCGCGTGCCCCACGAACAGGCGGATCTGGCTCTCGGACAGGTGAGGGCGGGGCGGCTGTTCTGTCCGCGTCACGCGGCATCGTTCGATTTGCGCGACGGGGCGATCACGACGGGATGGCCAAGTGCGCCGTTGCGGCTCTATCCGGTGCAGGTCAGGGGCGAGCAGGTGTGGATTGAGGCGCAGGAGCGATAGCCGCGGCGATCATGGCATCATGCCCCTGTTTTGCCCGACGTATCAAAGCCATGCGCGGCGTGAATTTACCTTTGAAAAACAAAGGCGTTCTACTTTGCATGGGGTTGTTTTCGCGTTTTTAGTCCAGCAAGCGCCGCGCGGCGTCGACGAGGACGCCGTCGGGGCGCCGCATCGCTTCGAGGATAGTGAAATGGTCCGCGCCCTCGACCTGGATGAGCTTGCCCGGCGCTCCGGCAGCCGCGCGCTTCTCGTGGAAATTGATTGAATCGCACACGAGCGCCGGCAGCTCGTTGCTGCCATAGGCGATGTCGAGCCGCTTCTGCGTCACGGGCAAGCGAAGCGGCGAAAGTCGGGCGATTTCCTCATCCGTCAGCTTCAGCGCGTTGTTGAGCCCGGTATCGCGAATTGGCGCGAGATCGTAGACGCCTGAGATCGCCAGTCCCGCATGGACACTCGGATGGTCCAGCGCCATCGCTACGAGATGGGCGCCGGCGGACCAACCCGACAAGACGACCGGTCCGGCAACGCCATAGGACGCGCCATTTGCGGCAAGCCAGTCGAGCGCGCGCGGGACTTCGGCGACGATGTCGGTGAGGGACACCTCCGGCGCCAGCGAATAGCCGGGAATGGCAACCGACCAGCCATGGGCGGCGATGCCTTCGACGAGCATGGCGAACAATTCGCGCGAATTGCGCTGCCAATAGCCGCCATGCAAGAACACCAGGCAGGGCGCCTCAGGCCTGGCGGCCGGGTAGAGATCGATCTTGTTGTTCGCCCGCTGACCGTAACGCAGATCGAGATGGGATTTCAGCGTGCCTCGGAGCCGGCTAGAGGCTTCGTTCCGTTCGGCAATCAGGGCCGTGCTGTTCTTGACGGCCGCGTTGTTGTCATAGGCGGCGTCGCGTTCTGCCTGGGAAAGCTCCGGCCACCTGGTACGGGGATCGATGGGGCGGTTCAGCAAACGGTTCTCATCAACCATGTGGCCTCCGGCATAAAGTGGGCTTTAGTTCCTTGATCGGCTAGAAATCGACCTGTGCACCGGATGGCAAGAGAATTCTGTGAGCCGCCGCGTGAGGAATCCGCAAGTGCATCGGCCGCACTGAAGAGGGGCACGCGCTTGAGTTTAGTCTTGCGGATAGTCGATGTCGGGTCGCCGAGGGGGCGGCCTAGGTCGGAAAGAATGGATTGGCCGGCCGCGCCAGGCCGAGGTGATCGCGCAATGTCGTTCCCTCATACTCCGCGCGGAACAGCCCGCGCTCCTGCAGGATCGGCACGACGAGCTCGACGAAGTCATCGAAGCTTTCGTGGAAATAAGGCGGCATGACGTTGAAGCCGTCGGCGGCGTGCTTCTCGAACCAGAGCTGGAGTGTGTCGGCGATGCGCTCGGCGGAGCCGCATAGCACCCAATGGCCGCGGGCAGCGGCGGTGAGATTGTAGAGATCGCGCAGAGTCATGTTCTCGCGGCGGCCCTTGGCGAGCATGACGCTGGCAAAACTGTGATAGCTGTCGGACGGCGCAATGTCCGGGATCGGCCCGTCGAGGTCGTAGGCCGACATGTCGCGCCCGAAGCGATCGGACAGGATTGCGAGCGCATTGCTGCCGCTGACAAAGCTCTGGAGCACGTTGAGCTTCTCGAATGCCTCCTTGTCGGTGCGGCCGACGACGGGCATCACGCCCGGCAGAACCGTGACGTCCTCGGCCCTGCGTCCAAATGCGGGCAGGCGCGTCTTGAGCGCAGCATAGCCGGCCTTGGCCTCTTCGATGTCCTGCACCACCGAGAACACGATATCGGCGGTGCGCGCGGCAAGCGCCTGGCCGGCCTCGGAGCCGCCGGCCTGAAGCACGACGGGCTGGCCTTGCGGGCTGCGACCGATGTTGAGCGGCCCCATCAGCTTGAAGAACGCGCCGTCATGGTCGATCGGGCGCAGCTTCGCCGGATCGATGTAAAGGCCGCTGCTGCGGTCAGCGACGATGGCATCGTCCGCCCAGCCGTCCCAGAGGCCCTTGACGACATCGAGGAATTCGCCGGCCATCTCGTAGCGGCGGGCGTGGTCGGGATGGGTGGTGCCGAAATTCGCTGCCGTCGCCGGATTGGCCGTCGTCACCGCGTTCCACGCCGCGCGCCCCTTAGAGATGTGATCGAGCGAAGCAAAGACACGCGCGACCGAGAACGGATCGCTGTAAGTGGTCGAGACGGTGGCGCCGAGCCCGATATGGCTGGTCGAAGTCGAAAGCGCGGCGAGCATCGTCAGCGGCTCGAGCCGCAGCGTATAGGAGGGATGGGCGGCTGCATCGGCATAGAGATTGTCGCCCATGAAGATCAGGTCGAACTTGCCGCGCTCGGCAGTGCGGCCGATCTCCTGGATCGCCGCGAAATCCTGGAAGCTGTCGATCGCGCCGGGATAACGCCAGCCTGCGACATGGCTGCCGGTGCCCAGGATGAACAGGCCGAGATGCATCTGTCGTTTCATGGCGTCATGTCCAGAACAGGAGTTTTCGCTCGAGGAAGCCGACCAGGCCGAAGAAGGCGAGGCTCGCCGCAGAGGCGACGAAGATCGCCGACCAGACCTGGACGAAATCGATCTGGAGCACGGCCTGGTAGATCACCCAGCCGAGCCCGCCATGCGCGCCGAGCATCTCGGTGACGATCGCCACGATCACGCTGCGCACCGTGGAGACGCGCATGCCGGCGAGCAGCAGCGGCAGGGCGGTCGGCAGACGCAGGCGCCACAATACGCTGAAGCGGCTTGCGCCAAAACTCTTCATGAGGTCGACGGCGCGGCGATCGACCCGGTCGAGCCCGGCGAGCATCGACAGCAGGATGGTAAAGCTCACCGCCATCGCCACCATCACGATCTTCGAGCTGACGCCGATGCCGAACCAGAGCAGGATCAGCGGCGAATAGCCGACTACGGGCACCGAATTGATCGCGGTTGCGAGCGGCAGGATCGCGCTACGCGATGCCGGCACCAGTGCGATGGCGACGGCAAGGCCGATACCGATCAGGCAGCCGAGCCCGTAACCGACCAACGCCTCAAGGAGAGTGTAGCCGGCGGCATCGGTCAGCGTCGCGCGTTTGGACCAGAGGCCCGCAACGATGTCACTGACCGCGGGGAGTACATAGGCCGGCAGATGCAGTCCGCGCGCCACGCCCTCCCAGCATGCGATCAGGAGGAGGGCACCGAGAACGCCGCGCTGGACAGCGAGCGAGGGAGAGGCGAGCGCCCGGCTCATTGCTCGGCGCTCCAGAATACGAGGCGCCGCTCGACCGCCGCGACCACCGCATAGAACCCGGTGCCTAGCAGGGCGGCGGCGAGCAGGGCGCCCCAGATCGCAACGACGTTCTCGGTGAACATGGCCTGGAGCAGCAAGACGCCGAGCCCGGTGGTGTCGCCGAACCATTCGCCGACGATGGCGCCGACGAGGCTCAGCGATGCGGCGAGCCGCAACGCAACAAATATCTGCGGCAGCGCGGTCGGAAGCTGCAACCGCAGCAGGAGCTGGCGGTTGGAGGCGCCGAAGCTGCGCATCAGCGCGACCTGCTTGGGATCGACGGTCTCGAGGCCCAGCAGCGTATTTACCGTCACCGGAAAGAAGGTCAGATAGAACGCAATGATCGCCTTGGCGAGCAGCGTGTTGCCGAACCACAGCACCACCAGCGCGCCGAAGGCGATGACCGGAATGGTCTGCGACACCACGAAGATCGGAAAGACCATCTCGCGCAGCGCGCGGACGCGGAAGAATACGATCCCCATGAGCACGCCGAAAGCGCCGCCGGACGCAAAGCCGATCAGCGTCTCCGCAAGCGTGCGTAGGAAACCGTCGACATAGGCGCGCGGCGTCGCCGCCATCGCCATCAGGATCGTGCTGAGGCGCGGCAGATAATAGGGGCGGATGCCGAACAGCAGCACCGCGCCTTCCCAGATCACCGCCGCAATGGCGAGGCCGAGCAGGAGCCGGATCAGCCTGCGCAGCGAATCCGGCATCGTGATCGGCCGCGTCGCGGCGGCGGCCTCACTGAGCGATGTCGCGGCAGGGCTGCTCACGGCAGCCTGTCCGCCACGGGGACGCTCTGGATGAAGCTTGCGTCATAGGCAGCGGCGAGATCGACCGGCTTGGAGATCACGCCGTACTTCAGGAAGAAGTCGTGCGCGGTCTTGACCGCGTCCGCGTCGATCCAGAACAGGCCGTTCTTCGCCGCCGCGCCTGATGTCATCAGGCGCTTCACCTCGGTGAGCATGAATTCCTGCTGCGCGCGGTCGAGCGTCGGGGCAGCGGCCATCACGGTGTCGACGGCGCCCTTGGGATCGGAGAAGGCGTCCTTCCAGCCCTTCAGCGAAGCGCGCAAAAACGCCTTGACCAGCTCCGGCTTCTCCTTGGCGGTCGCCTCGGCCACGATCAGCGTGTCGCGCGGGAAGGTGATGCCGTAATCTTCGGCGACGAAGGTCTTCAGGCTGTCCTTCGGCATGCGCGACTGGATGGTGTAGAACTCGTTGTAATAGGTCGCCGTGACCACATCGACGCTGCCGTCGACGAAAGGCGTCACCGACACCTGCTGCGGCTGGATCTTCAATTCATCCGGCTTGATGCCTTCCTTGGCCAGCATGCCGTTGAGCACGTGGTTGGCACCGGTGAACCAGGTGGTGACGGTCTTGCCCTTGAAGTCCTGGATCGTCTTCACCGGCCCGTCCTTGCGGGTGACGAAGATGAACGGCGTGATCTGGTGCGAGACGCCGATGCAGACGATCGGCAGCCCCTTGTCGCGCGCGGCGAACACGCTGTCGGTGCCGCCGGACAGACCGAACGTGTCGGCGCCGGTCGCGACCAGGTTCTCGGTGAGCAGATTGGGCCCGCCGGGATTGATGGTGAGGTCGATGCCCTCGGCCTTGTAATAGCCCTTGGCTGCGGCGACATAGAAGCCGGCGAACTGCGCCTGCGGCAGCCATTTCAGGCGCAGGCTCGCCTTCTGCAACTCGGCGGCGGGCGCGGCCGTGACAAGCAAGCCAGTTGCCAGCGCGATGGCGGAGAGGACGGAGAAGGCGTGGCGTCGGCTCAACATGGTCATACTCCAGGCGATGAAAATCAATTGCGGTAAGAAGGATCGGTGCGATCGAGCTGTCGCATCAGCGCGGGCCATTCGCGTTCGCCGGGCACGAGAATGTCGCCCTGCAATTCCCAGAACTGGCGCGCGGCCTTCTCGCAGACCTCGTGCGGCGGCATCACCAGCGTGGCGCCGGAAGCGGCGGCGGCCTGCATCTGAAGCTGGATCCGCGCGGCGCGCTCGAAATAATAGAGCAGCATGAAGGCCTCGCCCGGCGTCCGGCCGACGGTGAGGATGCCGTGGTTGCGCATCAGCATCACCTTGTGTGGGCCGAGATCGCGCACGAGCCGAACCTGCTCGTCGAGGTCGATGGCGACGCCTTCGTAGTCGTGGAAGGCCTGGCGGTTGTAGAAGCGCATCGCGAACTGGCTGAGCGGCAACAGGCCCTTCTCCTGCCCGGAAACCGCAACGCTCGCGTCGGAATGGGTGTGCAGCACGCAGGCTGCATTGTGGTTCGAGGTGTGGATCGCGGCATGAATGACGAAGGCGGCGACGTTGATGGCCTGCGGCGTGTCGTCGAGCTTGTTACCTTGAGTGTCGATCTTCACCAGGCTCGACGCCGTGATCTCGTCGAACAGCAGCCCGTAAGGATTGATCAGGAACTGATCCTCAAAGCCGGGCACGCGCAAGGAGATGTGATTGTAGATCAGGTCGTCCATGCCGAGCCTGGCGACCATGCGATAGCAGGCCGCGAGCTTGATGCGGGCCTCCCATTCGGCCGGTTCGATCCCGCGCGGCGCGGGCTCTCTGGCTGACATCGCGTTCACTGCGGCTTCTCCTGCGCGATGGAGGATTGGAACGATTTCATGCTTTCCTCCTCGATCGCATCGAGCAGGGTGCGCTTGAGGCGGACGAATTCGGGGGCGGTGACGATCTCCGGCCGGCGCGGGCGGGGCAGGTCGACGACCTGTTCGAGCTTCACCGCGCCCGGACGCGCGGTCATGACCAGCACGCGGTCGCCGAGGAAGATCGCCTCGTCGACGTCATGGGTGATGAAGAGAATGGTGCGGCGGTATTTTTGCCAGACGTCGAGCAGCCAGCGCTGCATCATCGCTCGCGTCAGCGCGTCGAGCGCGCCGAACGGCTCGTCCAGCAGCATCAGGTCGCGCTCGAACAGGAAGGTGCGCATCAGGGCGACGCGCTGGCGCATGCCGCCGGACAATTGATTGGGATATTGCTTCTCGAAGCCGGCGAGGCCGAACTCGGGCAGCATCTTCAGCGCCTTGGCGCGCGCCTGATCGCGCGGCATGCCCTCGACCTCGAGCGCGAGGATGGCGTTGTCGACCACGTTGCGCCAGGGAAACAGCAAGTCGCGCTGCGGCATGAAGGAGACGCGGCCGAGCAGGTCGGCGGCATGACAGCTCTTGTCCTCGAAGCGCAGGATGCCGCCGGCGTCGGGCTCCTCGAGGCCGGCGACGATATTGAAAAGGGTGCTCTTGCCGCAGCCGCTGGGGCCAACGACGGTGACGAACTCGCCGGGAGCGATGCTCGCCTGAAGTCCCGACAGAGCCGCAACGGAGCCGAAGGTCTTGTCGACGGCACGCAGTTCGAGCAGCGGCTCAGGCTTGGGCTGAGCCTGCGGGGCTTCGGTGGCCGGGCCGGGATGGGGGAAGCGGGCAGTCTGCACCGGGACGTCCTTGTATAATGGCGGCAGTCATTCGCATACGAAAGCGGGCCGCGTTGAAATCTCTTAGCAACTCGTGTGCCAGTGCCATTTCCCAGCAAATCAGGCATAAGACTTGCGAGATCGCTGACGAAAACGCCGGTGAGACGAGCGTCTCCGAGAGCGAATAGGTCATTTTGCTGGGATATGAAGGCCTTTATGTATACGTATATTGGCGTCGGAGAAACATGATGGCGGACATTGGTGCACATGGCGGAGGCAGACGCGTGAAAAATGGGCACGAAATCCTTCCGGCGATCCCCGGGATGACGCTCGCCGAAAGCCTGCGCCTGAAGCTGGAAGGCGCTATCGCAGCTGGCCATCTGGAGCCGGGCAGCCGGCTCGATGAGCAGGAGATCGCCCAACGCTTCGGCGTCTCGCGCACGCCGGTGCGAGAGGCGTTCCGCCTCATGGCTGCCAACAATCTGGTCGAGCTGCGCGGCCGGCAGGGAGCGACGGTCCGCAGCATCAAGGCGCAGGCGCTGATCGAGATGTTTCAGGTCATGGCGGAGCTCGAAGGGCTCTGCGCGCGGCTTGCCGCAAGGCGCGTGTCCCAGGCCTGGGGTTCGGAAATTGGCGAGATTCACCAGCGGCTTGTCGCGCAAGGCGAAACCGGTGACATCGACGTCTTCTACGACATCAATCAGGAATTTCACGAAGCGATCTACGAGGCTTCGCGCAACAGCTTCCTCGCCGATCAGACCCGCAAGCTGCGCAATCAGGTGGCCGCCTATCGCCGCCGGGTGACGCGCATGCCGAACCGGATCGCCGATACCGTCCGCGAGCACGAGGCGATCATGCAGGCGATCCTGGCGCACGATCCGGAGCGAGCGCACAGCGCCATGCGGGACCACGTCAACCTGCTCGGTGACAACCTCCTGGACTTCCTCGCCGCCTTCGAATGATTGTCGACCTCTTGGTATGCAAATTGCTAGACCTTGTATATCTAGCTCGCATCCTGGAGACCCGGAGTGGACCTGAAGCTGACGAACAAGACCGCCCTGATCACCGGCGCGTCGAAAGGAATTGGACTTGCGGTGGCCGAGCTCTTCGCCACGGAGGGGTGCCATCTGCATCTCGCCGCCCGCAACGGCGAGGCGATGCTCGAGGCCAAAAAGCAGCTCGAAGCCCGCCATGGCGTGAAGATCACCATCCATGCGCTCGACCTGTCGAGCACGGCTGCAATGGAGAAGCTCGCGGCCGAGGTCGGCGACATCGACATCCTCATCAACAATGCCGGCGATATCCCGGCCGGCTCGCTGGAAATCCTCGACGACGCTGCCTGGCGGCGCGGCTTCGATCTCAAGGTGTTCGGCTACATCACGCTGTCGCGTCTCTATTATCCGCGGATGAAGGGCAAGGATGGCGTCATCATCAACATCATCGGCAATTCCGGCGAGAACTGGGACGCGAGCTACATCGCCGGCTCGACCGGCAATGCGGCGCTGATGTCCTTCACCAAGGCGCTCGGCGGCCGCAGCCTCGACCACGGCGTGCGCGTCGTCGCGGTCAATCCGGGACCGGTCGCGACCGACCGCATGCTCAAGATCATGAAGCGCAAGGCGATCGACATGCTCGGTGACGAAAACCGCTGGGAGGAGCTGTTTGACAAATATCCGGGCAAACGGCCCGCGACATCGGAAGAGGTCGCCGATCTCGTCGCCTTCCTGTCCTCGCCGCGGTCCGGCTACATCACGGGCACGGTGGTGACGATCGACGGCGGCATCGCCGCGCGCGGCTCGGTGATCTGAGGCGCCGATGTCAGGAGCGCAATCGGCGGCGCTGGTCCGCAACCGCTATTTCGACGAGCTCTCGGCGACGCCGAGACTCTATTGGCTCGGCCAGAACACCAACCATATCGAGAGCCACCCCGCCGTGCGCGAGGCCATGCTGCGCTCGATCGAGGCGGGCGAGTTCAACGCCTATGCCCCGCCACTCGGCTTCGAGGCGCTGCGCGCGGCGATCGTCGCCGATCTCGGCACGCCCGGCGCCGAGGCGCTGGTAACCGAGGGCGGCGTCAACGCACTGGCGATGATCTGCCGCGCGCGCTGCAAGCCGGGCACCACGCTGGTCACGACCGATCCGACCTGGAAATGGCCGTGCCTGTTCGCGCGACAGCAGGGCGCCGAGGTGATCGAGATCCCGATCTACGATCCCGCCTGCAACTACCGCCTGACACCTGAAGCCTTGAAGGCGAATGTCGATGAGCGCACCGCGATCATCTATCTCGTCGACCCCAACAATCCGCTCGGCATCCGCTATACCCGCGAGGAGATCGAGAGCTTTGCGGCGATCGCGCGCGATTGCGACGCGCTGCTGGTGCACGACTGCACCTATCGCGATTTCTCCGACGGCCACACGCCGGCGCTTCAGGTGGCCCCGAAAGGCTCCGTCGTCTCGACCAGCTTCTCGAAATGGCTCGGGCTTGCAGGCCTGCGCATCGGTGCGCTAGTCGCCGCGCCAGATCTGTTCGAGGAATTGGCGCAGACTTCCACCAGCGTGCTTGGCGCAAGCGTCATCGCGCAACGCGCGGCGCAGGCGGGGCTGTCGGTCAAGGCCGAATGGATGAAGAAGGTCCGCAGCACCGATCGCGCCAACAAAGCGATGATCCAGGAGGCGGCGGCCGCGATCGACGGATTGGCGCTGCCGATCATGCCTTCGCATGGCAACTTCCTAGTGCTGGAAACCATCGCAGCCGGCATCCGCCCGGAGGCGCTGGTCGAATGCTTTCGCCGGCAGGGCATCATGATCCGCCAGGGCACCTATCACACCCAGCGCTTTGGCGACCGCTTCGTGAAGATCAGCACCTCGGTGCCGCAGGCGTGGGTCGAAAAACTCTGCACGCTGCTGCCGGAGATGGTGGCGCAAGCGCGCGAGCTCAACGACCTGCCGCCGCAATTCTAGGGACGATGCCGATGAAGATGATCACTGCGGAGGACGGCGTGAAGCTCCATGTGGAAGAGGCCGGCGAGGGCACGCCGATCCTCTTCATCCATGAATTCGGCGGTAATCACGCAAGCTGGGAGCCGCAACTGCGCTATTTTAGCCGTCGCCATCGCTGCATCACCTATGCCGCGCGAGGCTATCCGCCGTCGGACGTGCCTGACAGCGTGGAGGGCTATTCACAGGCGATCGCCGCGGACGACGCGGTCGCCGTGCTCGATGCGCTCGGTATAGAGAAGGCGCACATCGTTGGCCTTTCCATGGGCGGGTTCTGCACGGTGCATTTCGGCCTGCGCACGCCGGAGCGCGCGCTGTCACTCACCGTGGCCGGTGCAGGCTATGGCTGCGAGAAAGAGTTCGAGGAGTATTTTCGCGGCGTCTCGCGCGAAGTGGCTGACAATTTCGAGAAGCAGGGTGCGAAGGAGTTTTCGAAGATCTACACGCTCGGTGCGAGCCGGGTGCAGTTCCAGAACAAGGATCCGCGCGGCTGGCAGGAATTCGCCGATCGCCTCGCCACCCATTCCGATCGCGGCGCTGCCAATACCATGCGTGGCGTGCAGGCGCGGCGGCCGTCGTTCTATGATCTCGAAGACGGTTTGAAAAAGATGATGGTGCCGACGCTGGTTATCGTCGGCGACGAGGACGACCACTGTCTCCAGCCCGGCATCTTCCTGAAGAAGACCATTCCCGCCTGCGGCCTCTCGGTCTTCCCCAAGACCGGCCACACGCTCAATCTCGAAGAGCCGGCGGCATTCAACACGCTGCTCGCCGAGTTCATCGCCCAGGTCGAGGCAGGACGCTGGCTGCCGCGCGATCCGCGCGCGCTGCAGGGCCAGATCATGCGCACGAAGTAGTCGATGACGAGCCAGCCTCTGATCAACGCCGACCGGCTCTGGACCCGTTTGATGGCGCTCGCCGAGATCGGCGCGACGGCGGCCGGCGGGGTCAACCGCCAGGCGCTGAGCGACGGTGAGATCGCCGCCTGGCGACGTGTGATCGGCTGGGGGCGCGAGGCGGATTTGACGCCGTCCACAGATGCTGCGGGAAACCTGTTCCTGACGCTGGCCGGCCGCGACCGCGCCGCACCGTCGCTTCTGCTCGGCAGTCATCTCGACAGCCAGCCGACAGGCGGGAAGTTCGACGGCGCCGCCGGCGTGATGGCGGCACTCGAAGCGGCGGTCTCGCTCGCTGAGCAAGGCGAAAAGCCTGCGCGCGATATCATCATCGTCGCCTGGATGAACGAGGAAGGCTCACGCTTCGCCCCGGGCATGATGGGCTCGGAGGCCTTCACGGGTGAGCGCGACATGACGGTCATCCGCGCCGCGCGCGATACAGACGGCATCAGTGTCGGCGAGGCGCTCGACCGCCTTCACCAGGCTTTCGCTGATGTGCCGCACCGGCCGCTCGGCTTTGCCGCCGGGGCCTATCTCGAACTGCACATCGAGCAGGGACCGCTGCTGGAAGCGGCTGCCTGCACCATCGGAGTCGTTACCGGCATCCAAGGCAAGAAGACCTTTCAGGTGGTGGTCGAGGGCGCCGAGGGCCACGCCGGTACGCTGGCGCAGTCGGAGCGGCGCGATGCGCTCGCGGCCTTTGCTCGTGTGGCGGCTGCGCTCCATGCCGAGATCGGCGCCGTCGATGCCGACGTCAAGTTCACCATCGGCCGGGTTGCTGTCGTGCCGAACGCGCCGTCGGTGGTGCCGTCGCGCGTCAGCTTCAGCATCGATCTGCGTCATCCCGATAATACGGTACTCGATGCGGCTGGCACGCGCATCACGGCTCTGTGCCAGGAGAATGCCCCGCCGTGCACGGTCACGGTGACGCCGCTCGTGGATGCGCCGTCGAACGTTTTCGCTCCGCGCCTGCGCGCGAGCATCGCGAAGGCAGCGCGGGAGCAGGGGCATTCCGCCATGGCGATTCTCTCCGCCGCCGGTCACGATGCCCGTCATCTCGCAAAAGTCTGTCCGGCCGCGATGATCTTCATCCCGTGCCGCGACGGGGCGAGCCATGTCGAGCACGAATGGGCCGAGCCCGATCACGTCGCTGCCGGCGCCGCCGTGTTGGCACAGGTGCTGCGCGAGCTCGCCTTCGCGCCTGCCATCGAGGTGTGAGGACATCGATGCAGGATGTGGCTCCTCGGGACTACCGTGACGCGATGGCCTGTCTCGGCGCGGCCGTCAACATCGTCACGACCGACGGTGCTGCGGGCCGCGCCGGATTCACGGCCTCCGCGATTTGCAGCGTTACAGATGATCCACCGACGCTTCTGGTTTGCATCAATCGTTCCTCCTCGACCTATTCCAGCGTGACGCGCAACAAGGTGGTGTGCGTCAACGTGCTCTCGGCGAGGCACGAGCAACTGTCCCGCCTGTTCGGCGGAAAGGTGCCTGCCGAGGGACGCTTTGCCGCCGCGGCGTGGTCGACGCTGGCAACCGGCGCGCCGGTGCTGGCCGACTGTGCCGCCGCGTTCGACTGCCGGATTGCGGATGTCGTCAATGTCGGCACGCATGATGTGCTGTTCTGCCGGGTCGTCGCGCTGCAAAGATCCGGCTGCACCGACAATCTGATCTATTTCGGCCGCGCCTACCACACGATCGGGGCGACCAATCCGGCTGAGGCTGGACTCGAATCCGCTCGTGGCCCATCCTGATGGCGCCCGCGGCTATCGCCAGCCGTTCCCCAGCGCCCCGAGCGCGACGCCGAAGGGAACACGTTCACCGTCTGCGGGACGGTCGGCTTCTACTACCTGGTCCTCGCCATTGCCGCGATCGCCACGCTGGTCGCCTTCCTCATCGTCCGTTCATCGGCCGGGCGGAAAATGATCGCCATCCGCGAGAACGAGACGCCGGCAGAATCCGTCGGCATCCCCACCCGGCACTACAAGTTGGTGGTGTTCATGTCAGCGCCACCTTCGCCGGCCTCGGCGGTAGCCTCTATGCGCACTACCTCACTGTCGTCAGTCCGCTCACGTTCCAGATGTACCATTCGACCACCATGCTGATCATGGTGCTCGGCGGCGGCGCCGGGACCATTTCGGACGTCATCTTCGGCAGCCTGCTGTTCGTCGATCTCACCGAAGCGCTACGAGTCGCGCTGGAGGCTACGCATGATCACCTATGCCTTCTTCCTGCTCGGGCTCGTGTTCTGGTTTCCCAGCGGGTTTTCGCCGAAACGAAAGACCAGAGAATCTTCTCTTCATCGCGACCGGTACATATGCCCTGCTGCGTTCATGAGCCGCCTGCCGAGATGAAGTGCAGAGAGTTGAGGCATTAGTGGCGCTTATGCCGTGAATTGTTACTTCCAATTTTACTTCGCAAAATCCCGCCCCTAGCCTCACGCGCAACTGATCACATCCGCAGCCGGTCAATGGCGATCGGGGCGAGCGTTCATCGTAACCAATGGGGGTTGCCATGTCTGACAGGATTAAGGGGACATCCACTTCCGATCCGGCGGGAACGGAAGCGAGATCTGCGAAAAAGCTGAGCCGGCGCACGCTGTTGAAGGGGGTAGCCGCAATTGCGGGCGCGGCCGTGGGGTCGGACGCGATCCGCGGATTCCCGACCATCTGGGCGCAGGAGATCAAGGACATCGAGCTCCGCCATGTCGGCGTGTCCTATTCGGTGGTGAAGGCGATCGGCGACCAGGCCGCCAAGGATCTCGGCTTCAAGGTGACGATGCAGAACCTCGACACCTCCGCCGCCATCAACCGCTTCATAAGCCAGCCTAATACGGTCGATATCGCCGATCTCGAGGGCTGGCAGGCGAAACTCGCCGCCAAGCGCGGCGTGATCCAGGGCATCGAGGTCAAGAAGATCAAGGAGTTCGACAACATCCTGCCGATCTTCACCAAGGGTGAGATCGACGGCCACAAGATCCCGCGCCAGGGCATCTCGCCCTATGAAGCCATGTACATCGCGAAGCCCGATGCGACGGATCTCAACGACGGCGTCACCGGATGGGCGACCTTCCTGCCGCAGGTCTACAACGCCGACTCCATCGGCTATCGCCCCGACCTCGTCGGCCATGAGGTGACCGAGTGGAAGGACCTGATCGATCCCAAGTTCAAGGGCAAGGCCGCTATCCTCGACGTGCCCGCGATCGGCATCATGGATGCGGCGCTCTGCTTCGAGAGCGCCGGGCTGATCAAGTACGGCAACAAGGGCAACATGACCAAGGAGGAGATCGACTTCACCTGCAACAAGCTGATCGAGCTGAAGAAGCAGGGCCAGTTCCGCGCGACCTGGACCACCTTCGACCAATCGGTGCAGCTGATGGCGGCGGGCGAGGTCATCATTCAGTCGATGTGGTCGCCGGCGGTCGCGGCGGTCCGCGTCAAGGAAATTCCCTGCGTCTACGCGCCCGTCAACGTCAAGAACGGCAAGGAAGGGTACCGCGGCTGGTGCAACGGCATGGGCCTGATGAAGCATCTCTCCGGCAAGAAATTGGATGCGGCCTATGAATATCTCAACTGGTACCTCTCGGGCTGGCAGGGCGGCTTCGTCGCGCGCTACGGCTATTACAGCCCGGTGCCCTCGACCGCGAAGAAATTCCTGACACCGGCGGAATGGGCGTTCTGGTACGAGGGCCAGCCCGCGCCAGAGGTGGTCAACGATCCCTACGGCGTTGCTATGGAGAAGGCCGGCACCAAGCGTGACGGCGGCTCGTTGCTCGACCGCGTCAAGAACATCTCCTGCTGGAACACGCTGATGGACGAGGCCGCCTACATGAACAAGCGCTGGAACGACTTCAAGGTGGCCTGAAACCTGCTTTCCCTGACGAAAGGCGACGGCGCGGCGACGCGCCGGCGGGTGAGATTGACGTCGAGGCGTTCGCTGACATGCAGCCGAGTCCAACTCCATCGCGATCCAATCTGGCCGGCTGGCTCTACGTCTCGCCGCTTGTCCTGGTGCTCGTGCCCTTCTTCGTGGCGCCGATCCTTGTCGTGCTGGCCGCGAGCTTCTTCGCCACCGACGGCTTTGGCGGGCTGACGCCGGGCTTCACGCTGGCGAGCTACGTCGAGGTTCTGCACTCGGCGCTGACGCTGAAACTGTATCTGGCGACGATCAAGTTCACGGTGCTGACCTGGATCTTCACGCTGATCATCGGCTTCTTCGTCGCCTACTTCCTGGTGTTCCACGTCCGCAACCAGCTGCTCGCCATCGGCCTGTTCCTGTTGTGCACGGTGCCGTTCTGGACCTCGAACATCATCCGGATGATTTCCTGGATTCCACTTCTGGGAAAGGAAGGTCTGATCAACCAGGCGCTGCTTGGAATGGGCGTGATCCGCCAGCCACTGGACGTGCTGCTGTTCTCCGACCTCGCGGTGGTCATCGCCTATGTCCACCAGCTCACGATCTTCATGATCGTGCCGATCTTCAATTCGATGGCGCGGATCGACAAGAAGCTGGTCGAGGCGGCGATCGACGCCGGCGCCAGCCGATTCGACATCATGCGCCTGATCGTGGTGCCGATGTCCAAGAGCGGCATGGCGCTCGGCACCATCTTCGTGGTCTCGATCGTGATGGGCGATTTCTTCGTGGTCAAGGTGATGTCCGGCGGTGGCTCCGCCTCGGTGGTCAGCGCGTTCTACGAGGACGTCGGCGTGCTGCAATATCCGACCGCGGCCGCGAGCGCAGTGGTGCTGACGCTGGTGCTGATCGCAATCGTGTCGCTGATCCTGCGCACCGTCGATATCCGGCAGGAGATCACCCGATGAGCGCCGTTCTCGCCGACATGCCGGAGAAGATCGCGCCTGCAACCAGCAGGGCGATCGCGCCGAGCAAGGGCGGGCGCCCTTGGACGTTCTACGTGTTGGCAGCGCTGTTCACGTTCTATGTACTCGCGCTCTACGGGCCGATGTTTTGCATCTATATCCTGTCGTTCCAGGACATCCGCGGCGGCCTCGTATTCCCGATGAAGGGCCATTCGATGCACTGGTTCGTCGATCTCTTCACCCAGGTCCGCACCGGCGACGTCAAGGGCTCGTTCGACCGCTCGATCAAGCTCGCGGTCATCGTCACCATCATCACGGTGGTAGTGTCGTTCCTCGCCGGCCTCGGCTTCCGCAAGCGCTTTTGCGGCGACACGATCGTCTTCTACATGATGATCGGCAGCCTGGTCGCGCCCGGCCTCGTGCTCGGTCTCGGCACCGGCCTGCTGTTCCAGGCGCTCGGCCTGAATGCCAGCTGGTACACCTCGGCACTCGGCGCCCAGCTGTCCTGGACGCTGCCATTCGGCGTGCTCGTGATGTTCGCCGTGATGTCGCGCTTCAACCACGTCTGGGAGGAGGCG
Organism: Bradyrhizobium sp. Rc2d; assembly: GCF_900099855.1. Taxonomy (NCBI): domain Bacteria; kingdom Pseudomonadati; phylum Pseudomonadota; class Alphaproteobacteria; order Hyphomicrobiales; family Nitrobacteraceae; genus Bradyrhizobium; species Bradyrhizobium sp. Rc2d. The sequence goes on along the minus strand of NZ_FNCU01000005.1, from coordinate 7,462 downwards.
GCCTACGATCTCGGCGCCAGCCGCTGGCAGTCGATCCGGCTGGTGATGATCCCGGTGCTGGCGCCCGGCCTCGTTGCGGTCGCGCTGTTCGGCTTCACGCTGTCCTATGACGAATTCGCCCGCAGCCTTCAAACCGCGGGCTCGCTGAACACGCTGCCGCTGGAAATCTGGAGCATGACGCTGAACGTCACCTCGCCCTCGCTCTACGCGCTCGGCACGGTGACCACCATCGTCTCCTTCATCGTGATCGGTGCCAGCCTCGGCACCATCGTGCTGATCCAGAAGACGCGCGGCAGCCGGGCAAAGGGATAGGAATGAAGAACGATCGCGGCGATATCGAACTGGCGGGCGTCTGCAAGAGTTTTGACGGCGTCACCAATGTGGTCGACGGCGTAAACCTGAAGATTGCGGACGGCGCCTATTGCTGCTTCATCGGCCCCTCCGGCTGCGGCAAGACCACGATCCTGCGCATGATCGCGGGCCACGAGGATCCGACCGCAGGCGAGATCGTCATCGGCGGCCAAAACGTCGTCGGGCTTGCGCCGGTGCATCGCCGCACGGCGATGATGTTCCAGTCCTATGCGCTGTTCCCTCATCTGACCGTGCGAGAGAATATTGCCTTTGCCCTGCGCGTGCGCGGCATGTCCAAGACTGATCGTCTGCGTGCGGCAGACGCGATGATCGAGAAGGTGCGGCTGACGCAATTCGCCGATCGCTTGCCGGCCCAGCTCTCCGGCGGCCAGCAACAGCGGGTGGCGCTGGCGCGTGCGGCGATCACCGAGCCGCGCGTGCTGCTGCTCGACGAGCCGCTGTCGGCGCTCGATGAGCAGCTCCGCGTCCAGATGCGGCAGGAGCTCAGGCGGATGCAGCAGGAGCTCGGCATCACCTTCATCCACGTCACCCATACCCAGCTCGAGGCGATTGCGCTCGCCGACCTCGTCGTGGTGATGGAGCAGGGCAAGATCAAGCAAGCCGGACCGGCGCGTGAGGTCTACGCTCATCCGCACGACCGTTACGTCGCGGAGTTCATGGGTGGCCAGAACGTGCTGTCGGGCCGCGTCGAGAAGGTCAACGGTGCAAGCTTCACGCTCGCGCAGGCGGCTCCCTCAGGCATCGAGGTGCCGCTTCAGGCGCGCCCGTCCGTCAGCGTCGGCGACAAGGTCGATATCGCGGTGCGCCGCGACGATGTCGCGCTGGTCAGGCCGGGCAGGGACTTGCCGCCGGGTTGCACCACGTCGCTGCCGAGCCGGGTGCTCGCGATCGAATACCAGGGCTATTTTGTCAAGGTCATGCTCGACACCGTGCCGGACGACGAGTTCGTCGCCTATGTGCCCGAGAAGACCTTCTTCGCAGATCCCTTCACCGTGGGAGATGTCGTGATGGCCACTTGGGCCACCGGCAGCGCGCTTCCACTCGCCTAAAGACCCGTCGCGCACAGGAGTATGATCGTGCAAATATCCTTCACACTCAACGGACGGCCAACCACTGTCGATGTCGAGCCCGCAACGCTCGTCGCCGAGCTCTTGCGCGAGCAGCTCAATCTTACCGGCACGCATATCGGCTGCGATACCAGCCAGTGCGGCGCCTGCGTGGTGCACCTCAATGGTCTTCCCGTTAAGAGCTGCACGTTGTTGGCGCCCGCGCTGGATGGCGCGACACTGCTCACGATCGAAGGTCTGCAAGGCGCGCCGGGCGCGAACCGGATGCATCCGATGCAAGAGGCGTTTCGCGAGCATCACGGCCTGCAATGCGGCTTCTGCACGCCGGGCATGCTGATGACGGCCGTGGCGCTCGCGACCGAGAAGCCGGACCTGACGGAGGCCGATGTCCGTCATGGCCTCGAAGGCAACATCTGCCGCTGCACCGGCTACCAGAACATCGTCGTCTCGGTCATGGCCGGCGCCGCCGCCATGAACGCCGCCAAGGGAGAGTGACCATGGGCAATGTGATCGGCATCGGCGCCGCACCGAAGCGGAAAGAGGACCAACGCTTTCTCACCGGCCGCGGCAATTACGTCTCCGACATCAAGCGCCCCGGCATGACGGCGGGCGTGTTCGTGCGCTCGCCGCACGGCCACGCGGTGCTGCGCGGCATCGACAAGAGCGCAGCGCTGGCTTCGCCCGGCGTCATCGCGGTGCTGACCGGCGACGATGTCGCCGACGATGGACTGGGTTCACTGCCCTGCGGTTGGGGCATCGCGGACGCCAAGGGCGTGCCGATGAAGGAGCCGCCGTTCCCGATGCTGGCCCAGGACAAGGTGCGCTTCGCCGGCGACATGATCGGTTTCGTCGTCGCGGAGACGCCGGAGCAGGCCAATGCGGCGGCTGAACTGCTGAAGGTCGACTACGAGGTGCTGCCCTCCGTAGTCGGCGTGCTCGAGGCAATCCGGCCGGACGCGCCGCAATTGTTCGACGACGTGCCGAACAACATTTGCTGCGACTGGGAGCTTGGCGACAAGGCCGCGGTCGAGGCTGCGTTCAAGAAGGCGGCGCATGTCGCCAAGCTGAGCCTCGTCAACAACCGCCTGATCGGCAATCCCATGGAGCCGCGGGCGGCGGTCGCCGAATATGAGCCGGGCACTGATCGCTTCACGCTGTGGACCACGAGCCAGTTCCCGCATGTCGTGCGCTTCCTGATGGGGGCGCTGGTGCTGAACATTCCCCAGCACAAGCTGCGCGTGGTCGCGCCCGATGTCGGCGGCGGGTTTGGTGTCAAGCAGTTCCATTACGGCGAGGAGGCCGTAATCACATGGGCGGCCAAGCGCGTGAGGCGGCCGGTGAAATGGGTCGCGAGCCGCTCGGAGGGCTACGTCTCCGATCGTCACGGCCGCGATCACGTCACCGAGGCCGAGCTCGCGCTCGACGAGACTGGAAAATTCCTCGCCTTCCGCGTCAACACGCTCGCCAATATGGGCGGCTATCTCTCGACCTTCGGACCAAACATCCCGACCAATCTTTATGGACCGCTGCTCGGCGGCGTCTACACCACGCCAGCGATCTACTGCAACGTGAAGGTGGTCTTCACCAACACCGTACCGGTCGACGCCTATCGTGGCGCAGGACGGCCCGAGGCGACCTTCGTGCTGGAGCGCATCGTTGACGTCGCGGCCAGCGAGATGGGGATTGACCGCGTCGAGATCCGCCGCCGCAACATGATCCCGAAGGAAGCCTATCCGTACCAGACGCCGGTGCTGGTGCACTATGATTCCGGCGATCCCATGGGCTGCCTCGACGGCGCGCTTGTCGCCGCCGACGTCAAGAATTTCGGCGTACGCAAGGCGGCATCCGCCAGCAAGGGCAAGTTTCGCGGGCTCGGTTACTCCACCTATGTCGAGGCTTGCGGCCTCGCGCCGTCGCGCTTCGCCGGACGGCTCGGTGCGCGCGGCGGTCTCTATGAGAGCGCCACGGTGCGTGTGCATCCGACCGGCCAGGTGACGGTTATGATCGGCACGCACAATCACGGCCAGGGCCACGAGACGACCTTCGCGCAGATCGTTTCAGACAAGCTCGGCGTCGCGTTCGAGAATGTCGACATCGTGTTCGGCGACACCGACCGTGTGCAGTTCGGCATGGGCACCTACGGCTCGCGCTCACTGGTCGTCGGCGGCGCCGCCCTGTCGAAGGCGACCGACAAGGTGATCGTCAAGGGCAAGAAGATCGCCGCGCATCTGCTCGAAGCGTCCGAAGCCGATATCCACTTCGAGGCCGGCAAGTTTTCCGTCGCCGGCACGGACCGCATCAAGACCTTCGAGGAGATCGCAGGTGCGGCCTATGTGCCGCACAATTATCCGCTCGAGGTGCTGGAGCCGGGGCTGGAGGAGCAGGCCTATTACGACCCCGTCAACTTCACCTATCCCGGCGGTTGCCACATCGCCGAGGTCGAGGTCGATCCCGAGACCGGTACGGTGATGCTGGTGAACTACACCGCGGTCGATGACGTCGGCACGGTCATCAACCCGATGATCGTCGAGGGCCAGCTGCATGGCGGTATCGTGCAGGGTGTCGGCCAGGCGTTGTTCGAGAACGCGGTCTATGACGAAGGATCGGGCCAGCTGCTGTCGGGCTCGCTGATGGATTACTGCATGCCGCGCGCCGACCATCTGCCGATGATGAAAGTCGCGACGCATTCGACGCTCTGCACGCACACCCCGATGGGCGTGAAGGGCTGCGGCGAGGTCGGCACCATCGGATCGCCCGCCGCCGTCATCAATGCGGTGGTCGATGCACTCTCGCATCTCGGCGTCACCCATGTCGACATGCCGGCGACGCCGAACCGGATCTGGCGCCTGCTGCAAAACGCGTCGCTGCCGGTCGCGGCGGAATAGGGAGGACCAAAATGAAACCGTTTGCCTACCATCAGCCGGATCAGATTCCCGGCGCGGCGAAGCTCCTGACCTCGATCGCGGACAGCAAGCTCGTTGCCGGCGGGATGACGCTGATCCCGACGCTGAAGCAGCGGCTGGCCAGTCCGTCTGCGCTGGTCGATCTGTCGAAGCTCGGCTCGCTGAAGGGCATCACCGACGGCGGCGCGACCATCACGATTGGCGCGATGACCCCGCATGCGGTGGTCGCAGCGTCCAAGCTGGTACAGACGAAAATTCCGGGGCTGGCGGCGCTGGCCTCGATGATCGGCGACCCCGCCGTGCGCAGCCGCGGCACCATCGGCGGCTCGGTCGCCAACAACGATCCGGCGGCTGACTATCCCGCCAGCGTGCTCGGCCTCGGCGCGACCGTCATCACCAGCACGCGTGAGATCGCTGCCGACAAGTTCTTCCTCGGGCTGTTCGAGACGGCGCTTGAACCCGACGAGATCATTACTGCCATCCGCTTTCCGGTGCCGCTCAAGGCAGGCTACGCGAAATTCAAGGCGCCGGCTTCCCGTTATGCGCTGGTCGGCGTGTTCGTCGCGAAATTTGCCGATGGCGTTCGCGTCGCCGTCACTGGCGCGGGGCCAGGCGTGTTCCGTGTACCGCCGATGGAGGCGGCGCTGTCGGGCAATTTCGATCCCTCCGCGATCGCGGCGATCAAGATCGACAATGACGGCCTCACCTCCGACATCCATGCCGAAGCCGATTACCGGGCGCATCTCGTCACGGTGATGGCCAAGCGCGCCGTCGACGGGGCGCTCAGCTAATTCTTCAGGGTTGATGATGACTGATGGTCCCGGCCGAACGGCCTTCCCGCCGGCGCCGACTGATCTTGGCGCGCTCTCTGTTACCGAGATCATGGCCGGCTACCGGCGCAAGACGTTCACCCCGCGCGATGTCGTCGACGACACCATCGCCGCGCTTCAGGCGACGAACGAGGCCTGCAACGCGGTGGTGACGCCGATGTACGAGCAGGCGAGGGCGGAGGCCGATCGTCTCACCCGGGAGATGCGGGCGGGGGAGGCCACGGGGCCACTTGCCGGCGTGCCTGTTACGATCAAGGATCTCGTCTTCGTCGCAGGCGTGCCGGCCTATGCCGGCTCGCCGATGAACAAGGCGTTCGTGCCCGATGTCGATGCTGCCGTGGTGTCGGCGCTGAAGGCTTCGGGCGCCATCATCACTTGCAAGACCACCACCTGCGAGTCCGGTTACAAGCTGACCGCGGACAGCCCGGTCACCGGCACGACGCGCAATCCTTGGAATCTCGGCCGTACCAGCGGCGGCTCGAGCGGCGGTGCGGCGGCGGGTGTGGCCGCCGGCTGCGGCCCGATCGCGATCGGCACCGACGGCGTCGGCTCGATCCGCGTGCCCTCGTCCTTCTGCGGCGTATTCGGCCTGAAGCCGACATTCGGCCTCGTGCCGCGCTCGCCCGGCTTCTCGCCGCCGTCCTGGGCTTCGCTCGCCCATACCGGACCGATCACGCGCACGGTGGCGGACGCCGCGCTCACGCTGGAGATTATTGCCGGCTATGATATGCGCGATGCCGCAAGCCTGCCGGTACCATCCCGCCGCTTCGACACCAACGCCGCGCCGTTGAACGGAATCCGCATCGGCGCCAGCGTCGATCTCGGCTACGGCGCCGTCAGTCCCGAAGTGAGAGCAGCGTTCAACAAGGCGCTTGCCATTCTCGATTCTTGCGGCGCGCAGGTGACCATGGATGGTCCGGGCCTCGACCCCGGTATTCTCGAACACACCTTGAAGCCGATCGCCTTCACCGAGCAGGCGGCGGCGGTCGCGACCAGGACCTCGGCCGAACTCGCAAGCTCCGAGGCCGATTATCGCGACGTCGTCAGCGCCGGTCGGCACTACAGCGGCACGGACTATATCGAGGCCGGCTACCGGCGCGGCCAGGCGCGCAATGCGTTCCTGAAGTTGTTCGAGCGCGTCGATGCGCTGGTGACCCCGACCGTCGCGGTGACCGCGTTCGAGGCTGGGCAGATCGGCGTCGGCTCGATCGACGGCCGCGAGGTGGACCCGCATCTTGGCTGGTCGCCCTTCACCTGGCCGATCAATCTCGCCGGCCTTCCGGCGGCAACGCTCCCCTGCGGCTTCGACAGCGACGGCATGCCGATTGGCCTCCAGATTGTCGCGACCTGGCTCGACGAGCCTACGATCTTCAGCATCGCCGCCGCGTTCGAGGCGGCGCAGCCCTGGGCGAAGTTCTGGCCGCAGCTGGCGCTGCGCCAGAAGGCGTGAGCTAGGACAGCTCGATCGGCGCCCCGCGGCCGCCGAGCTCTTCATCGAGCCGCAGATAGTGCGCGAGATAGTCGTGCAGCGCCGTCGCGGCCTTGGACGTTGCGCCGCTCGACTTGTAGAGCAAGAGCTCGATCTTCGGCAGCGGCGGTAGCCCCTCATTCGGCCCGATTTCGCGCATCGCCGGCACCAGCGCGCTGCGGCCCAGCACGGTCACGGCTATGCCCGCGAAAGCCGCGGCCTGAAGACCACCGACGCTTTCGCTGACGCAGGCGATGCGCCAGCGCAAATTCGCGCGCTCCAGCGTGTCGATGGCGTAGTCGCGATAGATGTTGCCGGGCGGCAAGAGCGCCAGCGGAATCGGGCGCTCCTGATGCGCGGCGGATTGCTCGCCGGTCATCCAGACCAGTTGCTCGCGCCGCACCACCTGGCCGCCGGTGAAATCGTTCATGCGCGTAACCAGCGCGATGTCGACGTCGCCGCGCTTGACGAGGCCGACTAGCGGTGTCGAGAGCGCGCAGTTGAGCTCGACCTGCACGCGCGGAAAGGATTTCCGGAACACGCTGAGGATCTGAGGCAGCATGAAAGCGGCATAGAGATCGGGCGTGCCGAGCACGACTTGGCCCTCGATCTCCTGTGACGCCAATTGCGAAATCAGCTCGTCATGCAACCTCAGGATGGATTTGGCGTAGGTTAGGACGATGGTGCCGTCGTCGGTCAGCGTCAGCCTGCGGCCGCCATGCTCGAACAATTGCTTTCCGGTCAGTTCCTCCAGCCGCTGCAATTGCAGAGTGATCGCCGGCTGCGTGCGGCCCAGCCGTCGCGCTGTCTCGGTGATGCTGC